>JAZOBZ010000021.1:0-3730 GCA_045596245.1 Alistipes sp. | reverse complement strand
CCTCCTTGAAGCCGAGCTGCGAAGAGGCCGAGTAGACCACAACCATAGAGATAGCGAAGAACATCACCACCATCATCCATAACACTCTGTCGCCAAGCAGAAATCTTCGCTTGGTGAGTATCGAAGGCACCTCCTGCTCGATAATTTCACGCTCGTCTTGCTTCATAACTTGCTATTTGTTAAGGATGTTTTCGATTATCCACTGCTTGAACTCGCGGCCACGATGCTCGTAGCTCTTGAAGAGGTCGAAGCTCGCACACGCCGGCGAGAGCAACACCGTGTCGCCCTTGCGTGCCGAGCGCACTACGGCCTGCATCGCATCCTCAAAGGTGTGGCACGAGATAATTGTCGGCACAACGCCTGCGAAAGACTCTTCAAGACGCTTGTTATCCACCCCCATACATATCATTGTATGCACCTTCTTCCGAGCAAGGTCGAAGAGTGGGGCATAGCTCGCACCCTTGTCCGTGCCGCCCACAATCCAAACCGTTGGGCGTGTCATACTTTCGAGGGCATACCAAGCCGAATCGACATTTGTAGCCTTCGAGTCGTTGATATATTCGATATTATCTTTCGTTCCGACAGGCTCCAAGCGGTGTTCGATAGCCGCAAAGTCGTACAACGATTTCTCAATCTGCTCAGGCTCAACACCCGCTGCGAGAGTTGCCAAAACGGCCGCCATAGCGTTGTAGGTGTTGTGCTTACCCTTGATTTTGAGTTGCGAAATATCTATCGTCAGTGAGTTTTCGCCAACCTCTGCCACAAACTTTTCGCCTTCGGCAGGGTGAGCATCGCCCGATTTGCTCGTTATGTAGTTGTCAATCATAAACGGCAACTCGCAACCCTTAATCTCGCACTCTTCGAGTTGGCGCAAAATAGTTTCGTCATCTGCCGAATAGACAAAATAGTCGCTCGGAGTCTGGTTTTGCGTTATGCGCATCTTCGACTGCGCATACTTCTCGAACGAGTAGTCGTAGCGGTCGAGGTGGTCGGGGGTGATATTCATCAACACTCCGATATCCGCCTTGAAGCGGAACATACCATCGAGTTGGAACGAACTCAACTCCAAAACATACCAATCGTACTCAGCGGTCGCCACCGAGTAGGCAAACGATTCGCCGATATTTCCGCCGAGAGCCACATTAGCTCCGCTATCCTTCATGATTTTGTAGATAAGCGATGTTGTTGTGGTCTTGCCGTTACTGCCCGTTATGCAGATTGTCTTCGCCTTGCCCATATAGCGGCAGGCAAACTCCATCTCCGAGATTACCGGCACACCCTTCTCGCGCAGAGCCTTTACGATAGGGGCTTTGTCGGGAATACCCGGCGACTTGATAACCTCCGAGGCGGTCAATATGCGCTCCACCGAGTGTCCGCCCTCTTCGTACTCCACGCCCCACTCGTCAAGTCGCTCACGATAGCGTGGCGCAATCGCACCCATATCCGAGAGCAGAACATCGAAGCCCTGCTTCTTGGCGAGTATTGCCGAGCCGTAGCCACTGATACCGCCACACAAGACTGCTATAAACTTTCGTGTCATCGCCTATCGGATTTTGAGGGTTACGAGGGTAAGTGCCGCAAGGATAATCGACACAATCATAAATCGTATCATAATCTTCGTCTCGAAGATGCCCTTCTTCTGGTAGTGGTGGTGGATAGGCGACATAAGGAATACTCTGCGACCTTCGCCATACTTGCGTTTGGTATATTTGAAGTAGCCCCTCTGCACCATTACCGATACCGCCTCCACGAGGAATACTCCGCAGAGCAGTGGCAGAAGCAACTCCTTGCGGATACACAACGCCATAACTGCGATAATACCACCTACGGCGAGTGAGCCTGTGTCGCCCATAAAAATCTGTGCAGGGAAGGAGTTGTACCACAAGAAGCCTATCAGCGCACCCAACATCGCCGCACCAAAGACCATCAACTCTCCGCTGTTCGGGATATACATAATGTTGAGGTAGTCGGCATAGATAATGTTACCGGAGAGGTATGCCAGCACCGCCAACACTCCCACGATTGGTATCGACACACCCGTCAGCAGGCCGTCTAATCCGTCAGTGAGATTTGCTCCGTTCGATACCGCCGTAATAACGAATATCGCAACCAACACATAGAGTATCCACGACAACAATTCGTTCCCGCCGACAAACCAACTATAATCGAGCTCGTTATTTTTGAGGAACGGAATGGTGGTCTTGGTGGTCTTTATAACATCTTCGCTCAGGCGAATCTGCTGTGCGGAGGTGATAATCGTCTCGCCTGTCTTTTCATCTATGATGCTCTGCTCGACAGGTACGGTGGTATGTTCACGAATTACGATATCCTCCGAGAAGCACATCACTGTTCCCACGATAAGTCCAAGACCTACCTGACCTACAATCTTGAACTTGCCCTGCAAGCCCTCCTTGTTGTGGCGGAAGACCTTGATATAGTCATCGAGAAAGCCGATAACACCGCACCAGAGCGTGGCCACGAGGAGCAGAATGGTGTAGATATTGTCCAAGCGTGCAAAGAGCAACACCGGTACAACGATGGCGAGCAGAATGATGATACCGCCCATCGTAGGTGTCCCCTTCTTTGCAAGTTGCCCCTCCAAGCCGAGGTCACGAATATCCTCACCAATCTGGTGGCGTTGCAATGCTCGGATAATGCTCTTACCGCAGAAGATGACGATAAGTAGTGCGGTAACGACCGCTGCCACCGAACGGAAACTGATATAGCGCATCATACCCGAACCCGGCAGGTCGATGATGCTGTTTAGATAGTCAAAAAAGTGATATAACATAGTCTAAAAATTTCTTGCTTTTAGCCATTAGCTATTAGCCATTGGCTTTATGATGCAAAGTTAGCAAAAAACGGAAAACGGAAAGCGTAAAACGGAAAACTTTTACAAATTTACGAGAGATGACAAAAAGAGCGTGTCTAAAATTGTTAGACACGCTATTCCTTTGGAGGTCTGAAGCGGAACTCAAACAATAAATCGCACTAAATCATACTAAACTATATTATAAGTGTATATCAATTAGTTATAAGTGTGATTTTTGATTTTCTATTTAAGATAGTCTAATAAAATGTAGCGAATATGTTGCAAATATGTAGCAAATAATTTGATAAAGTCGTAATAAATCCTTAACTTTGTGTATCGAACAAAACCAATAAGGATTATGGCTTCTTGTGTATTTTTTATTCGCTCGGAGAAGAACGAGAAAAGCAAAACAAAAAAGGCAGAGGTGCAAGTTAGAATTGCACTTCGAGGTTATGTAAACGGCAATCCATTCAATGCGTTTGCCCAAAGTGGTGTATGGATAAGCGAATCGGTGTGGGAGCAACCCGATACATCGAACAAAGACAAGAGCAAGAAAAAGAAGCAATATATTAAGGATAAGTATCTCGAACAGCACGGAGAGAAAAGTAGTGATGGAGCAAAGATACTTGTGCCTGATTATCCCGAATTATATGCCAAACACATCACTCTTTGCGAGATAAAAGACCAATGCAAAAGAAACCTTAATTTGCTTACGGATGATGAGGTGCAAAGATTGATGAGTACCATAGTGTCGGAAAAACCCAAGAAATATGCAATTTCCGAATGGTTGCAGGGTGTTGTCGATGACTACTGGGCAGATATTAAACGCAAAGAGGATGCAGAACGAGAGAAACAAGAAGCAGAAGCCAAGAAAGAGAGCCTCAACGCCTATATTGCTCGATATATCGAGGAGATAAG
>JAZOBZ010000020.1:0-3323 GCA_045596245.1 Alistipes sp. | reverse complement strand
AAGGTGCAGCACGCTGTATCACCGGTTGAGAATCCTTCGATAATTAAGAAGTCTCGCAGAGATATAGCTCGAATGCTGACAGTTCTGCGTCAAAAGAACTCTAAATGTTAATTACCACTATGGAAAGAAATCTTAGAAAAGAGCGTATTGGCCGTGTTGTCAGCAACAAAATGGAGAAGACCATTGTGGTTGCAGTAGAGCGCAAGGTAAAGCATCCTCTCTATGGTAAGTTCCAGAACAAGACTACGAAGTTTGTAGCTGAGTGCTTGGATGAGAGCGTAAAGGAGAATGATGTTGTTCGTATTATGGAGACTCGTCCATTGAGCAAGACCAAGCGTTGGAGATTAGTACAAATTATTGAAAGAGCTAAGTAGTTATGATACAGCAAGAAAGTAGACTCGTAGTAGCAGATAACAGCGGTGCAAAGGAGGTTCTTTGTATTCGTGTGCTTGGCGGAACAAAGCGTCGCTACGCCTCAATCGGCGATAAGATCGTCGTGACGGTAAAGAGCGCAAGCCCTTCGGGCGACGTAAAGAAGGGTACCGTTTCGAAGGCGGTAGTAGTAAGAACAACAAAGGAGATTCGTCGTGCAAATGGTTCATACATTCGTTTCGACGACAACGCCGTAGTTCTTCTTAACAATCAGGGCGAAATGCGTGGTACGCGTATCTTCGGTCCCGTAGCTCGTGAGTTGCGTGATCAGTATATGAAGATCATTTCGTTGGCCCCTGAAGTATTGTAATATTAAAAACAGATTAAAAGATGTCAGTTAAGTTACATATCAAGAAAGGGGACATGGTTTATGTCAACGCAGGTGATAGCAAGGGCCAGCAGGGTAAAGTCCTGAAGGTAGATGCACAGAAGCAGCGTGCTATCGTCGAGGGCGTAAACATGAGCAAGAAGGCTACCAAGCCTAATGCCCAGAACCCCCAGGGTGGAATCATCGAGCAGGAGGCTCCGATTCACATCTCAAACTTGCAGGTTCTTGATCCTAAGAGTGGTAAGCCCACTCGCGTAGGTCGCAAGGCAAATGCAGAAGGTAAATTAGTTCGTTACGCTAAAAAGTCAGGAGAGGAGATTAAATAATGGCATACGTACCTACACTCAAGACACAGTATAAGGAGCAGATTGTTCCTGCCCTTATGAAGGAGTTTGGCTACACAAGCGTAATGCAGTGTCCCAAACTGGAGAAGATTGTTATCAATCAGGGTATGGGCCAGGCTGTTGCCGATAAGAAGCTTATCGATGTAGCACAGGCTGAGCTTACTCAGATAACAGGTCAGAAGGCTGTCCAGACTAAGTCGAAGAAGGATATTTCTAACTTCAAGTTGCGTAAGGGTATGCCTATCGGCGTTCGCGTAACGCTTCGCTCGGACCGTATGTACGAGTTCTTGGAGCGTTTGATCGCTGTGGCAATGCCTCGAGTTCGTGACTTCAAGGGTATCAACGAGAAGTTCGACGGTCGTGGTAACTACACTCTCGGTATCACCGAGCAGATTATCTTCCCCGAGATCGATATCGACAAGATTACAAAGATTTTCGGTATGGAGATTACTTTCGTTACAACGGCTAACACAGACGAGGAGGGTTATGCTCTTCTTCGCGAGTTCGGTCTTCCTTTCAAGAACGCTAAAAAGAACAACCAGTAGAATATGGCAAAAGAATCAATGAAGGCACGCGAGGTAAAGCGTGTAAAGCTTGCAAACCGTTACGCACACAAGCGCGAGGAGATTGCCGCAAAGGTTAAGAGCGGTGAGATGGACCACGAGGAGGCTTGGATTGCCCTCTCGAAGTTGCCTCGCAACTCTAACCCTATCCGTCAGCACAACCGTTGCAAATTGACGGGCCGTCCCAAGGGTTATATGCGTCAGTTCGGTATCAGCCGTATTCAGTTCCGTGAGATGGCATCAAGCGGTCTGATTCCCGGTGTTAAGAAGGCCAGCTGGTAGTAGGATTGAGGTCGCAGGGGCGGTAGTGCCGCCCCGAGCGACTTGTTTTATTCAACGCGTGGAAGGCTTATGGCCTAACCCCGTTGATTGCTGTTGAGAACTTATCTCATTGTGGGTGCCATCAGGTGCCTATGCTGTGTGCAGACATAGCGGCAATAGTGAGTTCTATACTGATGCAGAGTCCCAAGTATGCTCTCCGAGGTATCGGGGAAAGTGCCGCCCATTGGTGGTAACTTCTCGGTGGCGAGGTGGCAGAAAGGGTTAGGCATCGAGTTACACATTTCAAAGGTCGCAGGAGGCTAATCCTGAGGGTCTTTGTTGGTGTGTTGTTATGCATACCGACAATGATGCGCAGGCGAGGCGTGTGGGCGAAGTGATGAAATGGCTTTTCGGAGCAGTGGTCGGGTGTCTATATGGCATCGTTTGACACTGCTGTCCGTGTGATATTTGAGTAACGAGAATGGATAGTATTTGAAACCATTTTGTTGCGAGGGTATCCGGAAAACGGGTCGGGAAGATAAAGTTTTATCGCAAAAAGTCCTAAATGCTTAAAAATTAGCGATAAAATTGCGATTTATTGAGATTTTTTGCGTATATTTGCGCGCGATTTTTAGGGACCGGAGCCATTTGCTGGGATATGAAGCCGAAAGGGTGAAGCGTCAAAGCAAGGGTGAAGGCCGCTTAAAATAGACAAACAATTAACTTATTTATTAATTTTTAACTTTTAATTCATTATGACAGATCCAATCGCGGATTTTCTAACACGAATTAGAAACGCAGTGAAAGCCAACCACAAAGTGGTTGAAGCTCCTGGCTCAAAAATTAAGCGAGAGATTACAAAGATTCTCTACGAGCAGGGCTACATCTTGGCCTACAAGTTCGACAACGACGAGAAGGGCCACCCCACAATCAAAATCGCTTTGAAGTGGGACGCAGCAACAAAGACCAACGCTATCAAGAACTTGAAGCGTGTGAGCCGCCCCGGTTTGCGTCAGTACGCATCAGTGGACTCTATGCCTCGCGTTTTGAACGGCTTGGGCATCGCAATCCTCTCTACATCGAAGGGTATCATGACCGATGCAAAGGCTCGCAAGGAGAATGTTGGTGGTGAGGTGTTGTGCTACATCTACTAATCTTAAAGCGTTAATTTAACTTAAAAAACAACAAAAAATGTCAAGAATTGGTAAATTACCTGTAATCTTGCCGGCAGGTGTAACCGTAGAGGTTGCAGCAGACAACACGGTAAGCGTGAAAGGGCCACTTGGGACACTGAGCCAGAAGGTTGACTCAGACATCAAAGTTGAAGTTGGAACACACATCGAGAAGGAGAGCCAGAAGGAGGTACCCGCGGTTATCGTAACTCGTCCTACCAAC
>JAZOBZ010000019.1:0-22769 GCA_045596245.1 Alistipes sp. | reverse complement strand
CATGGCTACGATCCGACTTCCTCGGTATATACACCCTCAATCAATCGACATCGCTGCTCCACCGAAAGCAGGCCTTTTTTCGATACATTCTCGCCCACTGCAACTACCACCTCATCAAAGAGGCGCAATGCCTCGGCAACGACCGCCTCATGTCCGCGGGTAAACGGATCAAACGATCCTGCAAAAAGAGCTATTCGCGCCATAGTGTAACTTTGTAACAAACAAACAAATAGATAATCAATTTGGCAAAGTTAATAAAAATATCGAAAACTTACAAATCTAAATTTAGGTGGGGGAGGACCTGACAAATAACCGAGAGCGCAACATACTTTGGCGTATATTGCGCTCTCGGCTATTGCGAACTGGTGCTAAATTCACCAATCAAAACTACATTTACCCCAAGTACGATTTCAAGAGTTTACTGCGTGACGAGTGGCGCAAGCGGCGAATAGCCTTCTCCTTAATCTGGCGCACACGCTCACGGGTAAGGTCGAACTTCTCGCCAATCTCCTCCAAAGTCATCTCCGAGCAACCGATACCAAAGAAGTAGCGGATAATATCGCGCTCACGCTCGGTAAGGGTTTCCAACGCCCTATCGACCTCGGTAGCAAGCGACTCGTTAATAAGACCGCGATCTGCATTTGGCGAATCGGGATTTACCAAGACATCGAGCAACGAGTTATCCTCGCCATCTGCAAACGGTGCATCAACCGAGATATGACGACCTGCAACACGCAGAGTATCTGTAACTTTCTCGCGTGGCAACTCCAACTCGGCAGCCAACTCCTCAGGCGATGGAGTGCGCTCATGCTCCTGCTCGAAGCGGGCAAAAGCCTTGTTGATTTTGTTGAGCGAGCCCACCTGATTGAGTGGAAGGCGCACGATACGCGACTGCTCGGCAAGAGCCTGCAAAATCGACTGACGAATCCACCATACAGCGTAGGAGATAAACTTGAAACCACGAGTCTCATCAAACTTCTCCGCAGCCTTAATCAAACCGAGGTTACCCTCATTGATAAGGTCGGGAAGACTCAAACCCTGATTCTGATACTGCTTTGCCACCGACACCACGAAACGAAGGTTCGCCTTGGTCAGTTTCTCCAACGCCTCTTGGTCGCCTTTGCGGATTCGCTGAGCGAGTTCTACCTCCTCCTCTACGGTGATAAGTTCCTCTTTACCAATCTCCTGCAAGTACTTGTCGAGAGATGCACTCTCACGATTGGTGATGGATTTCGTAATCTTTAATTGACGCATAAATTATAAATTGTTTCTTCGTTACATTTTAATTGACAATTGATAATTGACAATTTATGGTAAAAACGACAAGTCGTTTTTTTGAATTGTTTATTGATTCTATTATATAAAATATAAAATAGCTCTAATTTTCAATTCTCAATTCTCAATTTGTTATCGTGCTACTGCACGATAACATAGCTTGCGGCGCGACCATCAGGATAGACTCCGTCAATCGACTGAATCTTGTCAGTCAAACGCCCCAAATCTGCCACCGAGCGCACCGCTTTGTCGTTGATGTGGGTAATCACAAAACCCTCACGCACACGAGCTTTCGCAAGCAAACCGCCACTCTTGACCGACTGCACCTGCACACCACCCTTGATATCGAGTTTCTTGGCTGTTTTGCTGTCGATATCGGCAAAGCGACCACCCAAAACCTCAACGACATCGACATCGTTTTTGGAGAGCAATTCAGCTTTACCTGCCTTATTACGAAGAACAACCTCAAAATGTTTCACTTTATCGCCTCTTTTTACAACCAACGATATTTTATCGTTTGGACGATGCTTGCCAATCTGCTCGGTAAGGGTTGTTGGAGCAGTAATTTTCACGCCGTCAATCTCGGTGATAACATCGCCCTTGCGAAGTCCTGCCTCCGAAGCCGAACCGCCCTCTACTACACCTGCGACATATACACCGCCGACCTCCTTAATGCCGGTATCCTTGCCGAGTTGGTCGATAAAGTCTTGGTCGATGTAGCGGTACGAAATACCGAGCAATGCACGCTGTACGATACCATACTCACGCAAATCATTAACCACCTTACGCACAATGCTTTCAGGCACTGCAAACGAGTAGCCGATATAGCTTCCTGTCGAGGATTTGATAACGGTATTTATACCCACCAACTCGCCACGCGCATTTACCAATGCACCGCCTGAATTGCCCGGATTTACCGCAGCATCGGTCTGGATAAACGACTCGATACGAAACTCGTTAGGGATAACATCTAACTGACGCGCCTTTGCACTTACAATACCTGCCGTAATGGTCGATTGCAAATCGAATGGAGAGCCGATAGCCAACACCCACTCGCCAAGTCGCAAATCGTCCGAGGAGCCAAATTTCAGAATTGGCAACTCCTCCGCCTCGACCTTGATAAGAGCTACATCAGTAGTAGGGTCCTTGCCGATAATTTTTGCATCGAAGACACGACCATCGTTTAGTTTAACGCGCAATTTCGTAGCACCATCAACAACATGGTTGTTGGTTACGATATAACCATCGGTCGAGATAATCACACCCGAACCGCCCGACTTCTGCTCTCGCTTTTGGGGTTGTCCGTTACCCTGCTGTGGTTGAGGAAAACCGAAGAACTCAAAAAATGGGTTGTACGGCATCATACTCTGCTGACGCACCTCAACCTCTGTTACAGCCTCGATATTCACCACCGCCTTAACGGCATTTTCGGCTGCGTATGTAAGGTCGGGATAGGTTGCTGACTGCTCTAAATTTACAAACTGTGTCTTTGCAACGGGTATGGTATCGCCATTGCGGTTTACATAATCTACGGTTGCTGTACTTGAAGTGTTGCGAACAACCGCATACGATGCAACGCCTGCACCAAGAAGTGCCGAAACGAAGCATACTGCTACCAATACAAAAGTGTTCTTTTTCATATATAGTGTTTTAATTTCGACTTCAAAACGAATGCAACCACAAAATTATTGCAAATCGAGGAGAAAATCAAACATTCTTATTTTTTTTCGGAATTATTATATAGTTTAGTGTTGCAGAGAAATAGAATATTATACCCCACCGCCCTAACGGGCACCTCCCCTAATTTAGGGGAGGAATATATAAAAAAGCAATACATAACTATTGTCCCCCTAAATTAGGGGGACGAGCGCAGCGGAGGGGGTATGTAAAAACAACAACACTAAACTATATAATTCCGTTTTTTTGCTCTTTGTAAGAATTTTTTTTGCATTTTCTAAATATTATTCATATCTTTGTGATGATTTTACTTGAATTGAGTATAGAAAAATGCAATTTATTTTCAGTTAACACTAATCTCAATAACTTAAAAAGTATTTATTTTATGAAAAAGAATCTTAATTTTATGCTATTGCTGTGGTGGAGTGTAGTGTGCTTTACAGCCTGCTCAACAAATGACATTAACACAGTCGGTAGCGATGCATCAGGAGAGTTTGCTCTGAGAAATGAACTCGTTGAAGTGTCGGTGAATAAGGCCGGCGAACTTGTTACTCTTAAAAACCTCTCGACAGGTCACAACTACGCTTCGGGCAACTACTTGTGGCGTATGTACTACGATACCCACGAGTTCCGCGAGAGGGAGATTAAAGGCAGTGAGCAGACTCCGACTATCACTTGTGACGGCAATAGTATCGTTCTCAACTACGATAAGTTGGTTTGTCGTGGCAATACTCTCGATATGCAGTTGAAACTCACCATTACTCTCGATGGAGAGAATGTGCGCTTTGCTTCGGAGATGAAGAATAATGTTGCGCACTCAATAATTCGTGAATTGCACTATCCATTAGTTCACGATATCAAATATCCTGCCGACCATAAATTGATTCTCTCTTACGAGGGAGGTCGCATCTATGATGACCCTCAGAAGATTATTATAAAGGTGTCGTCAGCAGGATATCCAAATTCGGCTGGATATATGAATCCGGATCAGTATTTCCGTCAGTTCGATATGCACTATGGAGCAGGTATGGCCTCTATGAACTGCTATATGCTTTCGGGCGAGAATCAAGGCTTGTATGTAGGTAGCCACGATGAGTTGATTCAGGATACTTGGCACCTCTTGCGTGTCTATGCCGATGAGAGTGGCAAGCATACAATTCCTTCATTTGGACTCTCGAAATACCCTCACTGCTTTGCAGGCGAAAAGTGGAGTAACGACACAAATATACTCTCGCCATATAGCGGAACTTGGCACAAGGCAGCAGACAAGTATGGTAATTGGGTGCGTGCAACTTGGTGGGACCGCCGCGAAAAGCCACAATGGATTAAGGAGATGAAGTCGTGGCAGCGCATCATCTTCAAGCACCAATACGGCGAGTATTTCTTCAAATATACAGACCTCTACGGTCGCATTCAAGATGTAGGCGAAAGCGTTGGAGCTGATGCAGTTATGGCATTCGGTTGGTGGAAAGAGGGTATGGATAATAACTACCCAACCTACTCGGAGGACGATTCGCAAGGTGGCGATAAGGCTTGGCGTGAGGCAATTGCTAAATTCAAAGAGAGTGGTCAGAAATTAGTTATGTACTATAATGGTCGAATGATTGATGCCGACAGTGAGTACTATAAGAGTGGTAAGGGCTCGAAGATTAGTTACAAAAATCCATCGGGTTTGGAGTATGTTGACCAATATCGCTTCTCAAATCACGGAACATACACAAAGGAGTATCAGTCGGTATCGTTTGTAATGGCTGACCCTCGCTCGAAGGAGTGGAGCAATATCTTGAAGCAGTTTGCGATGCGTGCATACAAGAATGGTGCAAATGCTGTCTTCTACGACCAATTGGGTAAAGGTCTTCGCCAGATTTTGCCTTGGGATAATTCACGCGAGTTCCCTGTGCCATGCACTCGCCTTATCTATCACAATGCTATGCTTTTGAAGGGTATTCACGAATATCTCGATAAGGATTGCGATCCTGAGTTTGGTCTTGGAACAGAGTGGTTGGCAGATTATACCTCGATGTACACTGACTTTATCCATATCGTGAAGAATACATCGGGTAAGGAGAATTTCTCGGAACTCTTCCGCTACACCTTCCCTGAAATTAAGTTCTCGGATCGCCGTATTCGCGATGACTACAATATCGAGCCTCGTGTAAATCTCACCCTCTTGAAGGGCTTGTGCAATGATATCGAAATCTATCGTTGCCGCGACCTGATTGACAAGACACCTACTTATCAGGCATATTTGGCAAAGGTGAATGCTATTCGTGAGCAGTATAAGGAGTGCATTGTACTCGGAACATTCCGTGATGCTCTTGGATTCGAGAACTCCAACAAGGAGGTTCAGGCAAAGGGCTTCTGGGGTGAAAACAAGATGGTCGTAGTGGCTACAAATGAGTTTGACGAGGAGATATTGACCGCATCTATCTCGGTACCGGGATACCGTTTTGTCGAGTCATCTACGCTCGGTAACGGCAAAGTATTGGCTGGTGGCAAGAAGGTAAAACTTGGCAAGTGTGATGTTGCTGTTCTTCTCTTTGAGAAGGAGTAGGCGGTACATATTACCAACTTTTAGAGCAGTGTTTGTAGTAAGCACTGCTCTTTTTATTGAAAAATCATCGTACTTTCCATTTTTTTGATTAAATTTGCGGACTATATCACGATGAAATAACTAAAAAACACAATGAATATGACACCTGAACAACAAAAAAAGTTTAAGTATTGGCAGTGGCGTACCATTATCGGAACAATGATAGGCTACATCTTCTTCTATCTTATTCGCAAGAACTTCTCCTTTGCGATGCCAGGTTTGACCGCCGAGTATGGCATCACAAAAGCAAGTCTTGGAGGTATTCTATCATTGGCAGGCTTCCTCTATGGACTCTCGAAGTTACTGAACGGAATGTTGGCTGACCGCATCAATGGTCGTTGGCACATGGTAATAGGCTTGGCCGTCAGTACAGTAACCGCATTTATTATCGGCTTTGGAGCAGAGATTATCACCTACTTTACGGGTGTTCCTGAGGGTTCTACGCCTGAGTTTGTTGGTAAATTTACCATTCTTCTTTCGGTACTTTGGATTATCAATAACATCTTCCAGGGTTGTGGTTTCCCTCCATGCAGCCGTTTGTTGCCTCGTTGGGTACCTGCAAGCGAACTATCGACCAAGATGTCCATCTGGAACACTTCACACTCGATTGGCGCAGGCTTAGCAGGTGTATTGTGCGGTGTGTTGATTATGGGTATGATGGGTACCAATATGTCGGGTAATGCGGAGGTTGTTGCAAACATCGCATCAAATCTTGGCAAAGAGAGTACCGATGCGGCTGTAATTGCAGCGGCAGAAAATTACGGAGCATGGAAGTGGGCATTTATTATTCCGGGTATTATTGCAGCATTTGGAGTCTTCTTTACCACTTGGATTTTGCGTGATACACCAAAGAGTGTCGGTTTGCCTGAATTGTCGGAGGGTAGCGAGAAGACGGAGAATAAGACAGAGGAGACCGCCGCTGAACTCAATGCATTTATCCGCAAGCATGTATGGCAAAATCCTGTTATTTGGGCCTTGGCAGTTGCCGATTTCTTTGTATATGTTATCCGTTTTGCAGTTCTCGATTGGGGACCAACATTCTTGCGTGAGCACTGCGGTATGACTGCCGAGTGGGCTGCCATGACTGTTATTATCTTCGAGGTATTCGGTGTTATCGGAACGCTCTTGGCAGGCTGGATTAGCGATAAAGTCTTTGGAGGTCGTGCAGCACGCACTTGTCTCTTCTGTATGCTCGGAGCGCTATTGTCAATCGTTGGATTTATCTCTATGCAGAAGATGGGCGCAAGTCCTGTACTATTGCTCTTTATGTTGGCATTGGCAGGAGCATTTATCTATGGTCCGCAGGCGCTTATCGGAGTTATATCTTCGAACCATGCAACCCGTAAGGCTTCGGCTACGGCACTTGGTCTTATCGGTTTCGTAAGCTATGTCAGCGTACTCGTTTCGGGTTGGGGCTTTGGTCTTATCGCCGACTCGAAGTATGGTTGGAATGGAGTCTTTGTAACAATGGTTGCAATGGCAATTATCGGTGCGCTTATCTTCGTGCCTATGTGGAAGATGAAGCGCGATGCTTACTCAGAGGAGTAAATTATTAGACGAGAGTTGAAATGAAAGTTGTAGTTGGGCTATCGGGCGGAGTGGACTCTTCGGTGGCTGCGTACCTGCTGAAAGAGCAGGGGCATGAGGTCATCGGACTCTTTATGCGCAATTGGCACGACACAACAGGAAAGTTGGAGGGCGAATGTTCGTGGCATGACGACCAAGTCTTTGCAGAGTTGGTCGCCAAACGCCTCGATATCGCCTTTCATTATGTCGATTTATCGGCGGAGTACAAGAAGCGCGTGGTCGATTATATGTTCTCCGAGTACGAGAAGGGGCGCACGCCGAATCCCGATGTATTGTGCAACCGCGAGATAAAGTTCGATGTTTTTCTGAAAGAGGCATTAAAACTCGGAGCCGAGGCTGTGGCTACGGGACACTACTGCCGCAAAGAGGAGCGCACTGTCAATGGCGAGAAGGTCTATTCACTGCTTGCGGGCAGCGACCCTAATAAAGACCAGAGTTACTTCCTTTGCCAACTCTCGCAGGAACAGTTAAAATACGCAATGTTTCCGATAGGTCATCTCTTAAAACCAGAGGTACGCCGTATCGCCGAGGAGCAGAAGTTGGCAACAGCCAAGCGTAAGGATTCACAGGGTATCTGCTTTGTCGGAAAGGTTGATTTGCCCGTATTCCTGCAACAGCAACTCGCAGCAAAAAAGGGAAACATTCACGAAATACTCCCCTCGTGGCGCAGATATGCCGAGCGCAATGAGCAGACGGCATTGGAGATGCTTGCCGAGCCATATCGCTATACAGTGCGTGATGGCAAGAAGATAGGCGAACACAACGGAGCGCACTTCTATACTATCGGACAACGCAAAGGTTTGGGTATTGGTGGCAGAAAGGAGTCTTTATTTATAATAGGTACAGATGTCGCCACGAATACAATATATGTTGGTGAGGGCGACAGTCACCCCGGACTCTATCGCAAGGCACTGTGTATCGACAACGAGGAGGTACATTGGGTGGAGCCGTGCGAGGCATTAAAGGTGGGCGAGGAGCGCAGATTGAAGGTGCGTATTCGCTACCGCCAACCACTCGAAGATGCAACACTTATTCAGCGCGAAGATGCACTCTATATTCTCTTCGACCAACCGCAGCGAGGTATTGCGGGTGGTCAGTTTGCCGCATGGTACGAAGGGGATAGACTGCTCGGTTCGGGCGTGATAAAATACTAAACTGACTAATATGAAAAAGGCTCTATTTGCATTGCTCTTTTTGGCGGTTTCGGCAGCCGTTACAGCACAAGAATTACGATTTGTAAGTGCCGTAGATTTGGGTATTCACGGCTACACAAAGCAGACCGACAAGAGTCCCTATTATCGCTTCGACCACACCCCTTACAATTTCAGCAAATCGGTTATTGAACACGCCCTGAAACCTGTGGGTTTGTATGTTGCATTTAAGACTAACTCTTCGACTGTTTCGGCAGAGTGGGAGATTACGCCTATAAATACACGCGATAATATCTCCTTTATTATGCAGCATAGTCTCGACCTCTATATAAAAATTGGTGGGGAGTGGAGATATGCTATTGCTCCTCGTGTGCCTTGTAAATTGGAAACCGCGACATACAAGAGAACGCTTGTTAAAAATCTGCCTAATGGCGAGAATGAGTTTCTTCTCTATCTCCCGATATGGTGCGAGATGAAGAGCCTGAAAATTGGAGTAGATAATGGGGCGACAATCGAGGGTATGCCTACCCCATTCAAACACAAGGTTGTTGTCTATGGTTCGAGTATTACTCACGGAGCAGCGGCTTCGCGAGCAGGTTTGACCTATCCAGCGCAGATGAGTCGTAACCTCGGAATTGATTTTGTCAATTTCGGTTTTGCGGGACAGTGCAAGATGCAACCTGAGTTTCTCGAATTTTTGAAGGGCTGTGAAGCCGATGCCTTCCTTTTTGACACCTTCTCAAATCCAAGCGAGAAAAAGATTGAGGAGCGATTGGAGAACTTCGTTGCCGAGATGGTAAAGGCGCACCCTAAAAAACCTCTGATTTTTATGCAGACAGCGCTTCCATACGAGGAGTGTGCCGATACTAAAAAGTATGCAAGTCGAAAAAGTCGAAACGATACGGCTGCGAAGATAATGAACGAGTTGCAGAAGCAGTACAGAGATGTCTATTTCCTCGAAGTACCACATGTAGCGGGTAAAGATGGAACAGTTGATGGTGTGCACCCGAATGATTTGGGTTTTCATCGCTTTATTAAGGCCTATCAGCCAAAAATTGCCAAGATTCTCAAAAAGTATGGAATAAAATAGACCACAAAGCCTATTCAAATGATAAGATTAGTTTTTTCGTTAATTGTTGCTCTGTTTGTTGTTGTGGGTGCCGATGCCCACAATCCGAAGGAGTTTCGCAAACTCAGACAGAAGATAAACTTTATTTGGGCAAGCGACCTTGATCGAGGCGGTTGTTATGACCAGAAGGTTGTTGCCAATATGATGGCTCTCGTGGCTACGAAGGTTAAGCCTGAGTGTATAATATCCACAGGCGACACCCACCATGACAGAGGTGTTAAAAGTGCAACCGACCCACGCTGGCAAACCCACTTCGAGGATATATACTCCCATAAGGCTTTGCAGATTGATTGGATGCCGGTCATTGGTAACCACGAATATATGGGTAATACACAGGCGGTACTGGATTACTCGAAGGTGAATCCTCATTGGACACTCACCGAGAGATACTACACCCGCGTATTCAACAAAGGGGGTATTTCGGTTCGTTTTATAGTGTTGGACACAACCCCTCTCATCGATAAATATCGTAAAAAGGGGTATATCGAAAGACACCCCGATATACCTTTTCAAGATAAGGAGGCTCAGATTGAGTGGTTGGAAAAGGTGTTGAACGAGGCGAAGGAGGATTGGATAATAGTTGCAGGGCATCACCCTATTCTCGCCGACACAAACAAGGATAAGAGCGAGCGAATGGATATGCAGAAGATTGTGGAGCCAATCCTACGCAGACACGACAATGTGGATATGTATATTTGCGGTCATGTTCACACTTTCCAGCATCTACGCCGCCGCAGTACCAACTTCGACTACATCGTAAATAGCTCGGCAGCAGAGAGTCGTTCGGTGGAAAGGACCAAACGCACAAGGTATTGTAGTGAAGAGGCGGGCTTTTCGGTGATTACAGTCGGAAAGAGGTCGCTACAAGTTCACATGATTGACAAAAATGGAAATGTGCTCCATACAATAAATCGCACCAAGTAAGATTTCGTAATTTAATAGATTATTTATATCTTTGCACCGCCTTCGAGAAGCCTCGGAGGCGGTGTTAGGTTTATTTGATAAAGAAATATGGATTGGTTTATTAATCTTTTTACTGGCAATAGCATTGCCAATGCTGTGATAGTGCTTGCACTGACTATCGCTGTCGGATTGCTGCTCAACAGAATAAAATTCGGTTCGGTATCGCTTGGTGTAACCTGGGTGTTGTTTGTCGGCATTGTATTGTCGCACTTCGGACTTACTATCGACCCGCAGATTTGCCACTTTATCAAGGAGTTTGGACTTATATTGTTTGTCTATTCGATTGGTATTCAGGTAGGACCAAGTTTTATATCTTCGCTGCGTGATGGAGGCATCAAGTTGAATATGTTGGCGGTGCTTATTATTGCACTCGGCTGTCTTATCTGCTATGTCTTACACCTCGCAACAGGCGAAGACCTTGCCACAATGGTAGGAGTCTTGTCGGGTGCTGTAACCAACACTCCGGGCTTGGGTGCTGCGCAGAGTGTTGTAGATAGCACACAGGCATCAACCATGGCAACAGCATACGCCGTAGCCTATCCTCTCGGTGTTGTGGGTATCATCTTGTCGATGTTGATTATTCGCTGGGTTTTCCGCATCAAGATAGAGCGTGAAGCAGCAAAAGCTACTCGTTCCGATGCTCCGCGCACTGTGCGTATCGATGTTCGAGTAACCAACCACGCCGTATTCGGTAAGACTATCGAGGAGATTAGCCGTATCACACGCAGTAACTTTGTTGTGGCTCGAATCTTTGACCACGAAAACCAACAGCGCATCGCTTCGGGGCAGACCGAGTTGCAGGAGAACGATATTTTGCGTATAGTTGTAAGTAGTCAGGATGTCGATTTGGTGCAGTCGCTCATTGGCGATGTTGTAAAGGTTAATGATACGGAGTGGGGCAGCGCATCTTCGCACCTCGAAAAACGCCGTATTGTGGTTACCAAGCCCGAACTTAACGGTAAGCATATCGGCGACTTGCATATTCGCGAGAACTACAATGTAACCATTACCCGTGTTGTGCGTGCAGGTATTGAACTCGTGGCAACTTACGAGTTGCGTTTGCAGATGGGCGATGTCGTTGTGGTTGTAGGTCGTGCCAACGACCTCGACCAAGTATCAACAATTCTCGGTAACTCGGTAAAGCGTCTTGACAGACCTAACCTATTCCCTATATTCATAGGTATCTTCCTCGGCGTGTTGCTTGGCTCTATTCCGATTGCAATTCCGGGAGTACCACAAGCGGTAAAACTCGGTTTGGCAGGAGGTCCGCTTATTGTGGCTATCTTGTTGGCGAAGTATGGACCGCAATACAAGGTGATTACCTTTACCACCAACTCGGCAAATATGATGATTCGCGAGATTGGCATCTCGCTATTCCTTGCAGCCGTAGGTTTGAGCGCAGGTGAGGGATTTGTCGAGGCCATTGTAAATGGCGGTTATTGGTGGATATTGTTTGGCTTCGCTATTACAGTATTACCCCTTCTTGTAGTGGGTGTTATTGCTCGTAAGGGTATGAAGATGGACTACTTCTCGCTGATGGGATTGATGTCGGGTGCAATGACTGACCCTCCGGCACTTGCCTACGCCAATACTGTGGCAACCAATGACCGTGCAGCTGTGGCATACGCCACAGTCTATCCGTTGACAATGTTCCTACGCATATTTACGGCTCAGATTCTGGCACTTATTGCAATGTCTTAAATCACTGTATTAACGAAGGTTAAAGAAATTTTCGAGATTTTGTATTTTGCATTTTGCATTTTTAATTTTTAGTCTTACCTTTGCACTCGCATATCAACCTCTTATATAGGGCAATTGAGCAGAGGGCTTCGAAAATTGGGGTGTAAAAACCGTAATCGAGAAGACGGGATTAGACGGCAGTGTCCGACTATGGTAGCGAGATTGCAGCGATAATGTTGAATGGAAACTAATAAATTTTGTTGCAACAATGAACAAGGATTCATTAATTAGACTTGTGAACGAGCAGATGTGGGCTAAGACTGATGCCGACATTCCTCAGTTCAGCGCAGGTGACACAATCACCGTAACTTATCGTATCATCGAGGGAAGCAAAGAGCGTTTGCAGAGCTTCCGTGGTGTAGTTATCCAGATTAAGGGTACAGGTAAGACCAAGATGTTCACTATCCGTAAGGTTTCGAACGGCGTGGGCGTTGAGCGTATCTTCCCTCTCTACTCGCCACACATCGACAAGATCGAGGTTAACAAGTATGGTGTTGTTCGCCGTGCTCGTATCTACTACTTCCGCGAGCTTACCGGTAAGAAGGCTCGTATCAAGGAGCGCCGTGTAAACACTAAGGCTGAGTAGTAGCTCTGCGATTTACAGTTTTGGGTTGCCGTTTTCGGCAACCTTTTTTTTGTTGGCATTAACTACTGTCTAAAATTCGGAAGCCCCCCTACTAAAAAAAACGGAATTATATAGTTTAGTGTTGTAGAGAAATAGGATATTATACCCCACTGCCCTAACGGGCACCTCCCCTAATTTAGGGGAGGAATATATTATAAAGTATTGTCCCCCTGAATTAGGGGGACGAGCGAAGCGGAGGGGGTATATAAAAACAACAACACTAAACAATATAATTCCGATTTTTTATTGGTTATCAGTTGGCGGTTATCCGATTTCTATCGTTTTTTTTCGGAAAGTGCCGACTATTTGTTCTTACTTGGTGAGAACCACTTCATCAGCCACGCTATCAAAATAGTAACCGCAGCAAGTACCAAGCAACCGACCAATAGCCACACACCCATTCCGTTTGCAAATAGTATAGGTGTAAAGGTTATAAGTGCAATTTCAAGCGGAGCAATAGGCAGATATGCCAAAGCGTAATCCTCCATCGCCTTGCTCGACAGTTTGGGATCAACAATACGCAACAACGCAATGCCCATAGCCATTGTTCCTGTCCACCAGCCCCACGCAAAAATTGTTCGCTCGAACCAATAGTTCTTCGATAATCTCTTGCCAAAATAGAGGGTTATAAGTAGTGTTATAGCAACTCCACAAACAATCAATATCGTAAGCGGAAGAGCGTACTTTACAATTACGCTCATCTTGATTGATGCCACACCAAACGCTACGAGAAGGTCGGTAGCCATGCTGCCGATGCGCACCGTAGTCTGTGGACAGATATACTCCGAAATACGAGTTATATCGAATAGTTTTTTCATCACAAGACCTATCACAAAGGCACAACTGAAAACAGGCAACTCCAACATCGGGAAGTAGTGTTTGACACCACGACTGCACAAATAGCCCAACAGGGCTGCTACGCAGACCAACGCAACATGATAGGTGAGTGAGTCGATGGATATTGATGAGGTTGTTGCCGAACCGATAGAGGTACGCTTTTCTGTCGGCACTAAGCCACTACGCAACTCATCTGGCAACTCACTGAAATCGGAGATAAAGGCGGTTTGCTTGTTGCGTGTAGCCCACTTGATAAGAATCAATCCGCCACCAATAGCGCAAATTACACCTATCGTAGCGGTCATCATACCCAAACTGCGGGCATCTTCCCAATTTAACCCCTCGAAAGCAGAGCCAATCGCTGCTGCGGTGCCATGTCCGCCATAAAATCCAGTAGGGAACATAATGCCAAAAGCATCGTGTAAATCGGGCCAAATGGCATTTATAAAAAATAGTCCGAACAAACCAACAATACCCCATTGGAGCAACATTCCGAGTTGTGCGTATGCCCACATAGGACCCGCCGTGCGCACAATCTCCTTCAAAGGCGCACTTGCAGAAGAGAATGGTAGCGCAGCAAATACTATCGCTATCAAGATAGCGGCGTATGTTCCCAGCTCATTCGAGAAAGGCAACCACCCCAAACCATTAGGTCCAAATGCCAAACCCAATAGTCCGGCAATCAGACTTGGCGGAATAAACATTCGTTGCACTAATTTTATTTTGGAACGAAATATCTGCCCCACAAGCAGTAGCAACGACATCAATCCCAAATCCACAAAGAATGACCACGGCGTATATGTCTCAAAAAGTGTCATAAATTTTCAGTTTCTTTTGCAAAAATAGAAATTTTTGGATAAAACCAGAAAAATCACCTATATTTTTTACACTTTGACAAGAGTTGTCAAAATACCGCCGTACCTTTGCATCGTAAACCAATAAAAAACTATAAAATTATGGCAGAGGTAATTTTCGCAGTAGGAGCATTCATGGTAAAGGGATTGGCGGTTTGTCTTATGTTGGCGAGTTGCGCAGCGATATATTTGGTGGAGAGTCGCGAATTAAACGAGGAGGTGTAATCTATGTTGTTCGGAATTTTAGTGTTTATAGGAATGGCAGCCAATGTATTGGGAACAATATGTGGTGGCAGCGATAGTTGGAGCAGATAGTTATGGGTGGATTTCTCTTTTTTATTATAGTATTGGGTATCGTTGGCTGGGCGGTAGGCAAGGCTGCAAGCAACAGCAACAGTAGTAGTCAAGGTCGTGAGTGGCGATATCCGCACGGCTACGATGAGTATGCTTGCAATACGGCGTGTCCGCTACATCATCACTGCATAGGCAGTGACGAGTAGGCATTTTACTCCGATAATAGAACCGAATAGCAGCAAGTGCGACTTTGACTCACTCCCTGAGAGCACACAAAAAACCTACCTTACCGCATTGGTTAGGCAGGTTTTTATTGTGTATGTTTTCAGGAGGCAAATGATTTTCAGAACCTATACAAGTCCTGAAAATCCCATAAATGCCATTGCCAATATCGAGGCGGTAATAAGGGCGATAGGTACTCCTTGGAACGCCTTTGGAGCCTCCTCGAACTCGATGCGCTCACGCAAGCCCGCAAAGATTACGAGTGCCAACGCAAAGCCGAGTGCTGTCGAAACATTATATACCAAGCCCTGCAACAACGAAAACTCCTTCTGAATCATCAAGATTGCCACACCAAGCACTGCGCAGTTGGTGGTAATAAGCGGAAGGAAGATACCCAACGCCTGATAGAGCGATGGCGAAACCTTCTTCAAGACAATCTCCACCATCTGCACCAACGCAGCGATAACCAGAATAAAGACAATCGTCTGCATATACTCAATGCCGAGAGGCACGAGGATATATGTTTGAAGCAGCCAAGTAACCACAGCCGACAGTGCCATAACGAAGGTTACGGCTGCACCCATACCCATCGAGGTCTCAACCTTTGACGACACACCGAGGAACGGGCAGATGCCGAGGAACTGTGCAAGTACGACATTATTTACGAATATCGAACCGATGATAATTGCAAAATATGTTGTCTCCATAGCCTATTTCTTTAAGAATTTGTTGAACAATACCATCAAGAATCCCAGCACGAGGAACGCTCCGGGAGCCAAGACAAAGACCAAAGGCATATAGTCGGCACAACCGAGGTCGAAGCCAAAGATTGCACCGCTACCCAACACCTCGCGCACAGCACCAATAACAGTCAGCGAGAGGGTAAAGCCCAAGCCGATACCCACGCCATCAAGAGCCGAGTCGAGTGCGCCATTCTTCGATGCGAAAGCCTCCGCACGACCGAGGATAATGCAGTTTACCACAATCAGCGGAATAAATACACCGAGTGATGCGTACAACGAAGGAACAAACGCCTCCATCAACATCTGAATTACGGTTACAAACGATGCGATAACCACGATAAATGCAGGAATACGCACCTTATCGGGGATAAGGTTCTTAATGAGCGAAATCACGATATTCGACATAATCAATACCGCCATAGTTGCCACACCCATACCAAAACCATTCTCTGCCGAGGTGGTCGTACCGAGTGTAGGACACATACCGAGAACCAACACAAAGGTAGGGTTCTCCTTAATCACGCCACGCCAAGTAAGGAGCAGCTTATCTTTCAAGAACATTGTTACTTTATTTGCCATAGTTACTCCTCCTTCTTTGTTTGTGTTGCACCTGTGGTTGCCTGAACTTCATTCTGCCAGCCCGCTGCAACCTTGAATACTGCGTACGCACGAGCAACAGCCTCGGCGTATGCACGCGAAGAGATTGTAGCAGCAGTCAAAGCATCGACATCGCCACCATCTTTCTTCACGGTAAGGTTGATTTTCGGAGCCTCCTTGCCCTGAATACTTGCCAAGAGGGGATTACCCTCCTCGGTCATCTTTGCGCCCAAGCCTGGAGTCTCTGCCTGCTCCAAGACATTTACATTCAAGATAGTACCCTTTGTATCGAAGCCGACCATCAGGCGTACCAAGCCACTAAAACCATTTTTTGTCTGCGACTCGATGGCGTAGCCTACAACCTCGCCACCTTTTGTCGCCTTGTGTGCGATAATGAGCAACTCGTCTGCCGTATGCTCGCTCTTTTCGGTAGCGTCAAACTCTGGCAACACCTGCGCCAAAGCCGCCTTAACAGCCGCCTCTTTTGCAGCTGCAATAGGTCCCTCGGTAATCATATTTACCACGCCCACGCAAGCAGCCGAGATAAAGGTGATGCAGAAGAGCACCAAGACCATATTTTTTAATGAACTTTTCATCTCCTGCCCTCCTACTTTTTAGAGCCGAAACGGCGTGGTTTAACATACTTATTGATAAGAGGTACAACGCTATTCATAATAAGAATAGCAAACGACATACCCTCAGGATATGCACCCCACAGACGGATAGTCATTGTCAAAGCACCGATGCCGATACCGTAGATAACCATACCCCACGGAGTCATAGGCGAGGTAACATAGTCGGTAGCCATAAAGACTGCACCCAACACCGCACCACCTGCGATAAGGTGGAACAGAGCGAAGTTCGACACAAGGTGTGGAGTGTCAAACGACACTGCACCATAGATAGCCGCAAATACCGCCATAGTGCCGAGAATTGCCACCGGAATATGCCAAGTGATAACGCGGCGCACCAAGAGGTAAGCAAAGCCGAGCAACAACGCCAAAGTTGCAACCTCTCCAAACGAGCCTGCCATATTTCCCGTAAACATTCCGAGAGCGTCATACTCCGTAAAGTCTAACAAGCCTGCCTTGGCTGCTGCGAGTGGTGTAGCACCCGAATAGGCATCGGCAAAGCCCTCGGTCGAAGGCATTGCAAACGATGTCATCTGCACCGGATAAGCAATCAAGAGGAATACACGCGCTACGATAGCAGGGTTGAATGGGTTTTTGCCAAGACCGCCGAAAGGCATCTTTGCAACACCGATAGCGACAAGTGCGCCCACAGCCACAATCCACAACGGAATATTAGCAGGCATATTCATCGCCAACAACAATCCCGTAACCACAGCCGAAAGGTTTGTTACGGTCTGCTTGCCGCGCACCAAGAATTTCTGAATCAACGCTTCAAAAAGCACACAGCAGCCAATCGAAACCGCTGTGATTGCCAACACGCCCCAGCCATAGACATAGACCGACACCGCCAACGCAGGCATGAGAGCGATAATCACATCGCCCATCAATCGCGAAGTCGAGAGAGGTCCGTGAACATGGGGAGCCGAGGCTACAATAGTTCTGTTTGCCATATCTTTTTCTCCTTTATTTCTTTGCGTTACGAGTGCGGATAATGCCCATTACGGTCTGCTTGCCAAGACGAACATAGTCGAGCAACGCAATGTTTGCAGGACAAGTAAATTGACAGCAACCACACTCAATACAACTCACAATATCGTTCTTCTCCATCTCGCCCCAAGCCTTCTTCTTCGACTGCTTTGCAAGAAGGTAAGGCTCCAATCCCATAGGGCAAGCCTCGATACACTTTGCACACTTGATACAAGCCGAAGGCTCGCCACGAAATGCCTCCTTTCCGCTGATTACGGTGATACCCGAACAACCCTTCATCACGGGCGATGCCAAATTCGACATCGGGCGTCCCATCATAGGACCTCCGTTCAACACTCGGTTATCACCCTCAGGCAGACCGCCACACTTTTCGATAAGTGCCGAAACCGGAGTTCCGAAGCGAGTAAGCAAGTTCTTTGTATCCTTAATGCTCTTACCCGTAACGGTTACTACGCGCTGAACAAGTGGCTTATTCTTTTGTACTGCCTCATATACAGCCACAGCAGTCGAAGCGTTACAAACCACTGCACCAACATCAATCGGAAGTGCAGGAGGTGCAGGAACTTCGCGACCTGTAACGGCTGCAATAAGTTGCTTCTCACCACCCTGCGGATACATCGTCTTCAACGCCTTAATCTCGATGCCCTTATAGCTCTTTGCCAACTCTTTGAGGTGCTTGATAGCGTCAGGTTTATTGTTCTCAACGCCAATCACAGCCTTTTCGACCGACACCGCCTTCATCAAAATCGAAGTACCTACGAGCAACTCCTCGCCACGCTCCAACATTGTGCGGTAGTCCGAGGTGAGGTAAGGCTCGCACTCTACACCGTTGATAATCAGAATCTCTGCCCTCTTACCATCAGGAATTGAGAGTTTTACATGGGTTGGGAATGTTGCTCCACCCATACCTACGATACCCGCCTCCTTGATGCGGGCGATAATCTCGGCAGAAGAGAGGTTGCACTCCTTGACAAGGTCAGTCGAGAGATCAATGCCCTCTGCCCACTCGTCGCCCTCGCGCTTGATGGTAACCATCATCTGGCGCAAGCCCTGACCATTCGGTTGCAAATCAACCGCAGTTACAGTACCCGAAATCGGAGCGTGGATATTTGCCGACATAAAGCCCGTAGCCTCGGCTATCTTATCGCCCACCTTCACCGCATCGCCCTTCTTCACAAGAGCCGTAGCAGGTGCTCCGATATGCTGTGCAAGCGGAATAGTAACGACATCGGGCAACTCCATCACCTCGATTGCCTTCGACTTACTCCACTTCTTATTGTCTGACGGATGAACTCCGCCAATTGGAAAAGTTTTCATTATACTTTTAATTGATAATTGACAATTGATAATTAATGGTAAAAACGATTTATCGTTTTTGCTCTTTATCAAATTAGTTTTCCGTTTTCCGTTCTCCGCTTTCCGTTTTTGGAGGGAGTGGTGCAAGACCTACCATCTTAATAGCTCCCGTAGGACACTCGGCTACACACTTGCGGCACAAACGACACTTCGTAGAGTCGATAAATGCAACATTGTTCTCAATTGTGATAGCACCGAACTCGCAAACCTTCAAGCACTTACTGCAACCGATACAACCCGCCTTACAAGCCTTCATTGTTACAGGGCCCTTGTCCTTAGACACACACGATACATAAATCGCACGATTCTTAGGCCACTTCTTGCGCAACTCGATAATACCCTTTGGACACGCCGCTACGCAAGCACCGCAAGCAGTACACTTGTCGGCATCTACCTCTGCCAAGCCAGTTTCGGGGTTGATGTGAATGGCATCGAATGCACACGCCTCAACGCAGTCGCCATAGCCCAAACAGCCGTAGGCGCAGTCTGTTTCGCCCTTATAGACACTCGAAGCGATAACGCACGACTTCGTACCTGCGTATGTCGAGGTACGAGGTCGCTTCTCGCAAGTACCACCGCAACGCACGGTTGCCACCTGAGGCTCTTTAACGGGTGCAGTCTTACCCAAATAGTCGGCAATAGCCTTCATACAGTCGCCACCGCCTACCGAACAGTACAATGACGAGATATCCTCCTGCTCGACCAATGCAGTAGCCAAGCCACGACAACCGGGGAAACCGCAACCACCGCAATTTGCGCCAGGCAGCATCTTCTCGACATCGTCAATGCGAGGGTCCTCCTCAACCTTAAACTTCTGCGACACAAAGTAGAGGACAACTGCCGCTACCAAACCTATGGCGCAGAGAGGAACGATTGTGTAAAATAATGACATCATCTCTTTTACCTTATATTTTGTTAATTGTAAATACTATTTTCTTTGAGATTCTCTTGTGAAATAGTCCCAAAACGCAATAATATACCGCCGTTACACCAAGTGAAATTATTGCAGCCACTCCATCTGATATACCAACCACAACCGCCAAAGCCAACGCTGTTACCAGCACCACCAACGGCACAACATAGCACAACACCACTGCCATTACACCGGCACTCTGGCGAGCCATAACATTGACAACCTCGCCAACGGAATATTGCTCTGCATTATCGGTATAAACAACTATCTCACGAGTAGTACCCTGCCCCATGGCGCACGCCTTGCGAGAGGCACACGAACCACAAGCCTCATTGACCTCGATAGCCACACGGACAACGCCCTCCCCAATCGAAAGGACTCTACCCTTGTGTTCTATTTGCTCTGCTTGTGCCACTGCGAAGAGAGTCGTTAATCGCCGTATTTATTGATAAGTGGCATCAATCGCTCATGACCAAATGCGCATGCCGACAGACGCAAAACAGGAGGGAACTGATAGCGTTTCTTCTCATTCTGCATAACTTTCGAGTGAATCTTCTCGACAACCTCCGCATCGAAACCCGCATTGATAATCTCCTCACGATGCTGTCCCTGCTCAATCATTCGCATCAAAATCGCATCGACAACATCGTACGGTGGTAACTCATCGCTATCCTTTTGTCCTATATGCAACTCACTTGATGGCTCTTTCTCCAAGATACTCTCCGGAATTATACCGCCTTTGACCTTGTTGATATATCGTGCCAAGTCGAACATCTCGGTCTTGTACAAGTCGCCCGTAACGCTGAACGCTCCTGCCGTATCACCGTAGAGAGTACACATACCCAAAGCATTCTCGCTCTTATTCGAGGAGTTCAAAACAATGTAGCCCGTCTTGTTCTGCACCGCCATCAACATTATAGTACGCAGACGAGCCTGAATATTCTCCTCCGTAGCATCGAACTCACGACCGCCAATCGCAGGTTTCAAGGTATTTACAACCGAAGTATATGCCTCCGAAATAGGCAGAACGCTATACTCAATACCAATACTCTCCGCCAAAGCCGTAGCATCAGTTACAGAGTGGTCGGTCGAGAACTGCGAAGGCATCAGCAGAGCCTTGACATTCTCCTTACCGAGAGCCTCAACAGCAATAGATGCAACCACCGCCGAGTCGATACCTCCCGACAATCCCACACAAGCCTTACTGTATCCGTTCTTGTAGAAATAGTCACGCAAGCCCAACACCGCAGCTTTATAGATATAGCCTGTTCGCTCGTGGCGCAACAACTCCTGCGGTATCTCGCATGGCTTATTCTCCGCCAATGTATCATAAACGGCAAAATCCTCCTCGAAGCTCTTCATCAGCAACATAATCTCGCCCCTATTGCCCACAACACACGAAGTGCCATCATAGACAATCTCACCTGAGCCTCCGACATGATTTATCAAAACAATAGTTTTTGACTCCACAAAGGCCAGATTATGCATCGTTTCATAGCGGTACGACATCAAACCCTTACCATATCGGCGAGCATTGATACTGAATATCATATCGACATCTCGGTCAATATCTTTCAAGAAGCTGAAATCATCACCTACAACGATAGCGACCTTTTCGCCTGCAATGCGGACAACTTTCACGCCCTCACCGTTGCTCAAAAAGCCCATTTCACGGCGAGCCGTAATATTTGCCTTGGTGATATATCGTTGAATATTTCCATTCTCAATGACAACAGCAGCACTCTGTGTGCCATTCTGCATAAGAATAGGGGCTCCAACAATCGCTGTTATGCCATCACAATAAGAGGCTATCTCATCGAGAGCCTCATCACAAAGTTCAATAAAAGTTGATTTACGGAGTAGGTCAAATGCGGGAGTTCCACTCAATGCCTGCTCGGCAAAGAGGACAACATCTGCACCCTCTGCCTTTGCGCGCTCCACGGCAATAATGATTTTCGCCGTGTTGCCAGTAATATCACCTGTTGTGTAGTTGAGTTGCGCGAGAGCTATTTTCATATCTAAAATTGGATTATTCTCTATTTTGGCGCAAAGGTACTCTTTTTAATTGAAAATTAAAAGCTAAAAGTTAAAAATTTCACTTTTAATACTTTTGCACCAATAGGCGATAGCTCCAAGGCTCCATATCGCCCCAAGTGTGTTCGTAGAGCCTCTCCTCCTTGCCCGTTACAACATTGTGATAGTCGCCAGCATAGGTCCCCGTGTGAAAATCTGTGAAGACCTTGTAGGGCGAGAGGTTTGCGATATAGACCACTCGGCCTGCATTGTCTTCACGCACAAAAGTCAATAGACAGTCGGGGGCGTTGTTCCCTATCTCGACAAATGAGCCTCCCAAATCTGCGGAGTGAAGAGCCGAGAACGAGTGCTTCATTTCGCACAATCGAGTGTAAAATTCGGTCGTGGCATTGGCTGTGGTGTGGGGTAGGGTGTCCTTGTCAAAGAATGCAAACGAGTGGTCGTATCCATACTCCTGTCCTGTGTAAATCAAAGGCAAAGCCTTTGGCAAGACAAAAGTTAAGGCGGTCATAGCCTGCAACGCCTCCCCAAAACGACTCTGCTCGCTGCCACTCCACGAG
>JAZOBZ010000018.1:0-8187 GCA_045596245.1 Alistipes sp. | reverse complement strand
CCTCGCCACGCGACTTGCGCTGCTCATTTACGGCAATCTTCATAAAGTTTGCCATCGTAACGCCCGGAATCTCCACCGGATATTGAAAACCGAGGAACAAACCCTTTCTCCCTCTCTCCTCAATGGACATATTGCGCAAGTCCTCGCCCTCAAACGACAACTCGTCAGCTTCAACCGTAAACTTATCGCTACCTGCAATCACCGATGCAAGGGTACTCTTTCCTGAGCCGTTAGGTCCCATTATGGCGTGTACCTCGCCCGCCTTAACCTCGAAATCTATTCCTCGAAGTATCTCCTTGCCATCGACACTTGCACGAAGGTTTTTTATCTTCAACATATAATTTTTAATTTTTAATTCTTAATTCTTAATTTGGCATTTAGCCTACGCTGCCTACAAGGCTGATGGATAGTTACTTCTGCGCCTCCACCGCAAACTCCATCGGCAACTTTGCCAACACCTCGCGAGCATATCCTCCAACAATCAAGCCCACTGCATCTTCGGTCGAAAGACCTCGCTGGTTGCAATAGAACAACTGCTCCTCCGAGATTTTCGAGGTTGTAGCCTCATGTTCGAGTTGAGCCGAGGAGTTGCGACAATCGACCGTAGGGAAGGTGTGTGCGCCACACCTGTCGCCAATGAGCAACGAGTCGCACTGCGAGTAGTTGCGGGCATTATCCGCCTTCGGCATAACCTTAACCAAGCCACGATAGGCATTTTGCGACAGCCCTGCCGAGATACCCTTCGACACGATACGGCTGCGAGTGTTGCGACCTATATGAATCATCTTCGTACCCGTATCCGCCTGTTGGTAGTTGTTGGTCATCGCCACCGAGTAGAACTCGCCTACCGAGTTGTCGCCCATAAGCACACAGCTCGGATATTTCCAAGTTATCGCCGAGCCTGTTTCTACTTGTGTCCAAAAGAGATGGGCATTCTCCTTGCAAAGACCTCGCTTGGTTACAAAGTTGTAGATTCCGCCCTTACCCTCCTTATCGCCCGGGTACCAGTTCTGCACTGTCGAGTACTTAACCTCGGCATCTCTCTCCACGACAATCTCAACAACTGCGGCGTGCAACTGATTTTCATCGCGCTGCGGGGCAGTACAGCCCTCCAAATAACTTACATACGCCCCCTCGTCAGCGACAATCAGCGTACGCTCGAACTGACCTGTACCCTGCGCATTGATGCGGAAGTAGGTCGAAAGTTCGACCGGGCAGCGCACCCCCTTCGGGATATAGCAGAACGAGCCGTCAGAAAAGACCGCTGTATTGAGTGCTGCATAGAAGTTATCGGCATACGGCACTACCGAGCCGAGGTACTTTTGCACCAACTCGGGATATTCGCGTATTGCCTCAGATATCGGGCAGAATATGATACCCTTCTCTGCCAACTCCTTCTGGAAGGTGGTCTTTACCGACACCGAGTCGAATACCGCATCGACTGCTACACCTGCCAAGACCTTCTGCTCCTCCAAAGGAATACCGAGTTTGTCGAATGTCGCTTTGAGTTCGGGGTCCACCTCGTCCATCGAAGCGAGCTGCTTCTTCTTTTTCGGTGCTGCGAAGTAGATGATGTCGTTGAAATCAATCTCGGGAATATCGAGATGCCCCCATGTCGGGTGCTTCATCGTGAGCCAATGACGATACGCCTTCAAGCGAAGTTCGAGCATCCACTCAGGCTCCTCCTTCTTCGCCGAGATAAGGCGTATAACCTCCTCGTTCAAGCCCTTCGGGATAAACTCGGTCTCGATATCGGAGGTGAAGCCGTACTTGTAGTCCGACTCCTCGATTGTGGTTTTAATATCTATATTTTCCTCTCTCATTTTATCTGTAAAGATTGTATCGATGATACAAATCGTGCAAATATAGTGAAAAGTTGGGTACTTTTCAAATTAAAAATTAAAAATCGGAATCATACAGTTTAGTGATGTAAAGAATAGTCATTCCGAGCGAACAGCGTTAGCGTGGGAACGCTGCGATTAAGCCGAGTGCAAATGTTGCTTGCAGACTTTGCTGAGGCGAAGCAGTGAAGACCGGAGGTCAATTTTCCTCTTTGTAATTAAAAAACAATAATGGAGATTGCCACGAGCCTGTCGGCTATCGCAAAGACGCTCTTATTTACTCTATGGTATCTATAATTTGTAGATAAATTTGGTGGATAAATTGTTGCATATAGATATTTTTTATGTACCTTTGCAGGACTAAACCAAAAATATATTATCGTACTATGAAAAAATTATTATTTTTACTATTCGCGCTGATTTGTATGTCAACAACGGCATCGGCAGCAAAAGTTATTTGCGGTGACGAGCGCACCGATGTATGGGTACCAATGTTAAGAGGCAAGAAGGTTTGTCTTTTGACCAACTACACCGCAACAATCAATGGCAAACATCTTATCGATGTGATGCTGGAGAAGGGAATCAATTTGGTTGCTATTGCTACACCAGAGCATGGATTAAGCGGTAAAGCCTCTGCGGGTGCCAAGATTGCATCTTCAACATACAAGGATACCGGAATACCAGTTTGGTCACTTTACGGAAAAACTCGCCGTATGAGTCCTGAGCAGGCAGAGCAATTTGATGTGTTGGTGTTCGACATACAGGATGTAGGTGTTCGTTTCTTCACCTATTATGTTACAATGTTGTGGACCTTTGATGCCCTTGCCGAGAAGGGAAAGAGATTGATTGTATTCGACCGTCCGAACCCTAACGGAATGTATGTAGATGGTCCTATCCTCGAAGAGAAATACAAGTCTTTCATTGGCGGTCTGCCTATTCCTGTTGTACACGGATTGACAATGGGTGAGCTTGCACAGATGGCAGTAGGCGAAGGCTGGGTTACAAAGGTGGATGTGGAGGTTGTATGTTGCCAGAACTACACTCACCAAACCCGTTATCAGTTGCCTGTTAAGCCGGGTCCAAATGTACGCACAATGCAGGCTGTATATCTCTATCCTTCGACATGTTTGATTGAGGGTACAGTATTCTCGGAGGCTCGTGGTACAGATTTCGGTTTTGAGGCTTATGGTCACCCAGATATTGCTCCTACGGGATTTTCATACACTCCACGCTCAATAGAGGGTGCAAAAAATCCAAAGCATCAGGACAAATTGTGTCATGGAGTCGATTTGCGCAAAGTTCCAAAGAAGCAGATTCTCAAAGAGGGCTTCACTGTAAAGTATGTTGTTGATGCCTACAACCGATACGGCAAGGGTGAGGAGTTGTTTGCGGGCAGCAGAAAGCGCTTCTTCCACAGATTGGTCGGTGTGGATTACATCTACGAGATGATTATCGCAGGCAAGTCGGCCGATGAGATAAAGGCGATGTGGAAAGATGATGTTGAGAAGTTCAAAGTGCTTCGCCGTAAATACTTACTTTACGAGGAGTAAACACAAAACTGATAGTTCTTTTTCTACCTTTGCATCAACAAAGCAATAAATAGGCAATGAAAAACTTCTTGGATTTGGTGACTGAGCGCTACTCGGCTCGTGCGTATAGCGACCGTAAAGTGGAGCAAGAGAAGATTGACTATATACTTGAATGTGCTCGACTTGCACCTTCGGCAGTAAACTTCCAACCTTGGAGATTTATCATTGTGGAGAGTGAGGAGAAGCGCAAGGAGCTACACGCTTGTTATGCGCAGGAGTGGTTTCAGCAGGCACCTATCTACATTGTAGTTTGTGGCGATAAGTCGCAGTCATGGACTCGCAAGCGCGATGGTCACGACCATGCCGATATTGATGCAGCAATTGCAACGGAGCATATCTGCCTTGCAGCCGCAGAGGTAGGTTTGGGTTCTTGCTGGGTGTGTAACTTCCGCCCTGCAATTGTAAATGAGGTTTTAGGTATTGACGGCGAAACGGTCTATCCCGTAGCGATAGTGCCGATAGGTTACGCTACCGACACACCAACCCTCAAAAAGCGAAAATCCCTCGAAGAAATCGTGGAAAAACGATAAGAAGAGTCTCTTCGCCAAAACCAAATCAGAAATTAGGAACTATGCAAAAATGCCGAGCAGAAAAAACTGCTCGGCATTATTTATCTAACAAATACAATTTTTTACTCCTGCTGTTTACCCTTTTCGTACGCCTCGATAACCGATGGGCAAATTGCCATCTGCGAAAAACCGCCATCGTGGTAGAGGTTCTGCATCGTAACCTTGCGAGTCAAGTCCGAGAAGAGCGTAACCACATAATCGGCACAATCATCTGCCGTAGCATTGCCAAGTGGCGAAATCTCATCTGCCATCTCAAACCATTTTCCAAGACCTGCAATACCCTGCCCTGCCGTTGTCATTGTTGGCGACTGCGAAACGGTATTCACTCGCACCCCGCATTTCTTGCCATAAATCGCCCCAAACGAGCGAGTTATACTCTCCAACAACGCCTTTGCATCAGCCATATCGTTATAGCCGATAACGGTACGCTGTGCCGCGATATAGGACAACGACACCACCGAGCCATACTCCGCCATTGCATCTTTCTGGTAGAGCGTCTGCAACAGCTTGTGGAACGACAGAGCCGAGATATCGATTGTCTTCAACATATTCTGGTAGTTGGTATCCTCGTAGGGGATATTCTTGCGCACATTTGGCGACATTCCGACTGCGTGGAGCACGAAGTCAATCTTTCCGCCGAAATGTTCCAATGCTGTATCGACCAGATTTTGTAAATCTTCAACCGAGGTTGCATCGGCAGGAATTACCAAAGCTCCGGTCTGCTCTGCCAATCGATTTATTGTACCCAAACGAATTGATACGGGCGTATTTGTGAGGATAATCTCTGCGCCCTCCTCCACTGCTCGCTCGGCAACCTTCCACGCAATCGACAACTCGTTGAGTGCTCCGAAGATAATACCTCGCTTGCCTCTTAATAAATTATATGCCATAACCAAAAATTTAAGTTATTACAAGGCAAAGATAGAAAAAAAATTAAAAATTAAAAATTAAAAATTAAGAATTTCAAGCGCACCTCTAGCGCCCTTAACGACCCTAACGACTCTAAAATTATTGCGCCTTGACAAGGGTAGGAGTTCAAAAAACTAAAAAGCTATTAACTTTTTCAAATTGACAATTGACGAATTGACAATTGACAATTAAAGGTAAAAACTATAAATAGTTTTTGATTTTGTTATTTCTCAACTCCTCTCTCCTCTCTCCTCACTCCTCACTAATTAAAAGTTTTCCGTTTTCCGTTTTCCGTTTTCCGCTTCCTGAACTCCTCTCTCCTCTCTCCTCTCTCCTCTCTCCTCACTCCTCACTCCTCACTAATTAAAAGTTTTCCGTTTTCCGTTTTCCGTTTTCCGTTTCCTGAACTCCTCTCTCCTCTCTCCTAACTCCTAACTCCTATCTCCTATCTCCTCACTAAAAAAAGCTCCGCGCATTGTTGCGCAGAGCTTCCACCAATGAAAAATTAACTAAAATCTTCACTTAGAAGGTTAATTCGTCTGAATCTACCTCGAATCCGGGTAGTGTCACGCTATCGCCATAGCCACGCTCAGCAATAACTTCATAAATCTCAAATTCTGGTGCTGTATATTTCATAGTCAAAATTACCTTTAATTGTCAATTATCAATTCGTCAATTATCAATTGGAGTACTACTCCTCTGTGCCGTCCCAATAAGTACAACCGTCTGTTTTAGCCTGTGCAGCAGTAATTGGAGCAGCATAGATGTAGTTGTAAAAATTCTCTTCGGTTATATCCTCTCCATTGATTTTACCTCCAATATTACAATTTGTTGCAATACGATTTGCATTACGAGTATTGGCTGTAATCATGGCAACATCTGCCTCCCCCTTTGCTTCTATATTGCAGAAGCAAGTAGCATTGTCAATATGCGAGGTTGAATATGCGATACCCGAAACCATAACAGTACCCGTAGCACTACACTCTACATCGCCATAGTTAAATAACTTCATCTGCTCGAATTGAAACTTTTTACTAGTAGAACCACACCAACCTGAAACGCGAGTCGTACCGTCTGCGCCTGTATTTGTTGTTGAGCATGAAATTTTGGCATAGTTTACTATATCTCCGGAAGAATCACTACTGAGAGCGAGGGATGTTGCTCCTAAGATACCTCCAACTCTAACATAATCTGTTGCCGAACCATTAATACTGAGTGGACCCCTATTAGTGCAAGCTTTAAGAACGAGAACTGGAGTACTATCGTTACTAGATAGAACTGCTCCTACTATGCCTCCAGCCCAGATACTGGTATCTACACTACCATCGAATGTTATTGTACCATGGTTTTCGGTTGACTCAATTGTGTTCGTACAAGAGTTATCTCTTACTGCTACAATACCACCTATATAGGCGTTTGTAGTACTTTTGAAACCCTCTTCGAGTGTTATATTTCCGTGATTTGAACAATTTTTGATATGGAACGGATATGCACTACCCTCATCTTCTGGTACAATTCCTGCAATATAGCATATATCTGTGGTGCCCGACACTGTTATATTTCCGTGGTTTGAGCATTTAGTTATATTTATTGTTTCTTTTGAGGTAGCAGATTTGGCCAATCTTGAAACTCCACCAACATAAATAGTTTTAGATTTATTTACATTAATATCAATATTGCCATAGTTGTGACAATTATCAACTATTAGACTCTGATAGTAGATGGCACCTGCTACATTGACCTCATTCTGAGGATCACCCTTGATGGTTATGGCGCCTTTACTTCCTGTAGCATCCTCGACAGAACCATTAGTGCAATTCGTGTGACCCAACTCACAATAATAGGTAATTCCACCAAATTGCAACTCTTTGGTGCTTGTTGCATCAAAAGTCAATGTTCCATGGTTCACAACATCCTCCAAACTACCCTTTATGTGTGATATGGTATTAGCTGCACGCATCTTGACATTGAAATCTCCGGTTATCTTATATACTACATTTGTGTATAAGTCGGAGAATTTCTGTTTTGATGTACTATATCCCACAAGAGAAGCGTAGTGCAATACACTATCATTAACGGCTTTTGGATTATTTCCATTAACGGTAATTTTACCCTCGACAGAACAGTTTGTAACCGTTGCATTCTCATTCTTAATAACACAAGCCAATGCCGCAACATCTGCTGCCCCCGAAGTAATATCCACATCCTCCAAGTGCACACCCTTAATAACACTTGCGGTGGTAGTGCCGAACAAAGGAGCAGTCAAGCCCTTGATAGCATAGCCATTGCCGTAGAACTCGCCTGCGAAGCCATCGATTGAAGTCCAGTCAGTTTCGTTTGTACCATCAAGAATTGTAATGTCATTGGCCAAAACCACCTTTGTAGCCGAAGCGGCTGCCTTGTTAAACTTCACAAGGTCATCGTAGTTTTTGATAACTGTTACATCATTTGCAAGTGGAACATACTCGATACACTGCTCAACATCGTTTTTCTTAAACTCACGCACTGTACCTGCTACAAGTGGCTTGTTGTCGCCTGCCTTAACGGTTGCGTACATCACACCACCATTAATATCATACAATGTTACATACAACTCATCGTATGTGCCCGCAGGAGCTGCTACATGGATATAGGTAGGATAGTTAGAATCTGTCGAAAGAGTCTGACCGCCTCCTACACACTCATCACCTTCCCACACAAGTGTGCCAAACGAATAGTTAATAACGCTCTTTGCATCTGTGGTTGGGGTTAACTTAGGAACTTTGTTACCCTTTGCATCAGTCTCAAATGCAAAGTCGAAAGTACCTGCGATAGGCTTGCGGTCAACGGTCGAAATCTGAGCGTGTGTCAAGGTTATATCCTCCGAACCAACAATACCTATCTTTAATATACCAGTGAGGTGGTTCATCTGAACATTCAAGCCCTCCTCGCTGTAACCGTACATTGTCGAAACGCCCTCATCGAAGGTGGTGTTCTTCTCCATTGTCCACTTCTGCTCAGCTGCGAACTTTACCTGCCAATCACCCTCTGCATTTGCTACTGCCGGATAGGTAACAAAGTAAGGTTTTGTTAGATTAGCATTAGCAGGAAACTCAAACGATGCAACAGCTGCATTACCGGTGTTGATAACAGCCTCCCCCGACACAACACCGTTTGCCGAGATTTTGTCGCCTGCGCTCCAATACATTGGATACTTCTCGTCAGCGAGTGCGCCAAGATGAGTACGCGACTCCTCCAACGAAACGCTAATTACTGTTTTTTGACCTTTGCCGAGATTTA
>JAZOBZ010000017.1:0-6840 GCA_045596245.1 Alistipes sp. | reverse complement strand
TTTTGCATTTTGCATTCTGCATTTTGCATTTTGCATTTTGCATTTTGCATTTTGCATTTTGCATTTTGCATTTTGCATTCTGCATTTTGCATTTTGCATTTTGCATTTTGCATTTTGCATTTTGCATTTTGCATTTTGCATTTTATTCTCACTCCTATCTCCTAACTCCTAACTTCTCACTAATTAAAAGTTTTCCGTTTAGTTAAAGTAGTTTATTAGCTAAAACACCGTAACTCGCTGAAATACAACTATTTAGAACCCCAAAATCCCCCCCCCCGAACAATTTCGGGGGAGGGATTTTATCTCACCAAAACCACTATTTGTGGTCTTCTATGGTGCAAAGGTACAAGAATTTGTTAAAAAATCAAAAAAATAGTAGTAAAAATTTAAAAATTGAAAATTGCGAAAGATTGAGGAGTGCTTAAAAAAGGTAAATTTCAAAAATAATTCAGCGAAAATTTGATATAGGGAATAAGTGATTCTATTATTTGTGCTTTTTGTGCAAAATAGATAATAAATTCAAAAATTATTCGTAACTTTACCGAGTTAATTTGATTTCATCTGAAATGGGACTATTTAAAAGTATTGGTTCGTGGGTGGGAGGCATCTTCCGAAAACGCAGAATCTCTATGATGGATAATGCCGAGGAGCAGTGGCATGCCGACCTGTCACCTGCTACATTTACGGCAATATGTGTAGCAGTTGTAACACTTGTTTTTGGAGTGCTGTTACTGCTTGTGGCATATACGCCTCTGCTCGACCTGATGCCGGGTTATCGTACCAATGCAGGACGCTCGCGCGAGATGCTTATTCGCAGCATTGTGCGCATCGACTCGTTGGAGCGTAAAATGAACGACATGCTCACCTACAACGAGAACAGAATACTTGTCGTTAGTGGCAAAACACCTGCTATGCAGTCGGTGAAGAACGATTCATTGCAGCGAAATAAATCTTTTGTTGCGCCATCGAAGGCGGATTCGCTTTTGCGCAAAAAAATCGAAAATGACGAGCGTTATCGCCTGAACGATGCAAAGCCTAAATCTGCAATACAAAACTCACTGAATGCGGTGTCGCCAATGTATGGACTCATTTCCGAGCGCTTCAACACGAAGGGCTTGCTCGGTGTTCGCATAAACGGCACACGAGATGCGCAGGTATCGGCGATTGCTGACGGCGTAGTGGTTTTGAACGATTGGTCTCCCGAAGCGGGATATAGCGTAGTAATTCAGCATAAAGATAACTATCTGTCGGTATATCGCCACCTCTCCGGAGTGCTTCTATCGAAGGGTGAGCGTGTGCAAGGCGCACAGGCAATAGGGTATGCCGGTAGCGACAACGAAGAGGAGTTGTCGATGCTCGAATTTGAACTTTGGCGCGATGGCAAGGCGGTAAACCCCGAACTCTATATTATTTTCTAAATCGAGGAAACAGATGGAGAAACAACGACTTTCGATACTCGGTTCGACAGGCTCAATAGGAGAACAGACTCTTGATATTGTACGGGAAAACCCTGACCGCTTTGAGGTCATGTCGCTCACTGCGCACAGGAATTGGCATCGCTTGGCAGAGCAGGCTATCGCCTTCGATGTTGATTCGGTGGTTATTGGCGATGAACAATACTACAAACCCCTCAGCGAAGCCCTTGCAGATTATCCGATAAAGGTTTTTGCAGGCGATGACTCCATCGCTGCGGTTGCCGCTGCGGGAAACTGCGACACAGTGGTTAATGCGCTGGTTGGTTATGCAGGCTTGATACCTACGGTTCGTGCAATCGAGGCGCACAAGCGCATCGCCTTGGCGAACAAAGAGACTCTGGTTGTGGGAGGTGCTACGATTATGCCGATGGCAATAAAACATCACGCTCCAATTTTGCCGATAGACTCGGAACATTCGGCTATTTTTCAGTGTCTTATTGGCGAGAACTCGCTGTTGCGCCGACTTATCATCACTTGCAGCGGTGGTGCTTTGCGCGATGTGCCAAAGGAGAGGTTGGCAGATATTACCGCCGAGCAGGCTCTGCAACACCCTCGTTGGGATATGGGTGCAAAAATCACGATTGATTCGGCGACACTCGTAAACAAAGGTTTCGAGGTTATCGAGGCGCATTGGTTGTTCGGTACGCCTGCCGAGAAGATTGATGTAGTTATTCACCCCGAGTCGATAATTCACTCGATGGTGGAGTTCGAGGACGGCTCGATTAAGGCTCAGATGGGCGAGCCGGATATGCGCACGCCTATAAGTATTGCGCTGATGTATCCGGAGCGTGCAGTGCGCAACACACCGCCTTTCGACTTTACGAAAAACTCCTCGCTTACCTTCCGTGAGGTGGATAATGAGCGTTTTCCTGCGCTCGGCATCGCCTACGACTGTTTGCGCCGAGGAGGCTCGGCAGCGGCTACGATGAATGGTGCAAATGAGGTGGCTGTGGCTGCATTTCTCAAAGGGCAATGCAGATATACGGATATTGTCGGAGCGATTGAATATGCCCTCGTGAAGGCTCAATTCTCGGCAACGCCTTCGCTCTCGGACTACGCCACAATTGATGCCGAGTCGAGGCGATTGGCAAAGGAGTTCTTGAAGTTGTAACGATGTTTGAGAATAGAGATATAGAGAGATTTGCCGTTCGCCTTGCCTACTACCTTATGACACTTGTCTGTTTGGGTGTGCTGGCGTGGGCGTTCTATTACGCCTATCTATATTTCAACATTCCGCTTGTTCTTTGGATACTTCTCTACATCGCCATTGCGGCATACTTGGTCGGTGTAGCGATATTTGCGCACAGAAAGAGAGGTTTTGCGAGAGTTGTTGCCCACAGTGCAACTTTGCAGTTGGTGCCGCTGTGTGGTGCGATATTGCTCTTTTGCCTTGTTTCGAGGGACGACAACTACAAACCCGTACCCGGCAAGCCAAGTGCCTACGAGCGAGTCTTCAACGATATGCAGGATAAGCAGAAGGCGGCGGCTTTGGCAAATGGGCTTGCGCCATTCAAGTCGAGAGCCGAGATTGAGGAGCGATACAGAGAGTTGCGCCGAAAGGATAAGTTGGTGCGCATCGAAACCAACCCCAAGTATGTGGTGCGAGAATTGACCTACTCCTCGCCCTATGTAGTGCCGAAAGTGGAGGAACTGTTGGAGGATATCGCCGACTCATTTCAGGAGAAGACGCAGTCGAAGGCGAAATTTATCGTTACGAGCGTACTCCGCACCGAGGAGGATGTGGAGAAGTTGAGAGGGGTAAATGGCAACGCATCAACTGCATCGTGCCACTGCAACGCCACCACGATAGATATTTCGTATGTGCGATTTGAACCCGATAAGGTCAAACCTCGCAACAACTACGAACTGCGCTTGGCATTGGCACAAACACTGCACGAACTCCGTAAGGCGGGGCGATGCTATGTGAAGATTGAACGCAAACAGTACTGCTACCACATAACGGTGCGTTAAATTGAGAATTGACAATTGACAATTGACAATTGAGAATTAAAGGTTTTTATATATGGATATTTTAATCAAAGTTTTACAGTTTTTTATGAGCTTGACACTGCTTGTTGCGGTGCATGAGTTCGGACACTTTATTATGGCACGCATCTTCAAGATTCGTGTCGAGAAATTCTACATCTTCTTCGATGCAGGTTTTTCACTCTGGAAGAAGAAGTGGGGCGATACGGAGTATGGCTTGGGTTGGTTGCCCCTCGGAGGTTACTGCAAAATTGCAGGTATGGTCGATGAGAGCATGGATAAGGAGCAGCTGGCATCGGCGTCACAACCTTGGGAGTATCGTGCAAAACCGGCTTGGCAGCGTTTTTTGGTGCTTATTGCGGGCGTTACAATGAATGTTATCTTAGCATTCTTTATCTACTGCGGCATCTCCTTCTCGTATGGCTCGCAGTATATCTCGAATGAGGATATGATTTACGGCTACGAGTTCAGCCAGAGTGCCGAGCAGCTCGGTTTCCGTGATGGCGACCGCATCGTAACCATCGGTGGCGAGAAGGTGGAGAATATCAACTCCATACTCGGCAAAATTCTTCTTGCGAAGGAGAATTGCGAAGTGGAGGTTATCCGCGAGGGCGCAGAGCATAAGTTCGTGCTTGACAACGAGATACTCAACATTATGCGTAAGGAGAATACCTTTGAGAAGGAGCGTTTGTACTCGCCGCTTATTCCGTTTGTGGTGGATAGCATCGCTAATACGGCAGTTGCCGAGGCGGGCTTGCAGAGGGGCGACCGCATTATCGGTATTGGCGAGGAGTCGTTGCCATACTTCAACCACTACGCCGACCGCCTTGCGAAGTTGGCAGGTACGACTGCCGATATTAAGGTTTTGCGTGGCGCAGACACCTTGTCGTTGGCTCTGCCTGTAAATGCAGAGGGTAAGTTGGGCGTTGTAACCGAGAATTTCTTTAAGGTACGAACAGAGGAGTACAACTTCTTCGAGGCTATCCCTGCGGGCGCACGACTGACCGCCAAGACAATTAAGAACTATTGGGACCAGCTTGTGCTTATCGTAAAACCTGATACGGGCTTGTACAAGCATGTGGGCGGCTTTATCGCTATCGGCAATATCTTCCCTTCGGAGTGGGATTGGCATCAGTTCTGGTCGATGACGGCATTTTTGTCTATTATCTTGGCGGTGATGAATATCATTCCTATCCCCGGACTCGATGGCGGACATATGATATTCACCTTCTGGGAGATGATTACGGGCCGCAAAGTGAGCGAAAAGGTCTTGGAGGTCGCACAGTATATCGGTATGATACTGATACTTGCGTTGGTGCTGTTTGCCAACGGAAATGATATTTACAAACTGTTTAGGTAGGCTTTTAGCCATTGGCCATTAGCCATTAGCTTTTTTTTCGTGAGATTAAAGAATTTAGGGAGTTTAGCGAATGCTATTCTCCCTAATCTCATTAAATTCCCTACACTCCTTATACTCTCAACACTCCCGATACTCCCTACTGCCGGGTATCGTTTTCGATACTCGCGTTTGTGCGGTGTGTCCCTCTTGTGTGATGGGTATCGTTTTCGATACCTGCGTTTGTGTGGGTGTGTCCCCCTTGTGTGATGGGTATCGTTTTCGATACCCGTGAAGGTTATAGGACTTAATCGCCGAAGCAATTAAAGCAATCGCCTCGCAGTTTTCTGCGAGGCGTTGCTGTTTATGTATCAAGAATTTATATTTTGTTCGATTTCTCAAGATTGCACTTTTGACAAAGAATTTGTAAATTTTCAGCAGTATCTGCTCCTCCCTTTGAGAATGGTATAATATGGTCTAATTGTAGATTTTCCATTGAGCCACATATAACACACCTTGCTCCATCTCTGCGATAGACTTCGCTAACTACACTATGTGGTATATGTCTGCGCTTTGTACCTTCCATAGACAATTCGCCACTGTCGATCATCTCCTGTTGAACCTTTCGTTCTAATTCTCTTTGCTTTTTTTGTTTTAGTAATTTCTGACGAATTTTCTCTTTTTCACGTTCTTCTTCCTCTTGTTGTCTACGTGCGATACGCTCTCTTTCTTCGTTATGTCTCTGAATAATCTTACTTTGTTCTTCCTTTTCATACTCTGCTATTGTATGTTCGGATGTATCCAATGATGCGATTAATCCATTTGGCGATACAACATATCTATATCCAATAATACTTCCACCCAGTTTTAATATGCCTTGTTTTGGAAAAGTGATATTATACATACTAGCATGATCTGTAAGCCACAACTTACAATATACCGAAGTATTGCCTTTTGCTAAATGCCCATCACGCACACTAGTTTGAAATTCAATACACTTTTCTTGAAACTCTAAACTTTCTTCATTGTTAATAGGAATGTAGTACCATGATACAACACCATCTTTCTCTTCTTTAACAATAGATTTTTCCAAGAAATCAAGCTGCCTCTTTTTAAGTTGCGCAAGTTTTTCCATTTCTTGCTTATGTGCCTCTTCTTTTTTCTTCTGGTGTTGTTTAGCAATCTCTATTCTTGCATTTTCTCTTTCCTCTTCTTTTTTTGCCCACTCCATCCATTTTTGGCTAGGAAATTTTTTCTTTGGTAATTCGATTTTATCTGATGTGTCTTTATCGTTTACATCATTACTCTCTGACGGAGCGTTCATTTTTCGTTTTTTTGACAATTCAAATAAACCTCTACCAACTGCCCATACAATTAAAGCAATTATTGTATTTGTAATAGTCTTAGAAGCGCTAGCTGCATCCAATGCTGAAATGCAAAGTACTATAATAGCCATTATAAGACTAAATACACATTCTAGTTCTTTCTGTTTAAATGTTTTTTTTACTACATCTAATGGAGTCTGTAACATTATTAGATGTATTCTTTTTAGAATTATCTATATTCCCCTTATGAATAATATGACACTCCATAGTAATGAATATATCATTGCTATCATCAAAAAATCCTCGTTTTTATTTTGGTTTTCGCTAGCAATCATAATAAAAACTGCAAAAACCAAACATATAATGTTCCAAATGATTGAAAAGATTTTCATTTTTGTGTATGGATTAGTAATTTATTTTCGTTTGACTGCACCACAAATTTAGAAATTATTTTCGAGAGTTGCGGAATTGTGCGCAAAAATTTTTAATTTTGCAGTAGTTAAGTAAAGCGTCATTGCGAGAGCCGTAGGCTCGTGGCAATCTCCATTATTGTAATTAAAGTAATAGAGGGAGATTCCCACGCTCATTGCATTCGCTCGGAATGACGGTATATAAATAAAAAATACCTTAATTGTCAATTCTCAATTGTCAATTGTCAATTAAATAGTGAATTATGGCAGAGGCAAAGAAGGCGTATGTGTGTCGGGAGTGCGGATAC
>JAZOBZ010000016.1:0-95177 GCA_045596245.1 Alistipes sp. | reverse complement strand
ACATCAATTTAACGCAACTCTGCATCGCTTAATGCTATTTTATCGAAACTTTTATGATTTCCGTCTATTGAAATTTTACCCCCTCAATCCACAACAACAAACAAGCCTGCCTAACTTTTTTACTTGTTAGACAGGCTCTTTTTCGTTTACCCTTCGCCGGAGGCGGTCAGTCGGTGGCGGTGTGGCAGAGTTGTCTTTGGTCGGCGATTATTGCTATCGCAATCTTTTGTCTTTGACCGATGATTGTCTTTGAAAATGAATTTTCAGCCATCATCCGTCAAACCCAAACAATCTATGATTGTAATCGCCTCCCTTCGCTCTGCTCAAACTTGCTGCGACCGTTCGACCCACTTAAAGATTATTCGGGTCGGGGGCAATATCTCGCAGTGACCAAAGACGAGATAAGTCACGAAGATACTCGTTCGAAAATAGGACATCATAGGGTACAGAAGGAGAAGTTCGAGAGGACTTCTCTTTTTTTTGTATTTGTTGGGTTATGGTGTGCTTGACCGCAGAGCCGAGGTCGTTGCTTCTGTGGCGCCTCGGCAGACTTATCTTCGCAGGCGGTATTGCTCTCGCAATTACTTGTCTTTGCAAATAGATTCTTCCAAAATTTTCGATTGGTAATTTAACATTTTATTTATAACTTTGTCTTATATATAAACACAAACCAACCAAATTGACCTGAGATATTATGGGATTTAAGATTTATTCTTCTATTCTCAATATAGACGAACCACTCGCAACCTCCATAAATGGAGCATTGACGGGTATCTCCGCTGATTCTATCTGTGGTATTGTCCTGTGTGGCATAAGCAACAAGATAGAGTATCACAATCTGCTCCGCAGTGTGAAATCGGCAATTTTCGACACCCTTAAACGAAAAGTACCCGTAACCCTTATTCCGCAATACCTGCTACCAAAGGGAGGTCTTTCATTCGAGATTTACACGCTCGAAGGTGCTGCCGATATCCACATCGAGGAGAAAAACGGTATCTGTTATGGTCTTATTGAAAACAGCGATGAGTCCATGCTCTTTATTGAGGGTATCCCCGCATCGGATTTCTCCAAGAGTGTTCAAGCGCAGAGTAAAGAGGTCTTCGATAAATTGGACTCTCTGCTTACCGAGCATCACTTTGCCGTTGATGATATCGTACGCCAATGGAACTACATAGGCAGCATAGTGTCGTACCGAGATGGTAAGCAGAACTACCAAGAGTTCAATGATGCCCGTACATCGTATTACGAAAAGGTGGCATGGCGCAACGGATATCCTGCGGCAACGGGAATTGGTGCTGAGGGGGACTGTATCATAGTTGGTGGTATTGCCTTTAAGAAGGGCAATAGGGGCGATAAAGGTATATACCATATTGATAATCCGCTACAAATCGCGGCACATGTATATTCGAAAAATGTACTTATTGACGATGATGTCAATGCCATAAAGAGTACACCGAAATTTGAGCGAGCAAAGTTGATTGAAACCAACAGAGGTGTTTGCTGCTTTGTGTCCGGTACGGCTGCCATCAGGGGTGAGGAGAGCGTTGATGCATCTTCGGCAAGGTTGCAGACTATCAAGACGATAGAGAATATCGAATATCTTGTATCGAAAGAGAATTTGGTGAAATTTGGCTGTGAACCTTACAACTTGGAGTATGTCAAGCTGCATGTCTTTGTCAAGAATGAAGAGGACTACGAAGAGGTAAGGTCGGTAGTTGAGGAGTTCTATCCTAACATCGCTATCATATATACCATTGCTGATGTGTGCAGAAGGGAGCTCTTAGTCGAAATTGAAGGTATTTTAACAACTTAATATCATGAAAACTTTCCTAATAACCATTGTTTGTCTGCTATGTTCAGCGATACAGACAAACGCTTCGGAGAGGTGCAAAGATGAGGTCTTTTTCAGAAGAGCTCATCTCACTATAACCGGTGCACTACCTGCGGCACAGGAGTGCGAAAAGTTTATTGACAGTGAAAATCCAAAAAAACGATGGGGCTTGGTCAATCGGCTTATTCAGAGTGAACTTGGTCTTAAATATATGCAGATGCATTGGGGTGATATTCTGCGTATAAAGTCCGAGTTCCCAAGCAATTTGTGGCCAAATGGTGTACAAGCCTACAACAGATGGGTTTACGAGCAACTGATGAACAATGTTCCTTACGACAAGATGGTGAGGAATTTGCTCTTATCCGAAGGCAGTAACTTCCGTTCGCCTGCTGTAAACTTCTATCGTGGATTCCAAAAAAGGACTCCCGAAAACTTATATGCCAACATAAACCTTCTCTTTTTGGGTAATAGAAATTGTACCGACAACGGACATCTCTGTTTTTCGCAGGTAAAATTCAAATCGACAAAGGAGTGGAAAGAGGAGATTATCTATGTTGATTACTACAAGAAGCTGCCTTGGCAGGAGGTAAAATTGGAGGATGGTACTATTCTCAAACTTACTCCGGATAGCGATTGGAGAGAGGTATATGTTAATTGGCTTACCTCTCCTAACAACAGACGCTTTGCAGAGGTGATGGTGAACAGAATGTGGTATTGGGTGTTTGGTAAGGGTTTAGTGCATGAGCCTGATGATTGGCGTGCAGACAACAAACCTTCAAACCCGAAACTTCTCAACGACCTAACCGATTATTTCATAAAGAGCAACTTTGACATGAGAGCGCTATTGAGAAAAATTCTCATGTCAAAGGAGTTCAATTCGAATGCTGCTCCCGCAGGTTTCTATGAACCACAAAGACTTCCTGCTGAGGTTATTGTTGATGCTATATCTACGGTAACCGGAAAGTGGACAACATATATGAGTCGTGTACCTGAGCCATTTACATTCTATCCTCCAAAAACAAGAGCTACCCATTTGGGCGATGCTACGGTATCCTCTACACAGTTGGAACTCTTCGGCAAGGTGTCGAGAGATGTCTCTTTGGAGAGTCAGCGAAACAATGCCATAACATCTCGCCAGCTGCTCTACTTGATGAACTCCTCGGAGTTGGAAAAGAGCATCAGAAAATGTCAATTCTTGAAAAAGCTTTGTGAGCAGAAGAGCGAGGTGCCCGATATTGTTAACGCCATCACACTCCGCACTCTGTCGAGAAGAGCTACGCAACAAGAGATTAGTATGTACAAAGAGCACATGGAGAAGAATAAACTCCCTTTGAATGAGTTGGCTTTTGATGTCATGTGGACACAGATAAATAGTAACGAGTTCCTTTATAATCACTAATCTTTGAACATTATGAAAAAGATATATCTGACTTTAATTTTAGTGCTGGCTATCAGCCTTGGAGCCTTTGCTCAACAAGCAAAGTCTGTCATTTTGGTCTATTTAGATGGTGGTCCGGCACAGACCGATACATTCGACCCAAAGCCTAAGGCGGGACGAAACTATACCGGTAGTCTTTCGAAGGTGTGCCAAACAAATGTAGAGGGTATCGAAATTGGTGAAAAGCTCCCATTGCTCGCTACTATGGCAGATAAATACTCATTGATAAGGAGTATGACTCATGGCAGTAATGCACACGAGACCGGACACTATGCCATGATTACCGGTGACACCTCAGGTGGAGCCGTAGTATATCCATCTTTTGGTGCGGTGATATCCTATATGAAGAAGGATACATACAAGGGTGTTTTGCCATGCTATATCTCTGTAACGAGTGCCAACAGCCGATTCAATGAAGGAGGTTTCCTGGGCAATGCATATAAATCGTTCGATACGGGAGGAAAACCAGAATCGAAAGAGTATGAGGTTGAGGGAATTGTAAATAAATTCGTCAATAGGGAGAGATTGGAGAGCCGAATGGCCCTACTTAACAATTTAGAGCGTAAAGACTCTATGGATAAAGAGAGGATTGACTCTTTGAGAGATATAAACATGGAGTTTATATGGGGTAATAGTCGTGAGGTTTTCAATCTTGCTAACGAGCCCGACTCGGTACGAGAGCGATATGGAAAGTCAAGACTTGGACAATCATGCCTCGTAGCACGCCGATTGGTTGAGGCTGGTGTGCCGTTTGTAAATGTGCGTATGACTGGTTGGGATACACACAAAAAGCATTTCCAGAGAATGAGTAGTATGTTGCCAAATCTCGACAAGGCACTCTCTGCGCTGATTAGCGATTTGGACGCAAGGGGTTTGTTGGAGAGCACTATCGTACTTTGTGGCGGTGAGTTCGGAAGATCGCCGAAGGTGTTGTGGGAGGCGCCTTGGAATGGTGGTCGTGCACACTATGGCAAGACTTTTAGCTATCTCGTAGCAGGTGGTGGTTTCCATGGCGGTAAGGTTGTTGGAAAGACCAGCAAAACTGGTGAAACTGTCGAGGAGCGTCCCGTAGCCCCATGCGACCTGATTGGCACAATATATCTCCTTATGGGTATAGACCCTTATGGCACTCTGCCACATGTCTCCGAAGGAGATTTACCGATACTGCCTTCGTTGTTAGACAAGAAACGCAGCCACGGATTATTATATGAAATTATTGATGTAAAATAGGCCCGACTATGAAAAGAAGTAAAAACATATTGTTGGTTATCTTATTTATATTGCTGACCACACCGCTATATGCGCAGAAATTAACTATGGGTTATCTCTTCCCTGCCGGTGGAGAGGTAGGTACTACGGTTGAGATAGAGGCTGGCGGACTCAATATCAACAGAGCTACAAAGGTATTATTCAGCCATCCCGGAATTAAGGGAGTGTTGAAGCCTGCTCCGGAGGGAACAAAGAAAAAAAGACGCAGAAGATTGAATGATCAGAGTAGCCCTCAACTTGCGGATAAAATTTTGATACAAATCACCATTGACAAGGGGGTACCGTGTGGATTGTATGACCTCCGTCTGCAAGGTCCAAAGGGTGTATCGAATAAGCTTCCTTTTGAGGTTGCATCGTATCCAAACTTCCTTGAAAATAAAAAATCGTCACTAAATAAGCCTAATAAGGTGGAGGCTTTGCCTGCGGTATTGTGCGGATATGTATCTCCGGGAGGTATTGATTATTTCCGATTTGCAGGCAAAAAGGGTGAAACAATCGTTGCTGAGGTTAAGGGACGCCAACTTGTTCCGTATATTGCAGATGCTGTACCAGGTTGGTTCCAACCAGTTATAAAAATTGTAGATGCACGAGGTAGAGAAGTAGCCTATTCCGATGATTACCACCACTATGTTGATCCTGTTATCATTACCACTCTGCCAAAAGATGGTAATTATACCCTGATGATACATGATGCCATCTACCGTGGTCGCCAAGATTTTAATTACAGAATACATCTCGGCAAAATACCTTTCGTTACAGGTCGTTATCCGGCTTATGGCGTAGTAGGAAAGAGGGTGAAGCAGCAGATGGAGGGTGTTAATCTCGGAGCAACAAAGACAACGGCAAAGGTGAAGAAGGAGGGCTATAACCAACTTACATTTACCAACAACATCGGCACATCAAATGCTGTCCCTTTCTATACTCTGCCAAAGGGAATAAAACTTATTCAGAATCCGAAGGAGGGAGCATGGTTGAATTTGACATCTGCCATATCCGACTCTCTTACATCGGAGGCAAAGGTGAAGAGGTATAAAATATATGCTGAGCGAAAGGAGCCTATCATCGTAGAGCTTATTGGACGAAGAAATGGGTCGAGAATTGATGCTGTGATGAGGTTGAAAAACGAATTGGGCGAGGTGGTAGCCACTGTCGATGATACCGAAGACCCTATTCAGGGACTCATGACATTCCACGCCGATCCGGTATTGAAATATACACCGAAAAGAGGAGAGGTGATGATTCTCGAAGTGGAAGATCGTCATAGAGGACATGGAAAGGATTATCACTATCTGTTGAGATGCCACAAACAGATGGCTTCGTTCAACGCCTTCGTATCACCAGCAAATATAACGATTCCTTCGGGTGGAACCTCTATATTCCGTGTAGATATAACAGGAAAATTGAAGGGTCCTGCTAATTTGGAGATTCAAGGTCTTCCAAAGGGATACACAACAAGTGTTTTGCAACTCATGTCTCGCAGACGATGGAATGTTTCTCTTACCTCTCCTAAGGGTGCTCCCGTAGAGAGGGTGCCGATAGAGGTAGAATTGGAGTATCCGGGTGTTGATGGGCGTACAAAGACAAAAGTATTACCTGTTGATAATATGACACAGGCATTCTACTATACGCACCATATTCCGGCTGCGGAGTTGGCACTCGATGCGGTAGAGGCTTCTCCATATCGTATGTCCGTAGATTTCGATATCCACAAGGAGGTGACCTTCAAGGCAACTGATGGTGTTATTCCTATTAAAATTTTGATAGACAAAAATCCGGGTTTCAACGAGCCTGTGGAGTTGTCTTTGGGTAACAAGAATAGATTATTTTCGCTCGAACCAATATCTATATTGCCGGAAGAGACCGAAAAAATAATAGAGATTAAGTTAAATGAGACTGCTTTTGAGCGATTTAAAAAGAGAAAGAAAGGTCCTTTCTGGCAGATGCATATTGTAGGAATGGTTAAGGGAGAGATTATCCAGCGCGGTAGGCGCCGTTTCCAAAATGCAAAATATAGCGAGATGACACCACTGTTTATTCTTAGACTCAACAAGTAGCGGAATTTGTAGAGTACGCTTAGGGTTGCCGTTTCTTAGGAGATGGTAACCCTATTTTTTTGGAATTATATAGTTTAGTGTTGTTGTTTTTACATACCCCCTCCGCTACGCTCGAAGCTGTCTAACAAGGTGATTTCTGCGTTACGCTTGCCCTCAAAATTCTCATTTACGCCAAGTAAACTCCGCTTTTTCGGGCTTCGCAAGCCTTGAAATCCCTCTTGTTATACAACTTCCGATAAAAAGGGTGTGTCTAAAAAAAACTTGTTAGACGCACCCAATAGTTATCTATCACTTTTTATATTCCTCCCCTAAGTTAGGGGAGGTGCCCGTTAGGGCGGTGGGGTATAACATTCTATTTCTCTACAACACTAAACTATATAATTCCGATTTCTTTTGAATTTTCATCATATATAACAGGCTGTCTATCAATATATTGTAGAATATATATTCTAAAAAATTTAGAATTTCTTTGCAAAACTCTTGACAAGCCCCCTTTTCAAATTATATATTTGCACCGTCAATCGGCGTCAATCGACACAGGTTTTCAACATTTGGTTCTCTAATGTTAAAAACCTTTTCAACAGTTAAAATGGCTGACAAGTCGTAACATATCTTCTGTTTTCGACAGCCATAAACACATTATTAACATATTTTAAAACAATTTAAACCTATGAATCGTGCTATTTTATGCAGCGCGATAGAGGGGTTGGTGTCAGAATTTGGGTACAACTTTATGTTGGACGATATTGCCTGCTATCCAACCACTGTTTGCCACTATCCTGCTGCCTTTATGTCCCAACCGCAATTCCAATGTATGGAGGGAAGAAAAAATGGTAAAATAACTTATGCAGTGTCGTTGCAATTTGCACAGCAAGGGGCTAAGCTTTCACCAATAGAACAAAATTCGCTATTGCAGGAGATGGAACAACAAATGGTTGAGATGTTTGTTCAACTATCGAAAGAGGAGGGTATCGCTGTCGTTGAGGAGTTGACAATAACCCCCGCATCGCCAACAATAGACAGTCATGGTGCTTTGTCAATCGTTGGCAAAGCGAGAGTGGTAACCATATTTTAATCTTCAACAATATGAAACTAACAAAAATTTCCAACAATTTCACCCCTATAAATGAGGGTATTTTCTTTGGTATCGACACCGAAACAGACGAGCCAACAGACCTGACGGTTGAGATTGTAGATGCTCGGAATGGTCAGATTGTTGCAACACAACTGCTACGCAGCGTTACCTATGCGGAGGTAAATATCGCCCCCTATGTGGAGCAATTCTCTGCATATCAACCTTCCACCCATAAATTCGCCACTATTGTAGAGGCTCCAACAGCATCATACTATATTCGTATCGGCTCGGAGCTATCGGAGAGCATTATTCTCTCGGTAAACCAAACCGCCCCAACTAAGTCGTCAATAGTAAGTAGCATGCCCAAAACACGCCGTATCTCTTATGGAGAGGGAGATGAGCTTCTGCTATTGGTTGATGCTGGCGACACTCTAACCGTTGATATTACGACCGACATGGGTGATGGCTCATCGTTAGAGTACATAACTGAGAGAGGTGTAGCCTCGCTATTTATTTCCACCAAAGAGTTTAGCGAAGAGACTCACTCCATCAATGTCGAAATAGCCCGAAACGGAGAACTGCTTGGCGCCCTTTGCTACCATCTAATCCCTTCGCACAAGGAGTCTGTCCGTTTGGCATGGTTGTCCGACTTAGGCTCTATCGAGAGATACACATTCCCGATTGTTACAAAGGTTGAACGCATGACGAGAAAAAACACCATCTGCACTTCAAACGGCAGAGAGGTTGTGGAGAGTTCATACGCACGCAACGCCTCTTTAATCTCTCGATACGAGCCTAAGCCGATAATCGAAGCGCTTGCACATATAATATCTTCTACAAAGGTATGGATTGAGGAGGAGGGCAAATTTACGGGTATTGAGGTGCTCTCGTCAGAGTTAACCCACAACCTCTTCGGAGAACCGTGTTGTGTGGAACTGAGTATTGCCACACCCGAAAGAAAGGGGGTTATGTTATGGTAGAGTTGTGGGTTGATGGCAAAAAGTGTGATATTGACTCCATTCCGACCATTCCGATTGGGTTTGATATAGAGAAGCTCCACAAAGTTGATGGGGGCAGAGAGGAACGATATATCGATTTGGTGCTGCCGACCACACCTCTTAACAATAAGATTTTTGGTGCTTCGAGAGATATACATGCTACGGCTCGCTTTAATATGGAACATCACTTGGCGGTGGTAAAAAAAGAGGGTGTAAATATATTTGAAGGGACCGTACACCTCTACTCCACAACCATCAAATCGGATATCAAAGGAGAGTACCTTATCCGTATATATGCAGATGGGCACAAGTGGATTGAATCGGTTATCAAGCACTCTTTATCCGAACTGGATATACCATTTTCAGGGGCGTTGAACATCTCAACCATTACCAACTCTTGGGGCGAAAATCAGGCGGTGCGCTTCCTTCCTGTTTGTCGCGAAGGAGATGGTGTAGAGTACTCATCATCATCGACCCTGCCTGTTGAGAGAGTGATGCTGACAGATGATTATCACCCATTTATCTCGGTATCGGAGATGATTAAAGCTATGTTTGCAGAGTCGGGATACAAGCTTCGTAGTAACTTCCTCGATAGCGAATTTGGGCAGTCACTATATATGAGTGGAGACTATGCCCGCAGTGATGCTTCGTCAGCAAAGGCTAAATGCGACTTTTTTGCACGCCGTTCGGCTCCTGCTACGGCTACGGCAGACTTTTTCGGTAGGGTATATGCCTCAACAGCTTTTGCGACACACACGGTGGGGGCAATTGTCGATACCGCTAATCCGAACGCCTTAGACAGCAATGGCGTACAGATGATTGATACTTTCAATACCCTCAATGCCTTTTCAAAGAATAGCGTTGGTAATATATGCTTTACTCCGCAATGTTCGGTCAAAGCCGGCTTTTTGCTACACCTCGAATATACAACAGATTATAGAATACTCTCGCGTGATAAGTTTGTTGGATTTGATACCGTAGCGGGATTAGATGGTGTTCAGGTAGAGTTCTCGTTGGCGAATACATGCAAGGATTATCGCTATAATCCATCGACAAGTTGGCTATATAGGGTCGTTGTGTTTGACCATGTCGAGGGAAGAGAATACAACCTCGTGGCAAATAGTGGTACCAAGCTCTATGATATAGGGAAGTGGTCGGCTCGCTCAACAATTATTAGTACACCTACCGAGCCTGTAACATTGCTAAAACTATATTATCGTGATAACACATCGAACTCATGGAGTCTTTATAGCCAAGATTGGGCTCTCTATAATGGATATGTTGAAGAGAGTGGCAAGGTTGATGTCAAGATGGATTTACGCCTGCCACCACAAGAGATTAATGCCGGAGAGAGTTTTGTGTTGGACAAGATATGGTTTGGCGGTGCCGAGAATAATATGGAACTTACGGTGGGTTCCGGAACCACCCTACGCCCATATTTTACCACTGTTCCGGGATATGGCTCAACGCTGACATTCAAGGATATTGCCCCTCGACAAATTGGTCAGGCTGACCTCTTAACCGCTGTGGGAGAGATGTTTAATCTCGTATTCTATACTGATGAAGTTCGCAAAGAGGTCTGTATTGAGCCGTTAGAGGAGTTTTATGACAATGGCGAGGTTATAGATTGGAACAACAGGGTTGATTACCTCAACGGAGTTGCTATATCGGATATAGGATTGGAGCAACCACAAGATACTCTGCTCTCATATATAGATGCCGATAGGGCTTCTCATCAGTTTAATCTCGAAAATGACACTGTGTTGGGTAGCTGGTCACTCAAAAATCCGCTTTTTTGCACTAAAAAAAGTGTTCGCAAATTGGGAGATAAGCTCTTTACAACATCGTTAAATAGGACAAATGTGGTGAGCTGCGCTCCATCAGCCTCACTAATACAGGTTGGCGATATTGGCGATGATAATGTAGGGATAGATGTTGGTTTCACATCGCGTATTGTGTGTTACAAGGGTATGCGACTTTTGCCAAATGGTGAGTGCTGGATTGCCTCTGACCGCTTGAAAAGTTATCCATATGCAGCCTTTATAGATAACAACAATGTCAATTTGGGATTTGCGGATTGCAACGATATTGAGGGTTTACATCGCTATCATCAGCAACAACTTAATCGACAATGCGAGAGTCAAAACATAACCCTTGACCTCCATCTGACAACTGCCGAAATGGCATCTCTCTTTACGGCAGAGGGCACGAAGCCCTCACTACGAAAAAGATTTCGTTTCGATATTTTGGGAGAGAGTTCGCTGTTTCGACTTGTAAAGATAGAGAAGTGGGATACGGAAAGAGGAGTTGTTCGCTGTATATTCGAACGAGAATTAAAAGATGGATTATGAGTGCTCACGAAGAAAAAATGCTGTTAATGTTGCTTGACAAAGTGCGCAACAAGCGCCTTTCCGAAGCGGTAGAGATGTTGTGGAACGAAGGTCTGATAAGCCCAACAGCCCTCGAAAGGCTGTACATTAACACCGAGGTTGAACGCTGCGTACGAGCAGGAAAGGCGAAGGTTCAAGCCATACAACAGGTTGCAGAAAAGATTCCGTGCTCATTCGAAAAGGCGAGGGCTGCCGTCTATAACAAACACTTTTAAGAATGCTGAAAAAGAAATGAAAACTGAAATTAAAATTACAAACGAAGCCTCTGTTTGCACCATAGATATCGAAGGGGTTATTGGTGTTCCGGAGGAGAGTCAATTTACAAACACCTCGCAGAGCGTTGCCACCTATGATAAGTTTCGTGAAGAGCTCTCCAAAATCAGGGATATTGATGCCGATGAGGTGGTGGTAAATATACGCTCAACGGGCGGCGATGTAAATGATGCTCTGCTTATATATGAGAGTCTCTCCTTGCTCAGAGCAAAAGTCACCACACGATGCTATGGCTATACGGCATCGGCTGCCACCATCATTGCACAAGCAGCAAGTGAGGGTTGTCGAGAGATTTCAAGTGCAGCACTCTACCTGATACATATGTCGAGTAGTACCGTAGAGGGCAACTCTTCGGATTTGGCAGAGCGTATCGACTTGCTCAAAAAGACCGATGACCGCATCGCTACGCTATATGCTATGCGTTCTGGTCATGCAAAGGGTGAGTTCGAAAAATTGATGTCTGAAAATGGAGGTAGAGGTCGTTGGCTTGCACCTAACGAAGTTGTTGAACTTGGGTTGGCAGATAGCATCATTGGTGGCGAGGAGGTCACCAAGCCTGCAAAACTCGTTGATAGGGTTAAAGGCTGGTTCTCCTCGACCAAAAGAGATGAGGAGAGGGAGTTGCCAAACGATATCAACATTTTACATCTTCCGAACAATGGGCAAATTCCGACATCGGCAATTGCACTTCAAGAGGGGCAGTGCAGAGTTGTGCAAACAAAAATCATCTCGAAAGAGGATCCATCTCTCGATGGAACATTTGTCTCTCACAACACCTTGGCGTATGCCGAGGATGCGCGTAATCTGAATTTCAGAATACGCTAAAACAAAATAACAAATCAAATAAAAAAATTTTAGAACTATGATTATCGAAAATTCAAAAACTTACAATGCATCAGAAGTAGAAAATATCTTCTTCCGTCCAACCTTCTGTGGAAAATCTGCTGAGTCGCTCGGCATTCGAATCCTCTACAACATGCCAACACCAACAAAGGTTCCGCTATTCAGACACAACAACGATATTCTTAAAGAGTTCTCTTCGGGCTGGCAAGGCGGCTTTTCGGCGGAATTTCAGGAGAGAGAGGTTCCTTTGACGAAATTGAAGGCAGAATCGTCTTATTCGGCAGAGAACTACTTCGCAACCATTTACGAGTGGATTTGCAACTCGGCAGATGTTAATTTGAGCGATTTGAGTGGTAGCGACCTCGAAAAGGCCGAGACCGAATTGTTCCGCAGTTCGTTGGCAGATAGCATCTATGCTAACACATGGTTTGGTGATGTAGATGGAGTAATATCAAACCATGTTGGTTTCTCCGGTTTTTTGTGCAACATCATCAAATATGTGGAAGAGGGAGAGTTGTTTATTCCTGTTACACTCTATCCCGATGCACAAGAGAGCACTATCGAAGATATTCTCCGTACCACTTGGATATCCGCTTCCGATGAGTTGCGTTCGCTTGCATCAGATGGACAGTTGGCATTCTTCGTAAGTTCCGATATCTACGATGCTTATCAATTCTATCTCGATGATAAGGGCGTATCAAGCGCATATACCGACACCTTAAATGGTCGTCCTGTATTGAGCTATCACGGAATACCAATGATTGAGATTCCATCAAAGCTGTACAGCATCAACAAGGCGAGATCCTTCTGTATTCTTACAGACCGCCGCAATCTTGTATTGGCCCTCAATACTGCCGATTCGCCGGAGAAGGAGATTCGCATGTGGTACAACCCCGATGAGATGGAGAACCGTCAGCGTGTAGTATTCCTCGCCGGAACACTCATCTTAAATCCGGAGCTCATGTCGGGCTATATCTACAATGCTAAATTAACATTGCAGTAACCATGTCCCCAAACTTTAAGCCTGTTGGTGGGGTAGAGAGCGTGGCTCTCTATCCTGCCAATGCAGTAACGGCGATTCTCTTTTCGAGTGAGGGGTGCGAGGTTAGCCTATCGGGGAGCTCAATAGCAGTAGAGCTGGAAGATGATATGTCACACTATGAGGAGCAGTTGGAAAGCCGACATGGCGTTATCCGTATTCATCACAAACTCACCTTGATATCCAATAGAGATAGAGCTGCGAAATGGCTTACAGCCGAGTTCTTGGAACAAGCATCTATTGAGGGGGTAATAGCTGTTGTTACATTGTGTGATGGTCGCCGATTATTAGTGGGATACTCCTCTAATTTTGGCGAAGAACAACCGTTACGGCTCAGTTCATTAATATCATCTTCGGGAAGTAAACTCCGCGAAAACCCAACCGTAACACTACAACTCGTATCGTGTGATACGGAGTTTTCTCAGAGGATTCTTTAAATCTAAAAAACTAACGACATGGAAAATACAAAATCAAAAAGCATAATTTGTACAACAAACAATCACGCTGACAGCATATACGCACTATCTTCTAACAAGGTCGAAAACAAGGAGTTTTGGCGTTGGGGCATGGACAATAATATGCCCGAAGCACTAGCCATATTGTCGAGGCGTTCAACTGCACACCGCCGTATTCTCAACGATAAAGCGGATTATATCTCAGGCAAAGGCTTTAATTATGATGCAAACATACCATTGCTGGGTAACATAGTGGAGAGGACAAACGGAGATGGCGAGTCGTTACGGCAGGTACTGAATAAGTTGGCATTTGACAAATCGCTCTTTGGAAACGCCTTTTTGGAGGTGGTTACCGATGAGAATCATACCTTCTTGTCGTTATATCATCAAGACGCAACCCATTGTCGTGTAGCAAAGGATTCAAAGCACATTTTGCTCCATCACGACTGGACTCATTTTCAAGCCAAAGAGACAAAGTCATTGCCTCTCTACCCAAATTTCGAGAAACAGAGCGATGGTACGCTGCGTGCTATTGTTCACTACAAAGATTACGAGCCGATGTTCGAACACTACGGTGTTCCTCAGTACATCGCAGGAATGAATGTTTCGGCAATTGCCTACAAAACAGACCGCTGGAACATTGCTCGTCTGGACAACTCCTTCCAGCTCTCGGGTGTGATGATGATTGACAATGCTGTGGATAGCGAGTCAGAGGCTGCCGAGTTGGCTCGCATGGCAGAGCAGCGTTTTGCCGGCAAACCAGGACAGGTGATGTTTGTAATTCGTGACGCAAGTTCTGACGACAATTCGAGATTTATCCCTATCGAATCGCAAAATGACGGTGATTGGAAAGATTTGCACGACCAAGCGACAAGCGATATCGTAGTGGCGCACTCGTGGTTCCGTTCGTTGAGTGGACTGGACTACTCGACAGGATTCAGTGCCGAGCGAATACTTCATGAGTATGAGGTTGCCCTCAATACGGTAATTCTCGGAGAACAGAGTGAACTTTTAGAGCCAATTGTCCATGCCATAAGTGATATTCTGCATATTGACTGCACCTCTCTTACAATTATAAACCGTCCACCAACGCGCTCTAAACCAATCTACATGAAGGTTTGGGAGGCTCGCAAGGCTGACGGCTTGGACTATGATGAGAATGATGAGCGACAGCAACTATTCTTGTCGGAGATTAGCAAGTACAATATCAAATCAATTGATTAGAAAATCATGAAAAATCTTATTACAAATGAACAAGTTATTTCGTTGGCTTTCGGTGATGGTGAATATCTATCGCCAGAAGTGGTCCTTGATTCGGACATCGTTGCAGCAGCTGAACGCTACATTGTCCCGGTGGTGGGAACAAAGTTATATGAAGAGATGCTTAAAGGCTCTCAAAAGATGCTTCTTGATGATTATGTCGCACCTGCGCTCGCTATGGCCGTGCGAACAATGATTCAACCTGCATTGAATGTTCGCACCGGACGAGGAGGACTCTATATCCCGTCATCGGCTCGTAGCGACACCTCTATACGCACCACAACACAAGCGTTGCAAAGGTCGTTGTGTCGCCGCCGCCATGCTCTATTAAAGCGACTATCAAACTACCTGAAAACCAATGCAGCAAAATTTCCAAGCTATGACGCAAGTCACGATGCGATGCAAAAATGCAGTATCAATGGAGGCTATGTACAGATGTGCTAATGGGGCAATTCTTGGTTTGGCAGCTCTCTTTGCACCGATAAAACCGGTGGTTTTGTGCGCTCTGTCGTTTATCCTCATCGACTTCGTAACGGGGGTTATCGCCTCCCGTTGCGAAGCAAAACAGAGGGGCGAGGCGTGGTACTTCTCTTCGCACGAGGCATGGCGCACAATTCGCAAGGCAGGCTTCGTGATGCTGACGATATCGATGAGTTGGCTTATTGAGTCGTGTGTTCTCGACTTTATGACGCTCAACCTTACCCGAATTATTGCCGGAGCAATCTGCGGTGTGGAGATGTGGTCTTTTTTGGAGAACGCCTCGGTTTTGAGCGATACCAAACTCTTCGAGTGGCTGCGCAACTATGTAAAACGAAAGGTCGAGCGAGAGATTGGAGACTATGACAGCGAACCCGACAAAGATGAGCAGAGGACTAAGAAATAACAACCCCGGCAACATTCGCCTTGGCTCGTTCCGCTACAAGGGCGAAAAGGCAGAGAGCAGCGATACGGCGTTCCGTCAATTCGAGAGTATTGAGTGGGGTTATCGTGCAATGTTTGTGTTGTTGCACACCTATGCCAAGAAGCATGGTTGCTGCACACTGCGACAAATGATAAATCGTTACGCTCCACCAATGGAGAACCACACCGACCACTATATCCGCCGTGTAGCACACACCACACATCTCTCTTCCGATGAGAAGATTTCGACCACCGATGCGGCAACAATGACGGCTGTTGTAGCGGCAATGTCGGAGGTTGAGAATGGTGTAAAAGCCGATATGTCGGAGGTTTGGCGTGGTTGGGAGCTATTTATTGTGGATTTTGACAATAAATAACTATCTTTGTGGATAGTTATCGCAAACAGTATGTTGGCAGGATTCACACAACTAATATCAAAGATACCTATGGCGATGGTCGTTGCACCGTTTGCCATGGGTATCTTTTTTGCAGATAAAGTTCTCTTGCCTATATGGTTGTTATTCCTCGCCTGCGTAGTATCGCTGGTGGGGGTTGTTTTGCTCTCGAAGTGGTGGCAAAACTGCGCTATCGTTGTGATGATTTTCTCGGTCGGAGCGCTCCTGCACTCATTGTCATATCGTAGCAACATCATCTACGACACACCCGTTGAGGTGTTGATTGCGGTCGAAACCACCTCGGTCGAACGCAAGGGTTATACCTCCACCGAAGCAAAAATCTCCGAGAGTGCGGATTTATCGCTTGTTGGTAGCAAGGTGGTTGTTTGGGGCGATTCGCTGACAAAGTTCAAGGCGGGCGACAGATTGCTCCTGACGACAGCAATTCGCCCATTTCGTGCCGACCGCAAACAGTATGCACAACTGATGCAGCATCGAGGTTTTATCGGCTCAATTTCGATAAATCAAAACACCATCTATGAATACTTTCCTGCCGAGCGTAGAACGCTTCATGACCGAGCCGTATCCCGACTGCAAGGGGCAATGGCGGAGGGCGATGCACGAGCTGTTGTCTTGGCAATGACTACGGGTGAGCGAAGTGAGATTTCGAGCGAATTGCGCCAAAACTACTCGGCAAGTGGGGCATCACATCTCCTCGCCGTGTCAGGTTTACATATCGGAATAGCCTTTATGCTGATAAATATCCTGCTCTTGCCGATGGTTTTGTTGCGTTACGGAAATATAGCTCGCTCCATCTTGGCGGTTGCAATGATTTGGCTCTATGTTTGGTTGTGTGGCATGTTGCCAAGTGCCGTCAGAGCAGCGATAATGTTCTCATTGTTACAATTCTCACTCTCCTCTTTGAGGGAGTACACAAGTGTTAATATATTGGCAGGAACCGCCTTTGTGATGTTAGCGTTCAAATCACATCTGCTGTTTGACATCTCGTTTCAACTCTCGTTTATCGCTGTGGCGGGTATTATCTTGTGGGCTATGCCGCTATATCGGGTTTGTGCGACACGATTTAGGTTGCTGAACTCAATTGTTGGGGTTATGCTTGTCGGCATCGCCTCGACACTGGCTACAATGCCACTCGTGGCAAATACATTCTCAACGGTTTCGCTTGTAGGTATTTTGATAAATCCGGCGGTAATTCTGCTTGCCAACATTGTGGTTTTGGCAGGGGTTGTGGCGATTGCTCTGCCATTCACAGCGGTCGTGGCAGAGTATGCTGCCGAGTGGCAAAACCAAATTGTCGAGTGGGCAGCATCGCTACCCTACGGACACTTTATTATGACCATTCCTGAATGGGCTATGTGGGCAATATATGGAGTATTTTTGGCTGTAACTCTTTTGTTGTGGCTGCTACCAAAACGAGAAAAAGAGCCGAAAATTGAGGGATAATTTATAACTTTGCGGAGATGTTTAGCAGGGAGGAGATAGAGATATTGTGCAGCGAGGAGGTTCGCCGGGCGATAGAGGAGAATCTTGGTCGTAAGCCAACCGACATTGCCCTTGATAGGCGTGTGCCATACGCCTCGATTGTTGCTACACAGGTCAAAAATCTGCAAAAAGCTCGTACAAAACTACCCTCATATTATGCAGCACGAGCGATTGTGCCGACTCTTGCCTACGAACAATCTTCGAGCGAGGAGTGTGCCGAGCGCAAGGAGCTTTCGGGTGATAGTGTTTTGGATTTGACTTGCGGTTTGGGGGTTGATGCTCTTGCTCTATCGAAACGATTTCGTAGGGTTGTTACCATCGAGCGCAACGAGGGCGTGGCAGCGGTAGCAAGAGAGAATTTCAGAAGGCTCGGAGCCGACAATATAGAAGTTATTTGTGCTTCGGCAGAGGAGTATCTCGCAGGCTCTACCGAACACTTCGATTGGTGCTTTTCGGACCCAGACAGGCGAGGAGCAAAGGGTGAAAAGTTGGTGCGTTTGGAGGATTGTTCGCCCAATGTGGTGGCTCTTATGCCAACCTTGCAAAGGGTTGCGAAGCGAATTTGTGTGAAATGCTCTCCGTTGTTTGATGTTGATGAGGCGTTTCGCCTTTTTGGCAACTGCTCGGTGGAGTGTGTATCGCTTGGAGGCGAGGCAAAAGAGGTGAATATCTACATTGATGGCTCGGAGGGACAAAGACTCTCTGCTGTGGCAATTGGCATAGGTAAATTTTCGTGTAGAGCAGAGGATAGAGGGGGTGTGCAATGGAGTTGCATACCAACAAATTTCACCCGTTATCGCTATATTACCTTGCCCGATGTGTCGTTGCAACACGCCCGAATGGTTGCTGCGGCATTTAACGGCAAGAGCGATGTTTGGTCGAACAATGGCGTGGGACTTTCGGAGCAGCAGCCCGAAGGAGCTTTGGGGCGAACTTTCGAGATTGAGGCAATATACAACATTGATAGTGCGTTTAAGCGAGTGATTAAGGGTGTGAAGGCGGAGATTTATCGCCGCGATTTTCCGCTTTCGAATGCCGAGATATGCAAGCGTTATCGCTGCTCGGAGGGCGGAGCAGAAAAGTGGTGCTTCACAACAATTGGAACAAATTTGTTGGCAATAAAATTCAACTAAAAATATGAGAGTAGTTATTGTTGGAAGTGGAAATGTTGCTGAAAGCCTTGCACAGGCGATAGCCGAGGCGGAAGTCTTGGACCTTGTTCAGATATTTGCCCGCAACGAGGAGCGAGGTCGCAAGGTTGCAGCATTAGCGCATACGGAGTGGAGCAACTCGGAGTTAGCAAATGCGGATTTGTATCTTATTTCGGTGAGCGACAATGCAGTAGAAGGGTGTGCAAAAACTTTGCATATACCTCAAAATGCTGTTGTAGCACACACCGCAGGGTGTTGTTCGATTGATGCTCTGGCACCGCACTCCCATCGTGCAGTATTCTATCCATTCCAGACCTTTTCCGTAGGTCGCAAGGTCGATTTTACGAAGGGTTACATCTTTTTGGAGGGTGCAACCGACCACGCACTACAAACCGTTAAAGAGGTGGCACACCGTCTAACCTCAAAGGTTGAGATGGCAGATAGCGCACGCCGTGCGGTGATACATCTGTCGGGTGTCTTTGCCTGCAACTTTGCAAATGCCATGTATGCCAATGCCGCCGAGGTATTGGCGAGTGCAGGATTGCCATTCGACATTGTTGCACCTGTAATAGAGGAGACTGCGCAGAAGGTGGTAGAGGTGTTAAATCCCTCTGCGACACAGACCGGTCCTGCGCGCCGAGGCGATACACAAACCCTCGACCGCCATCGCCAAATGTTGGCAAACAAGCCACTGACAAAGGATATTTATGATAAAATAAGTGAAGATATATGCGAGAGAGCAAAAATTTCAAAGAGTTATTAGCCGATGTTGAGGCTATTGTGTTTGATGTTGATGGTGTGATGACCGATGGAGGTATAATGCCTTTGGCGGATGGAGATTTTATCCGTAAATATAATGCCAAAGATGGTTATGCGTTAGCTTATGCGATAAAACATAACTTCAATATCGGTGTTATTTCGGGCGGTTTTGGTAAGACCTTGGAGAGCCGAATGAACCGTCTTGGTATCAAGCATAAATATCTCGGTTGTATGGATAAAATTGCCGCCATTAACGATTTTATCGCAAAGACTGGTGCAAAGCGAGAAAACATTATCTATATGGGTGACGATATACCCGATTTGGAGGTGTTGCGCTATGTCGGTATTCCCGTAGCGCCTGCCGATGCGTGTAGCGAGGTGTTGCAGACAGCGATATACATCTCCGAATACAATGGTGGTGCAGGTGCCGTACGAGATATTATCGAGCAGGTAATGCGCGTACAGGGCAGTTGGGCTCTCGACTCAAAGGGTGTTATTGCCGATGATTCTAATGAAGTAGCATCACGATAACAGATGCAGGAGATAGAACGCAAATATCTTATCGCTGACGAGTCGTGGCGCAAGGAGGTTTATCGCTCGATGCGTATTGCACAAGGTTATCTGTGTAGCCATCGAGTAACCGCCCGTGTGCGTATCTGCGATGACTGCGGTATTCTTACCTTTAAGGGAAAGAGCCGAGATGGCGGACTGAGCCGATTTGAATGGGAGCGCAAAATTCCTATCAGAGTTGCAGAACACCTACTAGAACGCTGTTCAGGCGTAGTGGATAAGGTGCGTCATATCATCGAATATAAGGGACACACATTCGAGGTAGATGAGTTTAAAGGGGATAACGAGGGGCTGATTATTGTCGAAGTAGAGTTGTCGAGCCAAAATGAAGAGGTGCAGCTACCGGCATGGTGTGGTGATGAGGTTACGGGCGAGCGCTGCTTCTACAACTCCTTTCTTGTCAAGCACCCATTTCGAAGCTGGCTACATAAAGGATAAAAAATGAAGCTGTCTAACAAGGTGATTTCTGCGTTATACTCGTGTTCGAAATCCTCACATACGCCAAGTATGCTGCGGTTTCTCACACTTCGCAAGCCTTGAAATCCCTCTTGTTATACAACTTCTAACAAAAAGGGAGTGCCTAAAAAACTTGTTAGACACTCCCAAAATATCGCTGTAATTTCCAAATTTATAGGTAATTACATTTTTAGTTAAGCGCCACTTTTGGCATCATTAACTGTTTTACCGCTTATTCAAGTCGGCGGGCACCGTCAGAGATAACCACATCATAAATTTTAGGCTCATGACCATACTTGGCTGTGAACTCCCTCTTTGCAGTAGCAACGAAGTTGTCGTACAACTCCTCCTTAACGAGGTTGATGGTGCAGCCACCGAAGCCGCCACCCATAATACGCGAACCTGTTACGCCACACTTTTCTGCCAACTCAGCCAAGAAGTCCAACTCCTCGCACGATACCTCGTAGTCTTTCGACATGCCCCAATGGGTTTGATACATACGCTGACCTACGGTTTCGTAGTCGCCTTTGATGAGTGCCTCGCAGACATCAAGCACGCGCTGTTTCTCGCCGATAACATACTTTGCTCGCTTGTAATCCTCCTCCGAGATATCACCCTTAACGCGCTCTAAATCCTCTGCCTCTGCATCGCGCAAAGTCTCTACGCCGAGGACTTTGGCTACACGCTCGCACGACTCGCGGCGTTTGTTGTATGGAGAATCTACCAACTCGTGCTTAACTACCGAGTTTACAAGCAACAACTTGTAGCCCTGTGGGTTGAATGGAAAGTACTCGAACTCCATCGAACGGCAGTCGAGGCGCATAAGGTTGCCCTTCTTGCCGAATACCGATGCAAATTGGTCCATAATACCGCAATTTACACCTACATAGTGGTGCTCGGTCATCTGACCAACCTTTGCCAAGGTGAACTTGTCAATCTTGTTGTCGGCAAACATATCGTTGATAGCATAGGCGAAGGTGCTCTCCAAGGCTGCCGATGAGGACATACCTGCTCCGAGAGGTACATCGCCTGCGAATGCACAATCGAAGCCCTTAACCTCTACACCCAACTTTGCCATCTCGCGACATACACCGAAGATATACTTTGCCCAACCCTGCTGTGGAGCGTCCTCTTCGTTCAAGCCAAACTCTGCTGATTCGTTCATATCAATCGAGTAGGCACGAACCTTGTCAAGACCGTTAGGGAGAATTGCGGCCACAATACCACAATCTACTGCACCCGGAAATACGAAACCACCGTTGTAGTCGGTGTGTTCACCGATAAGGTTAATACGACCCGGTGATGCATAAACTGCGCATGTGCCTTCGAAATGGTCGGCAAATGCCTTTTTTACCAAATTGATCTCCATAATCTTTATAGTTTTAGGATTTTATAATTTTATTATTTTAAGATTTCAATCAACCAAAGGTAATTATAAAAAGTGGAAATACAATAATTTATCGCCACTATTTTATCTGCTCTGCAACTTTCTCGGCAATACGCTCTCCATCAAGGGCAGCAGAGATGATGCCACCTGCAAAACCTGCACCCTCACCGGCAGGATACAAACCTGTAACCTCAGGGTGTTGCAGGGTGTCGCGGTCACGAGGGATACGCACAGGTGTCGATGTACGCGACTCCACACCAACAACTACCGCTTCATTTGTGAGATATCCCTTCATACGCTTATCGAATATCGATATCGCCTCACGCAGGCGTGACGACATAAATTGTGGCAACCACTCGTCTAACCTCGAAGGAACAATACCAGGAACATAGGAGCATTTAGGTAGCGATGACGATTTGCGACCTGCCACAAAATCTGCTACACGCTGTGCCGGAGCAGTCTGATGTTCAGGTGCCTGCGCTCGTGCTGCCTGCTCCAACTGTTGTTGGAAAACCAGACCTGCCAATGCCCCGTACTGCTTGCTCAAATGTGCAAAATCCTCCTCTCGAATCTCGGTTACAAAACCAGAATTGGCGTATGGTGAGTTGCGATGCGAAGGCGACATTCCATTTACTACCGACTCACTCTCATCGGTCAGTGCCGGCACGATAAAACCTCCCGGACACATACAGAACGAATATACTCCTCGACCTCCCACTTGCGCAACAAGCGAGTACGATGCCGCAGGGAGATACTCCATATCGGGAGAGCAGTGGTATTGGATATTGTTGATAAGATGTTGCGGGTGTTCGATTCGCACTCCCATCGCGTAGGGCTTTGCCTCCAAGCGAACACCGCTACGATTCAGCATATAGTATATATCTCGTGCCGAGTGTCCCGTAGCAACAACCACCGCTTGCGCCTTGACTTTGTCGCCACCGGTCACAACGCCTTCAACTCGACCATTGCGGATAATCAACTCTTCTACTCTCCTTTCGAAGTGCACCTCACCACCCGCTGCACGAATTGCATCGCGCATATTGGCTATAATTCGAGGGAGTCTATCCGAGCCGATATGGGGGTGTGCCTCGTAGAGGATTTCGGGCGATGCACCATGAAAAACAAGGCGTTGCAAAGCCCGATTGTAGTCGCCACGCTTCTTGCTTCGAGTAAATAATTTTCCGTCTGAGAATGTTCCTGCGCCACCCTCACCAAAGGCGTAGTTTGAGTCGGGATTGACACCCTGGTTGCGCTGAATCTTGGCAATATCCTTGCCTCGTTCGACTACCTCCTTGCCTCGCTCGAAGATTATGGGTTTTACCCCTAACTCTATGAGTCGCAATGCCGTATATAGACCTGCCGGACCTGCACCGATAATAATCACTTCGGGCTTGCCAACAACCGAAGGATAGTCGAAATGGAGTGGAGCAGGCTGCTCCTCCTTGTCGATGTAGGCTTCGAGCGAAAGGTTTACCTTCAAAGCTCCATGCCTTGCATCAACCGAGCGTTTTACAATTCGTAACAACGCAATATCGCTCTCCTTGATGCGCAACTCACGAGCCACCAACGGAGCATAAAACTTCGCATCGGAGGCGTGCTTGGGCGAGAGAGTAAGAGTTATAGTCTTTGGCATAGTTCTCACTTGAAAGTGTTGCAAATTTAACACTTTTTCGTAAAATTCGGTGAAAAAAGAGGCTGCAAGGTTGTTAATTGTGAAAAAATGGTTACCTTTGCACTCGCACTAAGGCGGATATGGTGTAATTGGTAGCCACGCCAGACTTAGGATCTGGTGCCGAGAGGCGTGGGGGTTCGAGTCCCTTTATCCGCACTTCAACCGAGCAGATTTTTCTGCTCGGTTTTCGTTTGATAAAGGGGCTCGGTCAACCTGTGGCGTAGCAGCAATATCTCGTCTGGCAAATGCTATGCATTTTACAAACCATAGAGTGGATAGATATTCTTGTGCAAGCCCATAATATCTATCCACTCTACGATTTATTACCGTAGGCAATTCTGACAATCAATTGCTTGTTCTACTGCTGTGGTAGTTCGAGTTCCAAATGGTACTCGTTCGGCTTCTGCCGCCGTTCGAGTCCAGTTACTATAAGTTTGATAATATATCATGCGATGTCGCACAAAGTTACCGAAGAGGACTTTCCGAGTGGATTTTCCTCTTTTTTATTTTTGTAACTTTATGATATTTATTTATTATAACCAACACCTTGTTCCTTACCCGTATTGTGCATTTGAAAGATATTTGTGTTTGGCACTTTGCTTTCAAAAGATTTTTCTGCCTTTGTATTTGTAGATAGTTGGCTTAATTACGACATTCATATAGTTTTTATCTATAATTTCGCGGTTTTTGTAATCTAACATTGAAAATCAATTGGTTAAATAAAAGTTGGTCTAATATCTTGGTTAGGATAATTTTGGTGTTTCTGTTTTTGGGGTCTCCAAGCATTTTCAGAGCAAAAATAAACGGAATTATATAGTTTAGTGTTGTAGATAATAAACAAGAGCGTCATTGCGAGAGCCGATAGGCTCGTGGCACCGCTGCGATTAAGCCGAGGGCAGAGGCTGTTTGCAGACTTTGCCGAGGCGGAGCAGTGAAGACCGGAGGTCAATCTCCCGCTGTTAATTTAATAAAAATATAAGGGAGATTGTCGCAGTCGCTACGCTCCTTCACAATGACGATTTTTTACAACACTAAACTATATAATTCCGAAAATAAATGCAGAAAGTATCAAAATTTTCTCACTTATTATTGCGCATAACACTTTAAAACAGTATATTTGCGGGTATGTATAGGGTATTGTGAACGAATTTTGGTTTAATTTGTTTACGGAGTGATGAGGTTAATGGGTAAATATGCAACTTTCTTGGTTACAATTGCATTGTTTCTTGTACCCGCAGTGTCATTTAGCACCGAAAGAGTAGAGTTTGGTGCAGATGTTGTGTGTGGGGAAGAGATAAACCAAAACTCGTTAACATTCCCAACTCTGCAAAATATATCGATTTACTACGAAAATAACTGTGCAAATCCTCGTTGGAACTACTCCGATAATGCCAAAGCGTACAAAGCCATTGTTGAGGCGGTGAAGAGACTTGCCTTGGAGCAGAATGGCTATACGGTAATCATTGAGGGAGCAGCATCGCCTGTCGGTAGTGAGACCTACAATTTCCGTCTTGCTTTGCGGCGCGCAGAAATTCTTCGTGATATTATCTCTCGCATGGAGGGTGGCGATAAATTGAAAATTCGAACAATATCCGCAGGCGAGGATTGGGCGACATTCCAATCATATATCGCATCTAACTACTACGCAGCTAATCGTGAAGAGGTATTGGAGATTCTTCGCACAACCGAAACAAACGATGCGAAGGAGAGAATGTTGTATAACATAGACAAGGGTAAGACTTGGCGTGTATTGGTGCGTGATTTTATGGATTCGGCCCGAAATGCAGCCATGATACATATCGTTGGCACAGATGACTTAATATCTAAAAGCCTTTCGCTGAACTTTCAATCTGATGTAACGCCTATCAAATTGGATATGCTGATGTTTATGGGCAAGCCCTCTGTTCTTCAAGAGCCTATCGAGATAGTCAAGCCCGTTGCTATATCAATCGACAAGTTGAAGATTGAGCCGCAAGAACAACCGCAGGAGCAACCGACTCTGCAAGAGCAAACCACAACACCACGCAAGCCTGTTGTTGCCGTACGCTCGAATCTGCTTGTGCCGGCGTTGAATGTAGGTGTCGAGGTGCCTATCGGAACGCATTGGTCGGTGGGTGCCGACTACTACTTCCCGTGGATATGGCCTAAGCGCGACAACAAAAACTGCTTTGAGTTGTTGGCTTGGGGCGTTGAGGGGCGCTATTGGTTTGGTCGCAACCGCACAGTATTCGACCGCCTGCAAGGTCACTCGGTGGGCGTATATGGCTATATGGGTTACTACGACTTCGAGCGCAACTATCACGGACACCAAGGCGAGTTTATGAATGTCGGAGTGGACTACACCTACGCTATGGCGGTGGGTAAAAAGAAGCAGGTACATTTCGAGTTCTCGCTCGGTTTCGGATATATCTACTCGCAGGCTCGAAAATATACCGTTATCGAGGCGCAAGGTCCGCTTATCAGCGACAAGATAACCAAGAAGGTGGGCTTCTTTGGTCCTACGAAGGCGAATGTTTCGCTCGTAGTGCCGATTTTCCAAAAAGTTAAACCAAACGACAAACACCGAGGCGATGAGTAGGTTACGATACATACTGCTTGTTGTCGTGGTGGCACTTCTCTCGGTGGCGTGCCAACGCCGTCCGATTGAGGAGGAGTATCTGCGTGTCTATCTCGACCTCCATATAGACCGTAACATTGTGAACTATGAGGTTGGAGAGAAAGAGCCGGGTTTGATGCGTGTGGCATTCTTCGATGCGGTGACAAAGGAGTATCTGAGCCACGACTTCGTGTCGCATGAGGGCGGATACATCTTCGCTCCGTATGGAGATGTCGATATGGTGGTCTATAATCTCGAAGCGGGTGAAACCCGTGTGCGCAACTACTATGTATGGCGCGATATGGAGGCTTACACAGACGAGATTAGCGAACAACAGCGCAGTCGCTTCACCCGCTATTTGCAATCCCGTGTCGATACCCGTCCTTCGTATGACGATATCAGAGTAACTCCGGGACACCTCTTTGTTGCTCGTGAAGATAATCTGCATATCCCACGACATATCACCGATGAGGTATTTGTGATTTCAACCACCGCCAAGACGGTAGTTGAGAGCTGGTTGGTAGAGATTAATGGCGTTACAGGTATGGAGTGGGTTAGTTCGGTTACGATGATGATATCAGGACAGGTGGGAACACACTTTATTGCAACCGATAAGGATTCGACCGAGCCTGTGGCGTTCTACTTCGATGTTGTAAGCGCACAACGCCGAAGTGCGGTTTTGACAACACAGTTCGAGACCTTTGGTCGTGAAACCACAAGTGGCGATACGGCGTTGTTAAGTATCCTCTTCCTCGACAGTGAGGGGCACCCTTATATGAGTAACTTTGATGTGTCGGACCAGATGATAGACAATCCGGAGAGGAAGATTGTGATAAATGCCGATATCAACATTCCGAAGCCGGAGATCGGTGGAGGATTTAAGCCGGAGGTAGATGACTGGAAAGAGTATGAGTATGATATAGATATTTAGACGAGAGACGAAAGACGAAAGACGAGAGAAACGGAAAACTTTTAATTAGTGAGTAGTTAAAAACTTTTAGCGCACCCCAGTAAGCGAACAGAGTGAGCGCCCCCAGTAAGGGCGGAACGCCCGCCCCCAGTAAACCCCAGAAAGGGTTGCGCCTTGACAAGTTTGAGAGTTCGGAAAACTGAAACTAAAAAACAAACATAAAACCTTAAAACACAGAGACAAAAACGAGAAAACATTAACAAAAACAATTAAACAATTTTTACAAACAACAAATTTTTACTATTTTTAAACCAAATTATTTATTAACTTTCAAAAACTTTTAAGTTATGAAAAAGATGTTTTTATTTGCTGCGGCAGCGATGGTATCGTTGAGCAGTTGTGTTCAAACCGAAGAGGTTTACACAGGAAAGTTGCAGGAGTTGGGCTTTAAGTCGGCTGTAACTCGTGGTATCATTCAGGCGAATGATGACATGACCTATCCTATTGCCGTGTCGGCAATTTTGGACAATGGTACCAAGTACAATCACTACTTCATGAATGACGGTATCGACCAGGTAGAGCGTCCTTATGTGGCAAAGTTCGTTTATGATCCAACACACTCGTATTGGAAGGGTGAGCCTGCTCGTTATTGGCCAACAAGTGGTGAGATGGAGTTCCTCGCATTCTGCCCATATCCGATTTATGCTTCGATTGCTACCAACTTGAACGCCTCGACCGGCAAATTCGAGTCGATGGTGATAGAGGGTATCGACAACAACAAGGCAGAGCAGAGCGATATCCTTTATAGCGACTTGTTGAAGGCAACTGCACCAGATGATGCACACGCAACACAGCCACTCTTCTTCCACCACGCTTGCGCACAAATCAACCTCACTTTCAAGAAGACTGATTCGCAGGCAGATGTTGTTGTTAACCAAGTTGCGATAACCAATGTTAAGTTGATGGGTACACTCACAATCACTCCAACTGATACCCAGGTAAGCGGTTCAGACAAGAAGTATTTGAGTACTGCCGTATGGTCAAATGTAACAAACTATCCTACCAAGAATTTCTTGAAGGAAAATCCGACAACTTTGTCAGATTCGGTATTGGATATGCCTCTTGATTCGGCTACTGCATACTCGCCAACACCACTCCTTGTTATACCTGATGCTCAGACTTCGTTGCACATTGTTTATACTGTTGATGGACACCAGCAAGTCTACACACACGATTTATCAACTACTGGTGACGAGTGGGAAATGGGTAAGAAGTACACCTACAACTACACAATCAATGTAAACGAGATTCTCTTTAACTGCACTGTTGAGGAGTGGAAAGAGGGAAATGTTACACCTGGCGGAGATAACATCACCATCTAATCTTTACAACACTTTAATCCGTAGGGGCTTGATCGCCCCTGCGGGTACTATGATTTAATTGACAATTGACAATTGATAATTGACAATAGCTAAAAGGTTATGCGTAGGGTGTTAATAGTATTGCTGACGATGTTGGTTTTGAGTGGTTGCGACCACTCGGAGCCGATAGGCTATTCTCGCAAGATAGGCTTTGCCTCGCAGATAAATCGCTCTATTGTTGAGGATATTACCGACTTACAGCAACAGGAGCTGAGACTCTATGGAGCATATACCCTTGATGGCGGTACTGCCCGAGTGTTCGATGCCGAGCGACTATACTACGATGCAACATTGCCGGGCTGGGACTACGACAATACGCGGTATTGGATTATGAATGCCGCATACCGCTTCTGCGCCGTATCACCATATAGCCTGCCTCGCATCTCATTTGATGATGAGAGTGGCGTATGTACGATTGATGACTACATAGGATATACGGGTGGTCACGATATTCTCTACGCCTCGGCAGAGCGTGACCTCAAAGATAACGAGGATTATTCGACCGTTCCGCTACACTTCCGCCACGCTTGCGCCTGTGTTCAGTTCAACCTGATAAATGCTTCGAGCCAAGTGCTGAAAGATGTTCGCAATATCCGCCTTGTGGGGTTGCAAAACAGAGGAGATTTTACCTTCGACTCGAAGGGCTCGGCAGGTTGGGTATTAGATGGCACGACAATAGGCGATAGCGACTATGAACAACCTTTTGGCGGTATATGTACCTTGCCAAGCGGTGGTCTGCCGGTAAACTTGAATGTGAAATATCCACTCTATAACGAGCAGGTATTGTTGGTTTTGCCACAAACAGTTTACAAAACGGCGACAACGCTCCATTTGGAGTATATCAAAGAGGGCGATGCGGAGTACGCCATACGAAATATCGAACTCGGCTGGCTCGGAGGTACAACACCTACCGAGTGGAAGGCGGGTGAGAAGTACGAATATAACCTGACAGTTACCGACAACACCATCACTACCGAGGTGAGGGTTGTAGATTGGATAGACCACTTTGTTGATTTGTAGGAGAGGAGAGAATGAAGAGAGCGTTTCAGATATTTTTTGCACTGTTTTTTGCGATGTTGTTGGTGGCGTGCAGCAACAATGACGATGTTGTGCTTGGTGATAGAGGTGAAATAACATTCAATACCAAACATATCTCGCGTGGAGCACTCAATCAGACCACAATCGATAGTGGTGAGGGGAGTGTCTATGTGTGTGGTGTGCAGAACAACTCCATGAAAATCTTCAATAATGTGGCCATCACTCGTGATGCTGCTACGGGTAAGTGGTTCTCCTCGACCAAGCGTAATTGGGTGGAGGGTAGCAACTACTCGTTTCACGGCTACGCCTACAATACGCTCAACGGCTTGACTATCGACAGCGGTAAAGATGGACTCGAAATAGCGGTGCAGCAACCTACGACCTACAACGAGGAGGCGATGATTGACTATTTGCTCTCATATTCGTTCAAGGTGGCAGATGGAGCGATGAAGCCAATCGTGCCGCTCTATCTCGAACATGCGATGTCGCTGGTGGAGATATATGTTGTGCGTGGCAATATGTTCGATGCACGACTTACGAAGATGACCTTCGAGAATATCTATACACAGGGTACGATGAAGTGTTCCGCGCAGGCGATAGCCAATTCGGGCAATCGCAATGTGTGGGAGGTGTCGTTGTCGGGCAGCAATGATGTGGTATATACCTACGAGCCGACAACTACGGTCGTAATTGGTGATGACCGAGAGAATACCGAGGCTCGTATGGCTATAATGTGTCTGCCGCAGCAGCTGACGGCAAATGCAAAGTTGACGATAGAGTACGAGGTAAACGAGAAGGTGAGTGCAGAGAGTCCGGATAACTTCGTAATGCACAAGGAGGAGTTCCAACTCTACAACTACCAGCCGGTGAACTACCAATCGGGACACCGCATTGTCTATACGGCAACGGTCGATTCGGGAGTAAACCTCGAAGGCGTGGTTGCCGAGTGGAAAGATGTCGATTATATCGAGGGAACGGTGTTGCCGGAGATTAAATAGAGGGGAGGGCAATAGAAGATGAGAGCGATTATCAAGAATATACTTTTGTTGTTGGTTGCGGCTGTGATGGCAGTGGGCTGTCTTAATGATAGTGACCTCGGAACATCGACACGCAACCCTATGGAGGTGCGTCTGTGGGCAGATGTTGGCTACTCACCCAATCTGGTATATTCGCCACAGTCGGCTACACGAGGCAACGCCAATTCGACAAGCGGTATCATAGATGCTGCGACCGATACGGTGATGATGTTGGGAATGGCTCGTATTGATGAGTTGCATACACCTTCATATCCCGACTTCCTCAACTGCGGTGAGCCGATACTTGCCGAGATGGGGCAGCCGAATGCGGCGAATAGCTATATTCGTGATATAACCTTTACAAGCTCGGCACAATTCTTCTACAACATGACCGACTATGTCAAGTATGTGGCATGGCAACCTTGGTTGCCGAGCGAGGAGGGTTACGAATACTCTTCGAATGGAGAGGCTACAACCGTAAAGATTCCGATTACGGGCGACTCGGATATTATGTATGGAGATGTTGTGACGGGCTCGCATAGTGAAGGCTTCGATGTGATGGAGTTCGAACACGCCTTGTGTGTATATCGCATCTATGTCTATTCGATGCAGGAGGAGAACGGAACGCAGTCGGCATCGTGGGGTGTGCTCGAAGATATGAATATCGAAGATTTGCCGACATCGTGTATCCTAACACTGCCGAAAGATGAGTCGGAGGCGTTCGGTGTGGTGTATGAGGGGCGTGAAACACTATATCTCTCGGACCCGAACAACAATATATTCTTCGATGCAGGGGATAAGATTCCTGTCGGTTTGGCAAACCGCCGCATGGTTGCGAAGTGTGTGGCGGCACCTCCTGCTGACGGAGTACTCAACATAAGTCTTGCGACAAGCAAAGCGGAGGCTCGTCAACGAGTATCCATTGCCCGAAACTTCAAGGCTGGCTATGCCTATGATATTGTGCTTCGCTTCTCGAATCACGGTTTTATTAATGCTGATGTGTCGGTGGGTGAGTGGAAACGATATGAAGATGTTATAGAGCAAGAGGTTGAGGTGGATATGTTCTACAACCTCTCGAACTACGAAACAGCCAACTCCTATATCGTCAATTCGGCAAATTATGGCTATTGCTTTGATGCTACGGTCAAGGGTAACGGCGATAGCTCGTTGGTCGGAGGAGGTGATACATCGCTTGCTCCGAAGTATATCGATATCTTATGGGACGATACGCCGATGATTACGATTGATGGAGTGCAGCGCAAGGCTCTTACGCTCGACCTTCATGAACTGTCGCACGACAGAGTCTTGTTCCATGTGCAGGGTAACCCTGATAATTTGGAGGATAAGCGTCTGTTGTCGGAGGGTAATGTTGTCATTGCAGCCTACGATGAGGAGGGCGGCAATATCTTGTGGACTTGGCATATCTGGCTTACCGACCGTGTTAGAGCGCAGGGCTATCCAAATGGCTATATCGTACACGACAGAAACCTTGGTGCTGTATCGTCAGTGCCTGATGGAGCTGTCGGTATGGACGGATTGTACTATCAATGGGGCAGACCGACACCATTCAAGCCGGCTTCATCGGGAGTGTATGGTGCAGTGTCGAAGGTGCCGAGCAACCCCGCAACGGTAGCAACGGTTGAGGAGGCGGTGGTAAATCCGACAACCCTGTATGGCAGTGGCAACACCTCGCAAAATGATTGGTTGGCGACACAAAGCAATGCTCTTTGGGGCTATCAAAACGAGTATACCGACCTCGAAAAGACGATGTATGACCCTTGTCCTCCGGGATATATGGTTGCCGATATTCGTGTATGGCAGAATATTGCAGGCTACGAGAAGCTGGGCGGTTGGCATAGTGGCTCGGGTGTAAACCTATCTGTCGCATCGAACAATGTGTGGTATCCGTTCCAAGGCTCAATCGAGAGTGATGGCTCGGAGAATATATATCGTGATGTAGTACGCTTGTGGTCGAGTGTTGTCGATTTGCGCACCACAAATGAGCCATACGAATTGCAATATACAGCGAGTGGAGTGTCGAGTTGGAACGCTTACGGCAGCCAGCGTAATAGAGCTTTGCCGGTGCGTTGTGTGTCGGCGCACTCCACAGCGATTGTTACCGATTTGAGTGCTTCGCAGACGGCAAACAGTTATATGGTGCATCGTGCGGGTTACTACAAATTCAAGGCAACCGTGCGTGGTAATGGTGTAGGTAGCCTGCTGCCACTCGGAGGTACGACAACCGCCGAGATAAATGGCGGTCTTTCGACTACGATTGCCCCTGCGAAGGTCGATTTATTGTGGTGGCAGGGTGACTTTACAGAGGTTACGGGCAACGAGAGCGATATAGAGAATTTTATGCCGTTGCAACTGCTCAACAATGGTGAGCCTGACGAGGAGGGTTATGTTACCTTCTATGTCGGAAATTATCACGAGGGTAATGTCGGTCTGGCGGCGTATGATGTCGATGGTGAGATATTGTGGTCGTGGCATATCTGGTTTACCGACAAACCTGCCGACTTGATTACGGGTAACTATACCTTGATGGATAGATTTTTGGGTGCAACAACAGCTCCAAATACAAACGGCTCGTCAATCTCGTTTGCAAATGAGAAGGAGCGAATGACAACCTACGGTTTCTACTATCAGTGGGGGCGTAAAGACCCTATTATGGGTGCGCCATCATATAGCGCAGGAACGGAGACTGTCAATGGAAATCCAAAATCTTCGCAGTATTGGGTGAAGGATTATATGACAGGTGAGTGGTTGAGCCGTACCGATATTGATACTGCCGATGCCGCAATAATACCTATTGTTACGCAGAATCCTATGACCTTCTACAAGAGTACAACGCTCTGCGGTAATACTACTTGCGGTTGGTTCCCTGCAAGTTTTGCAGATGGATATACCAATGTGGCACTTTGGGGATATGCCGTAAAGGACTACTCAATTCAGGGACAGACCTTCTCCAAGACGATGCACGACCCATGCCCTCCGGGCTACCGAACACCATTCCACCATGCTTGGGGATATTTGGTTGGAGAAACACACTACGGATATACCTACGGCGAGGGTGGCGGAAATATAAACTTCTCGAATAATGAGGCATCGTTCGATAACTATGGCATCGTATTCAACAAAACCTATTTCGATAGGGCATGGTATCCGTTTGTGGGTTATCGCTATCCGACTACGGGAGGTTATCGTGATGTGGGAGCTAACGGATATATGCTTACCGGTATGCCGATGGGACAGTATAATTGCCGAACATATATCTACACTAAGACCTATTCGGGACAAGTTGATGTAAGTGGTACAAATGGTGGCTATGGACCGGCTTATGCGTTGCCGGCTCGTTGTCAGAAGGAGTAAAAAGATGAAGTTATGAGGATACTATATGTTATACTGATAGTAATATCCACCCTATCATCGTGCGTGGTTGCCGATGAGCAGGTCGATATAGGCAATGGTGTCGTTGATAGTGGAGTTAAAGTCGATACTTCGATAACTCCTTCGTGTGTTGTTGAGTCACGCAGTGTGTCGCGTGCCGAGAGCGCAGGCGTTGCCGTTCGTTCGTTGATAGACCAGATTACCACCAAGAGAATGGACTCTAACTTCTTGCGCCTTGACGAGGATTTAAGTTCGACAAATGATGGTCTTTACACCTTTACGGGTAATGATGAAGCGACTCCTTATGCAACCAATTGGAACAAGGCGTTACTACTCGAAGCAACCGTAATATCTTCGCCCGACAATACCGAGGGCATACACTATCGCTCTGTGTCGTTGGCACCGGAGCAGTCCTACAAGTTGAATATAGTTGAGACAAACAACAATGGTGTAATAGAGAGCGACACCACTCACTTCTACCATACACGAATGGTCGGTTGGTATCCGAAAAACTGTACACTGCCTCGTAAGGAGGGTGTACCGGCAACGGCTCAATTCGACTATTCGGAATTTGATGCTGTGCGTTTGAACGAAACGGTCGAGATTAACGGTGTTGCAACAGAGGTTGTAGCTCTGCAATTTATGGGATTAGATGGCGAAACCGATTTGATGGTAAGTAATGTCTGCGAAGGACAATCGTGGCATAAGTACAATGCCGACTCTCCACACCGTAGCGATATTCACCCGGTGAATAGCAGTAACATATATCGTGAGCCTTTCGGGCACAACTTCACTTCGCCCGCATACTCCAACTACTTTACATATCGCCACTACCGTTCGGCAATTCGTGTTACGGCATACGCCGAGCAGAGCGAGCAGAACTTGATGATGTGGGGCGATATCGAGAGCGTTATTATTCGTAACCAGCCAACCTCTTGTAAAGTGTGGTTACCTACGCAGTTGGGAGAGTTTGGCGAGGTTTACCATTGGGACGACTACAAAAATTTGCCTATTGTCACTACTCCGATGTTCGACAACGATAGCAACCACCCTGAGTTCTCCGAGTCGGCGGTATATCCAATTGCAATGGAGGGTACCTCGTTGAAAAATGATATCTATCTCGGTTATTCGCTTGTGGAGCCTAATAGTGATGTCGAGTTGGAGATTCACACCAGCTCCGGAGTCTATAATACTACGATTACGGCAGCCCACCCGATGAAAGATGCCGATGGGAACGAGTCTATTGTCAATATCTTCGAGCCGGGTTACATCTACGATGTGAGGTTGAGCCTGCAAACAGATGGCCGTATCGGAGCCATTCTCTCAAAGGAGGGTGATGAACACTACTATGACCTGTCGAGTTTGCACGAATTTGAGGTCGATGAGGAGGTAATCGATAAGAGTATTATTTCCACCTACAAACTGTCGAACTGCTACATCTTGGACCCTAATGAGTTTAAGGATAGCGAAGGTAACGACATCTACGATGGCTACTGTTTCTTTGCTATGACGGTAGGAAATGGAGAGTCGGGTATACTCTCTTCGGGTGCGCAGAAGCTATATCCCGAAACGGAAACAATTAAACCCGCAACAGCCCATCTGTTGTGGGAGAGTTCGCTCGGTTTGATTTCGGATATAGAGTTGAAGTATGGTTATGTTCGCTTCAAACTTCCAGACTCATCGGCTCGTGGAAATGCTGTAATTGCGGTCTATGATAATGAGGGAGAGGTGTTGTGGTCGTGGCATATCTGGATTACTGACCGTCCTGCCGAGCAGTCATTCTCAATTGGCGAGCACGAGATAGTTATTCTTGACCGCAACCTCGGAGCAACAGCAGCAACTTGTTCAGGTGCAAACGATGCGCTGGCAACATACGGCTTGTACTATCAATGGGGACGCAAAGACCCTTCGATGGGACCTCCGTCATATAACTACTCGCCAATCAACCTCAATACAGCACCATACTACGACTTCTCCTCTGACGAGAAGACGGCAGCCGAGGTTACGCAGTTTGCCGAGCCGACACTGCGAGATGGCGTGGAGAATCCGATGTACCTGATTCTGCCTACGGGACAACCACTTTCATATATCTTTAACTGGACACACCAGCGTTACGACTTCCTTTGGGGTTACGATATCTCTACGGGTATGACCACTAAAACTATCTATGACCCGTGTCCGTATGGTTATCGTGTGCCAAGTAGTGAACTCAGCGCTTTGTTCAGTATGGGTAGCGGTACGGCAGGAACATACGGCTATACACGAACTATCAATGGACAACAATTCTTCTTCCCGTATGCGGGATTTAAGGGTGTTGATGTCGGTCTTAACTCCCTTATCTCCTCGTGGAAATATGTTGGTCAGAAGGGCGATTATCAATCTTCAATGTATTGCAATGATGCCGATGCTGCCAATAATGGAGGTATCAACCAATACATGCACCGTTCGCGCATCTATGTTTCGAAAGTCAATTCGTGGAACGAAACCAATGTCGGCACCTATACGGGCAATATGCACTCCGACTTCGCCAACCGCCGAACTGCTGCTTCGGTGCGCTGCGTCAAGGACGAGAAGATTGGCAGTATCTCCGCTACGCTTACCTCTTCGATGAAGTCATTGGTGGCAGATACCCCTATTACACTCACCTATAAGGCCCACTCCTACGGTAGTGCAATCGAATATATCGAGATATTGGTGAGCTATACCGACACTGCGGGAGTCGAGCACGATAAGGTGATTCGTGAAGTCGAGCATGTGGGCGAGTATATCACCAATGGCACCGTATCCTATATTACTCCGTCAGATTATAACGATGACGGCGTGATTTTCCACCTTGTGGTGCGTAACGAACACGGTCTTATCTATACCGAAGAGATTACCTTGGTCGAGAATAGCATCGAGGCACACTTCAACCGTTGGGAGGATACCATGCAGACCGATATCACGAACAATACCCGTAACTTCGTTGTCGTGGGCGAGGAGATTCGCTACTATGTGAATGTCTCGGCGAACACCGAGCCTTCGTCAGTGAAGATTAACGGCGTTGAGGCTACCAAGGGTGGAGAGTTTGCAGGTCCGAGTGTGTCGAATACCATCTGGTATGTAACATGGAGTCAGGCAACTAAGGGCATCTACGACATGAGCGTTGAGGTGACATCGGGTGGTAAGAGTGCCACATTTGTAATGCCTGATGTTACGGTTTACGGATTGATTATCAGCGAACGCACCACCTCGATTGATACGAGTGGCAACACGATGTATATGTTGCAGAATGCTGCGTTCACCTCTACCTATATGACGGCTACCGATACGGTACTTACCGCAAATAGTGCGCACAACTACTATAACCTCTTTACGATTGAAGGTAGCAATATCCGAAGCGTAGCACGCGAAGCGGAGTTGGTGGGTACAAATGGTTCTATCTCGTTTGGTGCATCGGGAACAAACTATACCATTGCAAGGTCGGGAAATAATATTCGTATCAGTTATCGCAGTGGCTGGACATACTATATGCGTCAATCAAGCAATACGGCAATAGGTATGTCGAGCAATACCTCGAACCGAAATTGGAATCTGCTACCTGTAACATACGATATTCCATAGCGGTATGTCATACAATTTCTAACAAAAAGAGCGTGTCAAAAATGAAGTGACCCCAAAAGTTTGGACAAAATACTTTTGGGGTCAGTACAAAACTTATTAGACACGCTCTTTCTATCTCTCGGAGAGATTAGAGAATTAACTTAAATATCAACTTACGCACTGAGCCCTCTCCCAACATTGGCGCATGGGCATCTTCGGGGAAGAAGATGGCGAATTGTTGCTCGTTCAACGAGAAGAAGGTCTGTGGAGTATCGGTAAAGAACTGTACATCGCGTTCGCGATTAAACTCTTCGCGCGGAGAATGACAGTTGCAACGCTCACTCCAACCATACTCCTCTCTCTCACCAACCATAATCTGAATATCGACATAGCGGTCATGCACTTCAAGAGCAGCGGCTTCGCGCTGTTTCAACTCCACATCCATAACATTTACAAAGAGGTTGTCGCCATCTATATAGTGACGACCTTCGCTCAATGCCTCGACATCTGTCTGTGCCAACCAATCAAAAGCCTGCTTAATGCGTGGCGAGAGTGAGTAGTACAACTCGGCATTTTTTATAGCATCTAAAATCATAGTTATATATTTTGGTTAAACTTCACTCTTGATATTACGGGATAGTGGTCCGAGAAATCCACACTATTATCTACTTCATACGACACAACCTCGACCGATGGTGATACCAATATATTGTCTATACGCAACAATCCATACTTCATATTGTAAGTATAGGCGAAACCATCTGCCATCTTTGAAAATGTATCGTCAAGTTCTTTTGCTATACTATTATAGGTATAGGAGAGAGGAACATCATTAAAATCTCCGCAGACAATGGTTGTATATGGCGATTTGTCCAAAAAATCAGCGACCAATTGCGCCTGCGAGGCTCTCTTGCGATTGTTCTCTACCAAACGCTCTACAATGCTGCGTAACTTGCTATCACGCTCCTTATCGGAAATATATTCGTGGTGCTCTATAAACTGAGTGTCCTTAGGGCTGATGGAGGTTGTTTGCAAATGTAGGCTTACAACCCTTATCGTGTCGTTTTTAACCTTCAAGTCTGCCCATACACAACATCTGTGCTCCAAAGTATCTACACCGCCACTGCGAATAATTCGATATTTCGATAATATCTGATTACCACCTATGCAAACTTTTGGCATATATGTAGTTTTGTAGCTCTCGGTCAGAGTGTTCCAATTGTCGCCACCTATGTTTATCTCCTGCAAGCAGAGTATATCCGGATTGTGCTTTTTGATATACTCAGCCAATCCCTCTTTCTTCCCCTCGCGAACATTGTAGGTCATAATCTTGGTATATCTATGCTCTCTGAACGAGGTGTCATATTTACGGTCAATCTCTATTTTGTAGTAGCGTGGCAAATAGAAAAGTCCCACAGCAACAGTAGCAATCATTACCATCGCGCGATACCAACGCCAACGCACCACCCAGTAGAACATTATGACTATATCAAGCAGATAGATTATTGGGGCTCCAAGGGCGATAATAGACAATACTCCACTCTTTTCAGGCGAAACATATTGGCACACAATGGCTGTGATGGTCAAGAAGAGTAACAACAACATAATTATTGTTGCTACAAGGTCTATCAGTGAAAGCAAAAACTCTTTGCCACTACGCGACCTTCTCCTCCGCTTTTTGCCTCTACCGATACTATTGGTGTAATACTCCGCCATGCTCTTTTAGAAAAAAATCTTACCTCGTTTACGCCACCAGAAGAGTAGAACCAATCCCCACAACATGCCTCCGACATGAGCGAAATGGGCAATACCCGTATTTGCTCCCGACCAGCCGAGCGCAATCTCCAATACAGCATAGCCAAGAACAAACCACTTTGCCTTAATCGGGAACGGAAGCGGAATGATGTATATCATATTATTTGGGTGCATAACGCCAAAAGCGAGCAGCAAACCCATGACCGCACCCGATGCGCCCACCAAGCGGAAATAGACCTCACCGGTAAGGGCTGCAATCCCCATCTGCAACAGAGCTGCACCGATACCGCACACCATATAGTAGGTCAAGAAGCGTTTCGAGCCGAGTTCGTACTCCAAAGTGCGACCGAACATCCACAACGCAAACATATTCGAGAAGAGGTGTCCGAAACCTCCATGTAGGAACATATAGGTTACGAATTGGTAACTATGGAAGTATGGCGCACCCACCCACCACAATTGCAGATACTCCGCGCAGAAGTGATTTACTGTGGGTATTAACGACATCGCCAAATAGATTACGCAGTTGGCAATTATAAGATTTTGCACCACAGGAGGTGTCTTGAAATAGGGATTCATAAACAATTACTCTAATAGTTTTTTAATATCCGACATGCCAAATGAAACAACAATGCGTCTTCCCTTCGGAGTGTAACTCTCGCCCAATGTCTCTATTTGTGCTATAAGGAACTCTGCTTCTTCCTGCGAAAAGTGGGTGTGTCCGATTGAAGCATTGAACGCCAATGTCTGGGCCAAGTCATTGCGGCGAAGCTCTGCTATTGACTGTGGAAGCTTCAAACTCTGCAAAAGTTCATATATCGTTTTATCGAGTTGTTCGGTAGTAATATCTGACGGAATACCAAAAACCTCTATCGTGTTTCCCTCCTTCGTCTTAATGTCGAAGCCTAACGAGGCAAAATCTACGGCGTACTCCTCCATAAGGTCGTACTCCTCCTCCGTCAGTGTCAATACCTCTGGGAAAAGGAGCTGTTGTGATACCGAATGACCGCTATGCAAAGATTTTGCATAGTTATTATATAGCACTCTTTCTTGTGCTCTCGATAGATCTATAAACAAAACCTTGCTTGTATATGTTGCTACGGCATAACGACCTCCGCAGAGAGCTATATTTACGACCTCTTCGCCACCACTCAGATTTAACGATTGATCCTCTCCTTCGCCCGATTCAAAATAGTCAAATCCAAAATCCGAAGCTTGCGGGGAGTTTGCTTCAAACTCTGCCGAGGAGGTTAAATCGAACTCTGCCGAAACGGTCGGTGTTGCAGACCAGCCACCTTCGCTAATTGTACTCTCTCTACTCTTTGCAGATTGTACTTCACCTGTTTCGAATCCTTCGGCAAAGGGGTTGTAGTGCTCCCAATTGGTTGAGAGTGGCTCGGCATATCTGATACCCGATGTTGCCACAGGAATATCCACAGACTCCTCAATCTCGAAGTCTATCATAGGCATCGCACCATTCTTGGCGAGTGTTTCACGCACAGCCGCATTCAATATCTGCCATATAGCCTCGTTATCGGCAAACTTAACCTCGGTCTTTTGGGCGTGAACATTGACATCGACACGCTCCGTATCGACCTCGATATAGAGGAAGAATGACGGATAGCCCTTCTCCGGTATCAACTTCTCATACGCCTTCGTTACCGCCTTGTTGAGATATGGCGAACGGAAGAATCTTCCATTTACGAACATATACTGCTCGCTCGAATTGTTGCGGGCTGTTTCTGGGCGACCGACATAGCCTTTAACCTTGGCGATAGTCGTCTCGACATCTACCTCCAACAAGTTGCGTCTTGTGGCATTGCCCATAATGCCCACGATACGCTCCACGAGCGAAGATTCGGGCAGAGAGTATATCGGTGCGCTATTGTTCAAAAGCGTACACGCCACCTCGGGGTGGCAGAGTGCCACACGGCGAAACTCACGCTTAATATCCGAGGATAACGAAGACTCCTTGCTATTGATAAACTTTCTTCGTGCCGGAGTATTATAGAAGAGGTTACGCACCAAGAACTGCGAGCCGACAGGTGCAGCCGTAGGGGTTTGCGACACGAACTCGCCACCATTTATGATGGTCTGCGTACCCACCTCGCAATCTGCCTGACGGGTTATCAACTCCACTTGCGACACTGCCGAAATGGAGGACAGAGCCTCGCCACGGAAACCGAATGTATGCAGAGCGTAGATGTCGTCAAGCGATGTAATCTTGCTCGTTGCATGACACTCGAACGCCATACGCGCATCGATGGGCGACATACCTCGTCCGTTGTCGATAATCTGCACAAGGTCGCGACCGCCATTCACATAGTTTACGGTAACCTCCGTAGCCCCTGCATCTATGGCATTCTCCATCATCTCCTTCACCACCGATGAAGGGGATTCGACAACCTCGCCCGCCTTGATTTGGTTTGCAACTATTTCGGGTAGTAACTTAATGCAATCTGCCACTTCTACTCCTCCTTATAATCGTTTGGTACTATCGTAATCGGTGTATATGGGTTGAACTCCTCTATCTCCTGCTGTGCCTGCTCCTCGGGCGACATGCGAGCCGAAGAGAGTGCCTCGACAATGCGAGGATAGAGCATATAGACAATTATCACCAGCACTGCAAACAGCATCAAAAACATCATCGAAGGCGTTTTACGACCGCCCTTGTTGCTGCTCTTTGCGGCACGCCTTGCATCGCGCTGTGTGCGGATATACTGCCCCGGCTGATACTCTTGCCCCTCCTGCTCGGAAGATGTTCCGTGCAATTCGCGGCGGCGCTGCTCACGGCGCTCCTTCTCGGGGTCGTAGTAACGCGGAATATAGCGAAACTTATTGGCGTGTCTCTTTACCGGCGTGAAAAGTCCCATAATTTTTAGCCGTTGGCTAAATTAAAAATTAAAAATTAAGAATTGAGAATTATTTTTTAATTCTGCATTCTCTCCTATCTCCTAACTATTTGAGAGTCATTTTCAACTACTCACTACTCACTTATCTAAAAAAGTTTTTCATTCTCTCGAAGATATTCTGGTTCTCCACCGACTCTGCCTCCTTGAAGTGAGGTTTTTCGGAGAGTTTCTTAACCAACTCCTTCTCCTCAGAGGTGAGTGATGTAGGGATAGTTATATCTACCACAACCATAATATCTCCACGACCATAGCCATTTACATCGGGCAAACCCTTGCCACGCAGACGCAACACCTTACCGGCGTGTGTTCCTGCGGCAATTTTAATCTTTGCCTTGCCCTCAATGGTCGGCACCTCAACCTCGCCACCAAGAATTGCCGTAGCAACGGTTATGTTGAGATTGTGAATAAGGTTATTGCCATCACGCAGAAGTTCAGGATTGTGCTCCTCCTCGATAACAACAATCAAGTCGCCGTTGATACCGCCATGACGCGCAGCATTTCCCTTGCCCGAAACGGTCAGAGCCATACCTTCACCAACACCTGCCGGAACATTTATCTCGATAACCTCCGAGCCCTTGATGTAGCCCTCGCCACCGCACTTATCGCACTTGGCAGTGATAACCTTGCCCTCGCCGCCACAAGTAGGACATACCGACTGCGACTGCATACGGCCGAAGAAGGTGTTTTGTACCGTTACAACATATCCTGAACCGCCACAATTTGAGCAGGTCGAATAAGATGAAGCATCTTTTGCTCCGTTACCGCCGCACTTATCGCAGGCGATATATTTATTGACTTTAATCTTCTTGGTTGTGCCGTTGGCAATCTCGGCAAGCGTGAGTTTAATGCGCACTCTGATATCCGAGCCACGATTTACCGAGCGACCGCCACGACCGCCACCAAAGCCACCACCGCTGAAACCGCCGCCAAAGTGACCTCCGAAGATATCGCCAAACTGCGAGAAGATATCCTCCATCGTGAATCCTCCTCCGCCGAAGCCGCCGCCGAAGCCACCTGCTCCACCGGCACCCGACATTCCTGCATGACCAAAGCGGTCGTAGCGGGCACGCTTCTCCTCGTTCGACAATACATCGTACGCCTCGGCTGCCTCCTTGAACTTCTCCTCAGCCTCCTTACCACCCGGATTTTTATCAGGGTGATACTTTATCGCAGCCTTGCGATACGCCTTTTTTATCTCATCGGCATTGGCGTTCTTCTCAACGCCCAACACCTCATAGTAATCTCTTTTCTCTGCCATAAATCTTTTATAATTGACAATTGACAATTGAGAATTGACAATTAAAGGTAAAACGATAAATCGTTTTTATTTGATTATTTTCTTTCGTCCCTCGTCCCTCGTCTCTCGTCTAAATATTACTCTCCAACAACGACCTTTGCATAGCGTAACACCTGCTCGCCCTGCTTGTAGCCCTGCTGTATCACATCTATAACCTTGCCCGACTTCTCCTCACCAGCAGCAAATCGCGCCACAGCCTCGTGTAAATCGGGGTTAAACTCGGTATCAAGAGCCTCAATAGCCACAACACCCTTCTGTCGCATAATATCGACAAACTTGTTGTAGATAAGCTTCTCGCCCTCGCGCAAAGCGGCAATATCCTCGCTCTTCTCCGATGCGGCAATAGCACGCTCCATATCATCAAGCACAGGCAATACAGCCTTCCAGACATCACTACCGCCCGACTCGATAAGAGCCATCTTCTCACGCAAGGTACGCTTACGGAAGTTGTCGAACTCCGCCTGCAAACGGATATAGCGGTCTTTCCAATCTATCTCCTCTGTCTTTGGAGTATCCTCTGTCTTTGGAGTATCCTCGGTCTGCTCGGCAGCAACACTCTCCTCTGCCACAGTGTCAGTTTCGTCTTTCGTCTCCTCTGCCATATTGGCACAAGGCTCACCCTCGCAGTTGGGATAACCATCTCCGCTTGCAAAGCCCTCTTTCTCCTCAACAACCTGATTCTCTGATGTTTTCTTTGTCATATTTGCTAAATTTATTGTTCTTTGTAACTATACTTAAACAAAAGATGTACCGTTTAAATTCCTCCCTCGATTAGAAGAGGTTATCGTACATCGATTGGCTCTTATCATACTTTAAGTCGGCAAGTGAAGAAGCCTTAACTCCGATATTGAAACTCCAACTGCGGTGCATGCCGAACGGAATCCAAATAAAGGACATCTGCCAACAGTGCAAATCTCGCGTTATGGAGATTGAAGTCGTTGTCAATTTTCTGTTTTGTATATCAAAACCTGTCGTAAACGAGATACCCGTCTTTGGTGTCAGATTGACACTGCCATTGAAACCTATTGTCTGCGACACATTTTTCTTGTAGCCCGTAGTGCCGTTATTGACATAAGATATTCCGTAACTGATAACATAGTTGAATCCGATATTCCATGGTATCGAGAAGTCGTAGTAGGAACTTGCCATATAGTGCCTTCGCAGTGTAGGGTCCATCAATCCATAAGGGTCGGAGAATGGATTGAAGTATTCAGGCGGTATGGTGTTGATATCGTTTACCGCAGGGGTGGATTTATCTTGTCGTGATTTGAAGGTATAACCAAAACTCCAACCCGTATTTGTAACACGACCAAGCAGACCTCGTCTAATCATCAACTTGTTGATGCGTACACCTTGTGGTGTTACCTCGTAAGGGTCGAGCGTTACCGTAAGGTTGATACCGAAATTACCGTAGATGGTTGTACGGAACGAAATAGGGATATTCGACAAACCGAGTGAGTCGGCAAGGAAGTTGTATGAGCCGCTTACACGCAACTCATCAATAAGTTTAATCTTCTTCACACCCGAAGTATCGCGCTTGCTCAAAACCTTCATTTCGAGCGACTGCGAGAGCGAGAAGTTGAGGTTTGCCTGCTGTCCTGCGCCCGGTACACCATAAGGCTGGTTAGAGTATGGCGAATAGACTTTGTAACTACCGAGCGAGTCGGTCTGTACGGTCTTGTAGTATCCATACTTCTGCTTGCTGAAATCTGGCGCATACGAGAATCCGACTTGCGGTGTGATAGTATGACGCACCGCCTGTACCTTTGCCGTCTTTTTCTTCATCTGCCACATGCCATAGATAGTGGTATTTGCCGATATCGATGCGTTATAGTTATAGATACGATAAAATCCATACTCAGGGTCGAGTGTTTCGACTTGGTTGGTTTCCGGATTCCATTGCTGATTTTGGCGCGAGAAGTACCAACGCTCCGAGTAGTTAAATGACGGCGATATGTTTATGTACTTGAAGAGGTTTATTGATGTCGAAATAGGCAATGTATGCTCCACTCCGTTACGCATATTCTTCAAAGTCTGCATTGTGAAGAGGTCCTTCTCAGGCGAAGATACCGAGTTGGTAAGTTTTGCCGAATAGGTAAAACCAATCTTTTCGTACCAACGCTGCTTGCCCATCGCATCTTTGCGCTTGAACGGATAGACACGCGCCACATTGAAGACGATGTTTGGCAATGTAACTGCCAACTGTCGAGTCTGTGAGTTCTGCGATACCGATAAGTTCATAGAGAGCGAGAATGGTGTACCAGCCCAACTCTTCGAATAGGAGATGGTGGAGTTGGTCTGCGTGGCGAGGATATCATTCAATGTGGTTGCCGAGTACTTAGAATAACCACTCGAAGAGAGGTTTACCGAAGCGGAGAAAGTCGAGCCCGGATTTGCCTTAGGGTCTTGTGAATGGGTCCAAGTGAAGCGAAAGTTGTTCTGCTTGATATAGTCTGGCTCACCCTTATCTCCCGTCTTGATTGACGAGAAGTTAAAGTTGACATTTCCACGAAATTTATATCGCTTCGTATAGCGCGATGAGGCGCTTACCTCCCATGAGCCGAGCGTATAGATACCTCCCGTGAGGGCGAGGTCAATATGTTTACTCAAAATAAAGTAGTAGCCCAAGCCTCTAATGAAGAAGCCTCGCGAAGCATCTTCACCGTACGAAGGCATCAATAGTCCCGATTTTGGACCAAGATTTATCGGGAAGAAACCCTCAGGAATACAAGCAAAGTAGATAGGAACATCCTCTAATACCAGATATGCAGGTCCTGTGATAATCTTCTTGCCGGGAATAACCTTTGCCTTTGTCATTGCAAGGTAGAAGTGTGGGTGGTCTGTATGGTCGCAGGTGGTATATTTACCCTGACGGATATTGATGGAGTTGTCGGGCATCTTCTTAATCTGTCCACCGACCAACCAGCCATCACCCTCTTGTGTTGCCACTCCCTGAATAAATGCCTTTTTCGAGCCAAAGTTGTAGGTGATGGTATCCATCGTATATGACGAACCTCCCTCGTTAAATACAGGGTGGGTGTTCTTTGGCTTGCCATCAACCGAATCGGCTTTTCCATACGCATATATCTCCTTTGTCGCCATATCAATCTGCATATAGTCGGCTTGCAGCCCCATATTATCGTACTTGACATCGCCTTGATTGTAGATATAAACGCGTTTGTTGAGAACATCGTAGTAGAGTGAGTCGCTATTTTTTCCGGTAATAATCTGCTCGATAGGCGAGCCACTCTTCTTGCGGGCAGTTGTATCTCGTTTAGACAGAGGTTTTACAGCAAGGCTATCTGGTTTTGCAAGGCTGTCCGGTTTTGCGAGGGTGTCGCGCAGTGGCGTAGAGGGCGTAGAGATGGAATCTCTCAACCTTCTTGAACGGCGCGAACGGCGCAAGGAACGACCATCACTTTGGACAGTGCTATCTCCACTCGTTGTAGCAGTGGCTATCGGGGACAATGAATCGCTCTTGCGTATCTGCTCCAAACTCTGCTCAGCAAGTTGGTGTGGGTTAGCCGAACCAAGCACGACATGAGCCATCGCCACAGCGATAACCAACAAAACGAGATATTTCAGTCTAAAATGTTTCAAAAATTCCAAAAAATTTTATAACTTTGCCGACAAGTCGGCAAAAACGCCTAAAAAGCCTCTCCGTACGCACGGGCACGCGTTTTTTCGGCGCGTAAAGATAATGAAAAAAGTATAGATGACAAACTTTATGACCAACTTTCGACCTATACACTCCATTTTTGCTCTGCTGTTTGCAGTGTTTTCTATTCTATCTTCTTACAACGGATTTGGAGCAGAAAATGTTGCGCAAGGTGTAAAGGTTATTGTTATTGATGCTGGACATGGAGGCTCACGCTTTCCGGGTGCGAGTTATAAGAATATAGCCGAAAAGGATATAAATCTGCAAGTGGCACTCAAACTTGGCGACCTTATCAAAAAAAATCTTCCCGAAGTAAAGGTCGTATATACCCGTACGGTGGATAAGATGTTTTCGAGTGTTCTTTCGGAGGACTTGCAGGCGCGTGCCGATATTGCCCATCGCAACGAAGGCGACCTCTTTATCTCGATACACGCCAACGCCCACCGCAACAGTGAGGTGCGAGGTGTCGAAACCCTGATTATGGGCGAGAGTTCGATGGAGCAGCGCGTAAATCAGAATGCTCTCTACCTCAACAACAAAGAGGAGTTGCTCGATATGTCTGACCAGAAGACTGCGGCAATAGTTAGAGCCTACATTCAAAATCTGCAATTCACATACGGCGAGTATAGCGAGATGATGGCGCGACTTATTCAGGAGGAGTATGCAAAACTTGGCTACAACAACAGAGGTGTTCGCAAACAACCACTAAAAGTGCTCTATGCGACAGATATGCCGAGCGTATTGACCGAGATAGGCTTTATGTCTAACCCTGCCGATTTGAAGCATATAACCTCCGAGAAGGGACAAAGAGAGGTTGCAGGGGCGATATTCCGCGCCGTAAAGCAGTATGTAGAGAATGTCCGCCGTTCGTTACTTTTGGATAGTGCAACACCTCAGGTGGCAACCGCTGAACAGAAGCTGCAAAAGCAGGAGGTTGCAAAACCTGAAACGAAGGTGCAGACCACAGAGAAGCGATACTCCATACAGCTTATGGCGAGTGTAAAGCGCATTCCTACCGACCACCCAGAGCTAAAATCTCTTCGCGGAAAGGTTTGGGTGTTAGAGGGTGCAGGCGCATTGAGATATAAGTATTGCTACGGCAACTTTTCAGATAAAGCCACTGCTCAAAAATATATTGTTGAGGTAAGAAAAGAGTTCCCACAAGCATTTATCGTAACTTTCGACAAATAATTACAAAAAATAAAACAGCGTATGAAAAAGATTGTTACTCTATCGGGCATATTGCTCATGGCGAATGTAGCGATAGCACAACCCAAAATTCAAAAAGTGGACAAGGGTGCTTTTATCGAAATCACACAAGATGGAGGTAGCACACTTGGTTATAATCAAAATTCGGGTATCAAGATTTTGGAGGTTGAAGGTTTTGCCTTCAAAGACCTCAATCGCAACGGCAAGCTCGACAAGTACGAGGATTGGCGACTCTCTTCGGAGGAGCGTGCCAAGGATTTGGCATCGAAACTCTCGCTCGATGAGATTGCAGGCTTGATGCTATACTCTTCACATCAGGATATACCTGGCAACTATACCGATGTTGATCCTGCAAAGCATGGTTATTACAACGGTTTGAGTTTCCCTGAGACTCGCGGCATTGCCCCTTCGGCATTGACCGACCAGCAAATCAAATATGTAGAGGAGAATGTACGACACTTCCTTGTAAGAGCTATTAACAATGCATATACGGCTGCCGAGTGGAACAATAACATACAGGCGTTGTGCGAGAAGACGGGATATGGTATCCCAGCCAACAACTCTTCGGACCCTCGACACCTTGCAAGTAGTTCAGGTAATGATGAGTTCGATGCAGGAGGAGGCGCAATCTCCTATTGGCCAATGGAGCGAGGAATGGCGGCGCTATTTGATCCTGCTATTATGAAACAGTTTGGTAAAATTGCCTCATTGGAGTATCGCGCAATGGGTATTGCAACTGCTTTATCTCCACAAATCGACCTCTCAACCGAGCCTCGTTGGCGCCGTGCAAGAATGTGCTATGGCGAACATTCGGGACTCTTGGCAGACTATGCTCGCGCATATTGTGATGGCTTCCAGACCTCAGACGATAAGAATCGTGTCGAGGGTGCATGGGGCTATCAGAGTGTCAATGCAATGGCAAAGCACTGGCCGGGTGGAGCAATGGGCGAAGGAGGTCGCGATGCCCACTTCGGAATCGGTAAGTACGCTGTCTATCCGGGCAACAACTTCGAAGAGCATCTTGTTCCATTTACCGAGGGAGCATTCAAACTCGAAGATGGTACGGCAGCCGCTTCGGCAGTGATGCCATACTATACCATTGCCTACAATCAGGACCCATCGGGTGAAAATGTGGCAAATGCATACAGTAAGTATATAATAAAAGATTTGTTGCGTGGCAAATATGGATACGATGGTGTTATCTGCACCGATTGGCGAGTAGCAGAGGAGTATGTTAATCATCGATTCTCTAACGGTAAGCCTTATGGCTTAGAGCATTTGCCTGTTGAGGAGTACTTCTATCGAGCATTGATAGTTGGTGTTGACCAATTTGGAGGAGTTAATACTCCTGACGGCATTAAGAAGGCTTACGCCCTCGGAGTGGAGCGACTTGGTGAGAAGGCTATCCGTGAGCGTTTCGAGGAGTCGGCAGTGCGACTTCTGCGCAACTTCTTCCGTGTAGGTCTGTTTGAAAATCCATATCTTGAACCACATCGCAGTCAGGAGATTGTGGGTTGTGCCGAATTTGCAAAGGCGGGATATGAGGCACAACAGAAATCGGTGGTTATGCTCAAAAACCACAACTCTGTACTTCCATTGTCGAACAAGACCAAAGTGTTTATCGAGAATCGAGAGTTCCTTCCAAAACACGATTGGTGGAAGGACAAGATAGTAGGCACAAAACGCATGGGTTACGGTGTTAATATCGAGATGCTCAAAAAGCACTTTGAGATAGTTGATACCCCTGAGGAGGCTGATTGTGCAATGGTATTCATACATGCACCAAGTTCGCAGCGCGGACACTCCTATACCGATTTGGAGGCAGGTGGAACAGGCTATCTTCCTATCTCATTGCAGTATAGCGACTATACGGCAAAATATGCTCGTGCCAAGAGTATTGCAGGAGGCGACCCATTCGAGAATTTCACGAATCGTTCATACAAGGGCAAAACCGTCTCTACGGACAATAAGTACGAGATGGAGGCCGTAATTCGTGCAAAGAAGTTAATGGGTAAGCGACCTGTAATTCTTGTTGTTCGTGGTGAGCGACCTATGGTATTCTCGGAGGTAGAGCCTTATGCTGATGCTATTTTGATAGGATTCGGCATCAAGGACCAAGCATATATCGATATTATCAAGGGTAGTGTTGAGCCTTCGGGTTTGCTCCCTATGCAGATGCCGAAGGATATGCGCACTGTGGAGGAGAACAAGGAGGATGTACCTTTCGATTTGAAGTGCTACAAAGATGCAGACGGCAATGTTTACGACTACGCTTACGGTTTGAATTGGAGTGGCGTTATCAAGGATTGGAGAACAGAAAAATATAAGAAGCATTAACATTTATCGAGATGAAAAAAGAGGTAAAAATTGGAATTTATGCAGTGGTAATACTGCTTGCTGCTTGGGCGGGAATCCGTTTCTTGGGAGGTCTTGATGTATTTGGACGCACCCGCAACTATACGGCTCACTACGAGCAGGTTAATGGCTTGCAGGACGCAGCAGCAGTGGTTATCAACGGCGTAAAAGTTGGTCAGGTTACAGGCGTAGAGTTGAACATTGAGCAGGGTGGTGTAGATGTAAATCTCTCGGTTAGCAAGGAGTACGATATTCCTACCGATTCGAAGGCGATGATGTTCAGCGCAGGTTTGATGGGCGGTAAATCCATCGAAATCCAACTCGGCGAGGCTGCCGAATATCTCAAAAATGGCGACTCTATCCAGACGGGTGTAACGCTCGATATGTTCGACACTTTGGCTAATGAGTTGGGCGATATTAAGGTGCGCGTAGCGGCTCTGCTCGACAATCTCAACCAGACCGTTTCGGGTGTGGACAGCCTTATTGACGATAACTCGAAAAACCTTACAAAGACCATTGCGAGTCTTAACGCAGTAATGGCTGACTTGAAGAAGTCGAACATTATCGGCAATATCGATGGTTTCTGCGCTACACTCAACCAGAATGGTGCGAAGTTGGATAGCATCATCACCGATATCAACTCGGTAACTCACGCCTTGAACGAGCAGCAGAGTGGCGAGAAGTTGGCTCAGGCTATTGCAGAGGTTAATACCTTGTTGGCGAAGATTAACAGTGGCAACGGCTCTATCGGCAACCTCGTATCTGACGAGAAGTTGTACAAGGAGTTGGCGCAGGCATCGCAGAACTTGTCGCTTTTGTTGGCTGACTTGAAGGAGAATCCGAAGCGTTACATCAATGTAACCGTATTCGGTAAGAAGACCTACGAGGAGAAGCAGGCTGACAAGGCTGCAAAGGCTGCCGACAAAGCCAAAAAGAGGGCAAAGAAGTAGAGAATAAAAAGAATATTAATAATTCTTAATTCTCAATTTTTAATTTTTAATTCGTGAAGACGGTAATTTACCCCAATAACTTCGAGGCGAAGATTGGTTTTACGACCATTCGGGAGCAGGTTGTTGCATTGTGTACGATGCAGCACGCTCGCGAACTGCTCGAAAACGAGGGGTTTACCGCTGTTCACAAAGAGATTGAACGCCGACACGCCCTCGCGGAGGAGATGCGACAGATTCTACTCTCCGAGCGTGAGGCACCGACTGACGAGTTCTACGACATTGCCGAGATTGTCGAAAAGGCAAAGGTCGAGGGTACATTCTTGGAGGTTGCGGAGGTTGTGCAGTTGGGCAAGGCGTTGATTTCGGCTGGTGACTTTGTGCAGTTCTTGCACAAGAGCAATGCCGAGCAATACCCCACTCTTACCGCACTTGCAAAACCTGTCAAGGCGTTGTGGAATATCGTTGCGGATATTCGCCGTATTATTGACGACAAGGGGGTTGTTCGTGATGGTGCATCGGAGGAGTTGCACCAAATCAGGGCACAAATTCGCCGCCACGAGGGGCAGGTATCGAAGCGACTACAAGCGATTTTGCAGTCGGCAAAGTCGAGTGGTATAGTCGAGAGCGATGCTTCGATTTCGATTCGCGAAGGTCGAGCCGTAATTCCCGTTACGGCAGCGAACAAGCGCAAGCTAAACGGCTTTATCCATGATGAATCGGCTACGGGCAAGACCTTCTATGTCGAGCCTGCCGAGGTTGTGGAGTTGAACAATATGCTGCGTGAATTGGAGTACGAGGAGCGCAGGGAGATTGTACGCATATTGACCGCCTTTACCGATGTGGTACGCGCCGATATCAAAGATGTAGAGCGCACCGAGGAGTTTATGGCGGTGGTCGATGCAGTACGCGCCAAGGCCCGTTGGGCTATCGAAAATGGCGCGGGGCGACCAATTATGTCGGAAGATAGCCGACTTGTGCTACATACGGCAAAGCACCCTCTTTTGTCGCAGTCGCTCAAACGCCAAAAGCGTACAATCGTTCCGCTTGATGCGGAGTTGGACAGTACAAGGCGCATACTTGTTATTTCGGGACCAAATGCGGGCGGAAAGTCGGTCTGCCTCAAAACAATAGGTCTGTTGCAGTATATGTTCCAATGCGGCTATCCGATTACCGCATCGGAGGCGAGCGAGTTGCCCGTATTCAACAAAATATATATAAATATCGGAGATGAACAATCCATCGACAACGACCTCTCGACCTACTCTTCGCACCTTCTCAACATGAAGGCGATGGTGGCAGGGGCAGATGCAAAGACGATGGTTTTGATTGACGAGTTCGGCTCGGGAACGGAGCCTGTGATTGGCGCAGCCATTGCCGAGGCGATACTCGAAAAGTTGGTAGCGAGTGGTTGTTATGGTGTTATCACTACCCACTACTCCAACATAAAATACTACGCCTCAAATCACGAAGGCGTAACAAACGGAGCGATGATGTTCGATGTTCAGAACATTCGCCCACTGTTCCGTTTGGAGTGTGGCAAGCCGGGTAGTTCGTTTGCCATTGAGATTGCGCGAAAGATTGGCCTTTCCGAGGATATTATCGCCTCGGCAAAGGAGAAGGCGGGCTCGGAGCATATAGACCTCGAAAAGCAACTGCGCGAAGTTGCGCGTGACAAGCACTATTGGGCGCAGAAGCGTGAGCGCATACGCCAGACTGACCGCAAGGTCGAAGAGATGGAGCAGGTGCTGAGCGAGAAACTGTCGAACATTCGCGAGGAGCGCAACCGCATTATCCACGAGGCAAAGGCACAAGCCAAAGAGTTGGTTGCCGAGGCAAATCGACAAATCGAGAATACGATTAAGGGTATCCGCGAGGCGCAAGCCGAGAAGGAGCAGACCAAGTGGCTACGCCGCGAGTTCGAGGAGTTCCGCGAGGAGATTGAGGCGGATAACTCCGAGGCAAATGAGCGTATAGAGCGTGAAATGGAGCGACTTCGCCGCCGTCAGCAGAGGCGTGAGGAGCGCAAAAATAACCCTGCCGAGCCTAAACAAGAGGCTGCACAACCTACAAAAAAGGCTCTGCCATTGGAGGTTGGAGCAAAGGTGCGCCTTATGGGACAGAATGGCGTGGGCGTAGTGAAAGAGATTCGTGGCAAGAGGGCGCAGGTGGCGTTTGGTGCTATTTTGACAACTGTCGAAACGGTTCGTTTGGAGGTTATCTCCTCGGCAGAGTATAAGCGAGCAACACGCCCCGAAACACCACGCACTGTTATATCGGCAGATATTTCGCAACGCCGACTCAACTTCACCTCCTCGATAGATATTCGTGGTGAGCGTGTAATGGAGGCATTGGAGAGGGTACAGACCTTGGTCGATGATGCGCTTATGGTAGGCGTTAGCAGCGTAACCATTCTGCACGGCAAGGGTACGGGAGCGCTGAAAGAGGAGGTGCGCCGTTATCTTCGCTCGTTACCACAGGTGGCGAGTGCCGTAGATGACCACCCCGACAGAGGTGGCTCAGGCATAACAATAGTAACTTTCAAGGAGTAGATTATGAGATACCGCCTTTCCGACATAGCAAACATTGTGAGTGGTCGCCTTGTAGGGTGCGATTTGGAGGTGGCAACAGTAGCCACCGACAGCCGTTCGTACGCCTTGACGCACGACACCCTTTTTGTGGCGATGCAGGGGGTAAATCACGATGCGCACAACCATATCGCAGAGGTTGCAGAGCGCGGCGTCAAGAGCTTTATGGTGGAGCGCGAAATCGACCTTGCAGAGGGGTGTGGTGCGGTTGTAGTCGAAAATTCATTGGTGGCATTGCAGGCGCTGGCAGCACACCATCGCAACCAATTCAAAGGCACAGTAGTAGGTATTACGGGCTCAAACGGCAAGACCACCGTTAAGGAGTGGATTGCGCAGTGCGCACCGCACGATGCAAAGATTTTCCGTTCGCCACGCAGTTACAACTCGCAGTTGGGAGTGGCATTGTCGCTCCTGATGTTGGACAACTCGTACGATGTAGCGATTATCGAGGCAGGAATATCGCAAAAGGGAGAGATGGAGCGACTCTACAAGATGGCTCAACCCGATATGGTGATTTTTACCTCGATAGGCGATGCCCACGAGCAGGGATTTTCATCGTTGGAGGAGAAGATTGACGAGAAAGTTCTCTTGGCACAGACGGCAGCCGATATAATTTACCACTCGGCATATATTCCGTTGGCGGAGGTTGTCGAAAAGCGATTTGACAATCGCAACCTTATTGATGCCGCCACTACGGCACAAGTGCCACCGATGACCGACAAGGCATCTCAGCGCAATGCCGAGATTGTCGCAGCATTTTTTGCCGAGATGGGCTACGATATGCCCGACTTCACGCAGTTGCAACCCGTAGCAATGCGCTTGGAGGTTAAGCAGGGTATCGACAACTCGATTATTATTGACGATTCGTACAGTGCCGACCTCAATTCGCTATCCATTGCACTCGACCATCTTCGTTCGGTAGCAGGTGGGCGCAAAACGGTGCTTATCCTGTCGGACATCTTGCAAAGTGGCGATGAAAACATCTATGCAAAAGTTTTGCATATGGTGCGTGAGGCGGGTGTAGATACCTTTATCGGCATTGGTGAGGGGTTGATGAAGGCTCGTGGCGAGTTTGGAGAGAATGCTCTTTTCTTTGCCACTACCGAAGAGCTTTTATTAAATATCGCCAAGTTGGATATCGCCAACTGCGCCGTATTGATAAAGGGTAATCGTGCCAGCCGCTTAGAGCGAATTTCACACCGCTTGGAGCAGCATAGCCACACCACCGTTTTGGAGGTTAATTTGCAGGCTATGGCTCGCAATATCAACTATTTCCGTTCGCAGATAGGCACTTCGACACGCCTTGTGGCGATGGTTAAGGCCTCAGGCTACGGAGCAGGCGAAACAGAGGTTGCGCAGATGCTACAAAAGCAGGGCGTGGCATATCTTGCGGTGGCATTTGCCGATGAGGGTGTAGCACTGCGAGAGGGAGGTATTACGATGCCTATCGTGGTGCTGAATGCCGATGATGCAAGTTTTGACACGATGATTGCCCACTCGCTCGAACCAGAAATATACTCGTTCCGTTCGCTCGCATCGTTTGTACAGGCGGTGGAGCGTGCCGGCGAGATAAACTATCCGATACACCTGAAAATTGATAGCGGCATGCACCGCCTCGGCTTTATGAACAAAGATGTTCAGGGGCTGTGCAAAACTCTTGCACAGGTCGCTAAGAGTGTGCGTGTAGCATCGATTTTCACCCATCTTTGCGTGGCAGACGACACCGCGCAAGACAACTTCTCGAAAGAGCAAATTTCGGAGTTCGACCATATCAGCACCTCCATTATGGAGTCGTTGCCGTACCGCCCACTGCGCCATGCTGCGGCATCGGAGGCGATGTTGCGATTCGAGGAGGCTCGTTTCGATATGTGCCGTTTGGGTATCGGCTTATACGGTTTTTCGACAACCGCAGGCGAGGCGTTGGAGCCTGTTTCGACACTCCGCACTCGCATAGTGCAGATTCGTACCCTCCATGAGGGCGACACCGTAGGCTATGGTCGCAACGGCAAAATAGAGAAAGAGAGCCGTATCGCCACCATACCTGTCGGCTATGCCGATGGCTTGAACCGCCACCTCGGAAATGGTGCGTGGGAGATGATTGTAGCGGGTAAGAGAGCCAAAACAGTAGGTAATATCTGCATGGATAGTTGTATGATAGATATCACCGACATCGAGGGAGTTGAGGAGGGCGATATTGTCGAGATATTCTCTGCCGAGAAGGGCAATACCGCAGCCGATATGGCGGTTGTACTTGGCACAATACCTTATGAGGTTCTTACCTCGGTGGCAAAACGAGTAAAGCGAATTTACATAAATGAGTAAAGGCACACTATATTTAATACCTTGTCCAATTTCGGAGGATACATTGCCCTACGATGTAACCCCCGAAGGCAATCGTGAGGTTATAACCTCGCTCGACTACTTTATAGTGGAAAATCTCCGTTCGGCACGCCGCTTCTTGTCGAAGGCAGGGCTGTCGGGCAAGATTGACGAGTTGGAGTTTGACGAGTTGAGCGAACACACCACCTCGCCACGCGATGTGGAGCGTATGGTTGCCAAAATCAAGGCTGGTCGCTCGGCAGGCGTAATCTCCGAGGCAGGCGTTCCCGCCGTTGCAGACCCCGGACAACTCATTGTCGAGGCGTGTCATCGCGCAGGTATCCGCATAGTGCCGTTGGTTGGTCCCTCTTCGATTATTATGGCTGTGATGGCATCGGGATTGAGTGGTCAATCCTTCGCCTTCAACGGCTATCTGCCCGTAAAAGAGCCTGAGCGCACTCGTACAATTAAGCGTTTGGAGAGCCGCGCCATTGCCGAGCATCAATCGCAATTATTTATCGAGGCACCCTATCGCAATACCAAGTTGGCAGAGCAGATTGTTGCCTCGTGCGGAGCGCAGACACGCCTCTGCATCGCTTGCGATATAACCTCTCAAAATGAGTATATCCGCACCGCTACCATTGCCGAGTGGCGCAAAGAGGGACTTCCCGATATAAATAAACGACCTACGATATTCATCATAGGTTGCTGTTGATAAGGGTAGAAGAGAGTGATAATTTGTTAAATCCAGCAATAGAGATTAGTTATGAAAGAGGTTTTGTTTAATGATGAAACGAGGTATATAGTACCTCGAATTGAGAGTATGGATATACTTGTTGAGAGGGGTTTTGGAGAGAGCTCCTCCGTAGATGAGATGTTTGAGAATGAAGGTAATTGGAATTAGAAAAGGGAGAGGTTATGAAACATTTATTCAGAATAGTAGCAGTTGTTACGGCGACAATAATGATGGTTGGCTGCAATAATATGGGAGAAGAGGTATCTTTCGGTGCAGAGAAACAGCTAACAGTAGATTTGAGTGACAGTCGAACTTCGCTTGGAACTTCGGAAAATGGAAGAAGGGCTGTATATTGGTCCGAAGGTGACTGCATAGCAGCCAATGGGATATCCTCTACCAAGACCTCGATAGATGCCACAAATCGAAGCAAAGCCGTATTCTCGTTTAGCTCCGACTTGTCGTATCCTTGCAATATCCTATACCCTGCATCATTCTACAAAGATAATACGACAATTACACTTCCGAATACCCAGCCTGAGGCAATAGATACCTTTGCTCCAAATACCCTTCCAATGGCGACATATATTGCAGATGAGGGCGAGGCACCATGTTTGCACCACCTTGCAGGTGTTATACATTTACAGATAAAGGTGGCTCCCGGATATGAGGATAGGGCGTATAAGTTGTTGAAAATAGAGTTTAAAGGCAATAACGATGAGCCCGTTGCAGGAGATTTCACCATCAACTACGAAGATGCCTCTATTACTCCTGCCGAAGGAGGTAAGGCATATTCTACCGTATCGGCAGTAGTTGCAAACGGTGAATTGTCGGAAGGCGAGGTGAAACATATATATATTGTGGTTCCTGCACAAGAGTATGCAAATGGCTTTCGTGTGAGAATTATCGACAAAGAGGGGCGTTTTATGGATAAGACCAAAGGCTCTGCCGAAGTTATCGAACGAGGAGAGGTGCTTAAAATGCCACTATTGGAGTTCGCTCACACAGGTCATATCATTATTGCAGGTATGTAGTTAGATTTAAGTTCGGGAGAATATAGTTTCATGGTGAGATATTTGCCATAATCGGAGTATGGATTTTAAACTTGTATCGGATTATGCACCTATGGGTGACCAACCGGAGGCTATCAGCCGGTTGGTCGCTTCGCTTCGTCAAGGTGTCCCGGCTGCTACGCTACATGGTGTTACCGGTTCGGGAAAGACCTTTACGATAGCGAATGTCATTGCCCAACTCAATCGTCCTGTACTCGTTTTAAGTCACAACAAAACTCTTGCCGCCCAACTTTATAGCGAATTTAAAGGCTTCTTTCCCGACAATGCTGTCGAGTATTTCGTATCATACTACGACTACTACCAACCCGAAGCCTATATCCCCTCAACCGACACTTACATTGAAAAAGACCTTGCCATAAATGCCGAGATTGATCGTATGCGACTCAGCGCAACATTTTCGCTACTCTCAGGTCGGCGTGATGTGATTGTCGTGGCAAGCGTGTCGTGTATATATGGTATTGGCAATCCTGCCGATTTCCATAGCACTATGATACAATTAAAGGTCGGCGATGTAATGGCTATGAAACACTTGATGTATCGTCTTGTAGAGATACTATACACTCGTGTTGAAGGTGATTTGGAGGCATCTACTTTCCGTGTCAAGGGTGATAGTGTAACCATTCGCTCATCAATTGGAAACCATTGCTATCGTGTGACCTTCTTCGATGATGAGATTGAGGAGATTGCACTGATTGATGCTGAGACAGGACAGCGGCTCGATTCGTTGGAACAGGTAAATATCTACCCTGCAAATCTCTTTGTTCCAAGTAAAACTCGCATTGAGCAGGCGGTTCTGAATATCGAGGCAGACCTCGAAAAACAGATAGATTTCTTCGAGCGAGAGGGACGAGAGGTAGAGGCAAAGCGTATCGAACAACGCGTAAACTACGACCTCGAAATGATAAAGGAGTTGGGTTATTGCTCAGGTATTGAGAACTACTCTCGCTATTTCGATGGACGAATGCCGGGTATGCGACCGTTTTGCCTACTTGACTATCTTCCCAAAGATGCTCTAATAATTATTGACGAGAGCCATGTTACTATACCTCAGGTAAGGGGTATGTATGGCGGAGACCGTTCCCGCAAGGAGAACCTTGTTGAATATGGATTTCGCCTCCCTGCTGCAAGAGATAACAGACCTCTGCGATTCGAGGAGTTCGAGTCGATGCAGGGACAAACAATATATGTGAGTGCAACGCCTGCACCATACGAGCTGGCTCGTAGTGAAGAGAGTATTGTTGAGCAATTTATTCGTCCGACAGGAATTATAGATCCAGCATTAAAGATTTGTGACTCGACACGACAGATAGACCGTCTGATGGAGGATATCGAGACATGTGTCAGTCGCGGTGAGAAGATGATTGTTACCACTATCTCAAAGCGTATGTGCGAGGAGGTATCGGCATATCTTGAAAAGATGGGGGTGCGAAGTCGGTATATACACTCCGATCTCGATACTTTGGAGCGTGTGCAAATCATTGAGGATATGCATGCGGACCTATTTGATGTCTTATGCGGAGTAAATCTGTTGCGTGAAGGTATCGACTTGCCGGAGGTTTCGCAAGTCTCTATCTTTGATGCCGACAAAAATGGTTATTTGCGAAATTATACCGCCATGACACAGGTGGCAGGTCGCGCAGCCCGTCACGCACAAGGACGCGTTGTACTCTTCGGTACAACTTGTACCGAAGCGATGCGCCGTACCGTTGAAGATAGCAATCGCCGCCGAGAACGACAAATAAAATATAATATCGAACATGCTATTATGCCCCGCCAGGCAAAACGAAATTCGGCACAACCAAGCCCGTTGCTTGATAATAGCGGTGCAGAGAGGATAACCGTAAATGATACAAGAGTTCTGTATAATACAGATGTGCCAAAAGTGGGTATGGTTGCCGATGTAAGGTCGCAATATGAGAGTGGTGCAAATATAGACTTCCTGATTGAACAGGCACGAAATGATATGGAACGAGCTGCCAAGTCGTTGGATTTTATAGCAGCGGCACGCTATCGTGATAGAATGTATGAACTACAACAGATTAAGCAGGAGCAGTTGAGATATCTATAATGGCGACCAATATCAGCAATAGCAGTCTTTATCAAAATTGAGAGTAAAACTATTTCGCTTTTTTTTGTAACCATACAAAAAAATTGTATATTTGTAGGGTGAAGCAGTACACTTTTAACCGATTTAATATAATTGAGCTATGAAAAAAAGTTTGATTGTAACAGCAGTGGTGGTTGTAGTTGCGCTTGTTGCAGGCTACTTTATCGCCAATCGTGCGCCAAAGGCGGATTTGCCTTTGAATGATGCAGTGGTAGAGATTTTTAATGAGGGAGGGTGTTTGGTTTGCCACTCGGCAAATCCCGACCTGCCTTTCTACTTCGACCTGCCCGTTGCAGGCGATATTGTAATGAAAGATGTGGAGGAGGGCTATCGCGCCTTCGATATGGAGCCGATGATGCAGGTCTTGACATCAGGTGAGGGTGAGTTGTCGCCCGTAGATGTGGCTAAGGTCGAGAAGGTTGCGCTGGATAAGCGTATGCCTATGGCAAAGTATTTCCTTGTTCATTGGGGAAGCCAAATGACAAATGCCAAGCGAGATATTATTCTCGAATGGGCTACGGCGTATCGTATCGCACACTATAACGATGGTCTCACGGGAGAGCGTGCCGGTGAGCCTATTCGTCCGATAGACTTGTCACTGCCTGTTGATGAGGCAAAGGCCGAGTTGGGATTTTTGCTCTTCCACGACACACGCCTCTCGGTGGATAATACCGTATCGTGCGCATCGTGCCATGGTTTGAATACCGCAGGTGTTGATAATAAACAATACTCGGAGGGAGTTGAGGGACAACTCGGTGGCGTAAATGCCCCAACCGTATATAATGCAGTATATAACTTCGTGCAGTTCTGGGACGGTCGTGCTACAACCCTTGCCGAGCAGGCAGCAGGACCTCCGGTAAATCCTGTCGAGATGGCATCGCCAAACTTCGACCAGATTATCGCAAAGTTGAAGCGTGACCGCAAGATGGTGCGTGCATTCAAGGCTCTCTATCCTGAGGGTATCACCGAGGCAACGATTACAGATGCTATCGAGCAGTTTGAGCGTACGCTTATTACACCAAATTCTCGATTCGACAAATATCTTCGTGGCGATAACTCGGCAATTACTGCTGAGGAGTTGGCAGGTTACGAATTGTTCAAGGAGTATAGTTGTGCAACATGCCATGTCGGACAAAATCTTGGCGGTGAGTCGTATGAGTTGATGGGCTTGCGCAAACACTACTTTGCAGACCGAGGATTGGAGCTTACCGAGGAGGATAATGGTCGCTACAAGCAGACCAAAGAGGAGCGTGACCGTCATCGTTTCAAGGTGCCGGGCTTGCGCAATGTTGCCCTTACTTGGCCATACTACCACGATGGTACTCGTGCAACATTGAAGGAGGCTGTTTGTGATATGGGAACATATCAGTCGGGTGTCGCTTTGACTGATGAAGAGGAGGATAAGATTATGGCGTTCCTCAATACTTTGACAGGCGAATATCAGGGTAAAGAACTTACCAATAGCAATAGTCAAAATTTGTAGGATTTTTTTGCGATTTGACAAAAATTTACTACATTTGCATATCGTTATATGGGATAATAGTTAGAGAATAGTATGTTTAACCACTCATCGAGCTACTTTTTTTACTTTTACTTCTTTTCGAATGAAGGGGAGCGGTAGTTGATGTATGTGTATGAAGCATAATTATTTAGACCGTTCCCTTAAAAGAACGGTCTTTTTAGTTGAAAATTAAGTGCGCAAAGTTGGAAAAAGTTGGAATTAACTTTTTCGGAGAAAAGTTATCTATAATGTAAAAAACAGATGGCAAACAGCCATCAATACCAAAACCATGAAAAAAGTAGCAATACAAGGATATAGAGGTAGCTTTCATCATATCGTAGCAGAGGGCATAGAGGGCGAAGTGGTGGAGATTCTTGCTTGTGACACCTTCCGCGAAGTGGCATATGCTGTCGAACAATGCAGAGTGGATTATGGCATTATGGCTATCGAGAACTCAATTGCAGGTTCAATACTCCCGAACTACAATATCTTGCAGAGTTGTAATGTGCATATTACGGGTGAGTCATATCTGCGTATCCGCCAAAATCTGATGGTTAATCGTGGCGTGGCATTAGAGGATATCCGTGAGGTCGAGTCGCATCAGATGGCACTCTTGCAGTGTACCGATTACCTCGATAAACACCATTGGCAACTTATCGAGAGTGCCGATACTGCGTTGAGTGCAGCGCAATTGCAAGCGAGTGGTTCCCGCACAAAGGCAGTCATTGCAAGTTCGTTAGCAGCACAGCTCTTTAATCTTGACATAGTTGCTCCCGATATTCATACCATTAGTGATAATTACACGAGATTTCTGCGCCTCGAATACTGCGACCGAACACGCACAGAACCAATGCCGAGTGATGGTGGCGGCAAGGCTTCACTATACTTTAAGATAGATAATACATCGGGTTCTCTTTACGATACACTCGGCTGTTTTGAAGGACTTAATCTCAATATGACAAAACTGCAATCTTACCCTATTCCTACCGAGCCTTGGCACTATATGTTCCATACCGATATGGAGTTTTGTTCGGGTGCCGACTTCACGAAGGCGGTGGAACGGTTGCGTAGCAGAGGTGTTGAGGTGCATATATACGGAATATACCAAAAGGGGAAAGATTTATGAAAAGAGCATACGACTTTGAATTGGCAACCCGGTTGGGTAGTGTTACCGAATACTACTTCTCGCGCAAACTGCGTGAGATAGAAGAGATGCGCCGTGCCGGTGCCGATGTTTTAAATATGGGTATTGGCTCGCCGGACCTTCCCCCACACCCTTCGGTGATAGAGCGCCTTGCTACGGAGTCGGCAAAGGTGTCGGTGCATGGCTATCAATCATATCGTGGAGCAACAGAGTTGCGTGAAGCGCTATCGGTTTGGTATAAAACCCGTTTTGAAGTAGAGCTAAATCCAGAGAGTGAGATACTTCCTCTTATCGGCTCAAAAGAGGGTGTTATGCATACGGTGATGACATATATCTCAGATGGAGATAGGGTGTTGGTGCCTAATCCGGGTTATCCGACATACTCCTCGGCGGTGCGACTTGCTGGTGGAGAGGTGGTGGAGTATGCGCTAAAAGAGGAGAATAACTATATGCCTAATCTCGAAAGACTCCCTGTCAGTGGCGTGAAGATGATGATTATCAACTATCCTCATATGCCAACAGGAGCAGTGGCAACGAGAGAGGATTTGCAGAGGATTGTGGATTGGTGCCGAGAACACCATATTTTGCTTGTGAATGATAATCCCTACTGCTTTTTACGCAATGATAAACCGCTGTCGTTACTTGCAGTTGAAGGGGCGCGAGAGGTGGCTGTTGAGCTCAACTCGTTGAGCAAGAGCCATAACATGGCGGGGTGGCGAATAGGTATGATTGGTGGTGCAAAGGAGAGAATAGATGAAATTTTGCGCTTCAAAAGTAATATGGATTCGGGAATGTTCTTACCTTTGCAACTTGCAGCAGCTACGGCTCTCGCTCTGGGCGATGAGTGGTATGAGGAGCAAAATAGAGTCTATCGACAGCGTGAGGTGCTGGGGTTGCAGATAATGGAGGCTCTTGGTCTGGAATGCCGAACCAATCAGGCTGGACTATTCCTGTGGGGTAGAATACCGAATGACGAAAACTGCTACGACTTCTGCGATAGATTACTCTATGAGAAAAATATCTTCGTAACACCCGGTGGAGTGTTTGGAGAGGAGGGTATGCAATATATTCGCATAAGTCTTTGTGCTTCGGAAGAGTTGCTGCAAAGGGTGCTTGACAGAATTCAAAATGCAGAATTCAAAATGCAAAATTAAGAGTTATGAGAATTTGTATCATAGGTTTAGGATTAATAGGCGGATCGTTTGCTCTTGCGCTACGCAAGCATGCACTTGCAGAGCGCATTTTGGGCGTTGATGCATCTCCTCGCAATGCTGAGATGGCGTTGAAGTTGGGGTTGGTTGATGAAGTTGTCGAGTTCGATAAGGCAACCGAGGTCGCCGATGTTGTGCTTCTTGCAACGCCAGTAGATACTATTCCTTCATTGGCTATAAGGTTGCTAAATCGCATTGATGGCAATCAAATAGTGATGGATATGGGTTCTACGAAAGAGGAGTTGTGTGAAATTATCAGCCAGCACCCACGCCGTAGCCGCTTTGTTGCTACACACCCGATGTGGGGTACCGAACATAGTGGTCCCGAAGCTGCTGTTGAGGGGGCATTTGCGGGTTGTAATTTGGTACTATGTGAGGCCGATAAGTCGGATAAGGAGGCTGTTGCATGGGTGGAGGAGCTCTTCTCTGCAATAGGTATGAAGATTATGCACATGTCACCTTCGCAACATGATGTTCATGCTGCTTATGTGAGCCATATTTCACATATTACATCGTTTGTTTTAGCTACCACTGTACTCGAAAAGGAACGAGAGAGCGACACAATTCTCAACCTTGCAGGAGGAGGTTTTGAGAGTACGGTACGACTTGCAAAGTCATCACCCGAGATGTGGATTCCGATATTGATGCAAAATAAATATAATGTGCTTGATGTGCTGCGAGAGTATATTCACCAACTTGAAATTTTCCGTAAGGCCTTAGAAAAGGATAACCGAGAGGAGATTCGTCAGACCATTGAGCGCGCAAATGAGATACGAAAGGTTTTAGATAAAAGATAGATTGTTATGAAGTTGAAGCGACCTTTAATTATTGCAGGCCCTTGTAGTGCCGAGAGCGAAGAGCAAGTTATTACAACAGCACAAGCCCTTGCTGCAACAGGTAAGGTGGATATATTGCGTGCCGGCGTATGGAAGCCACGCACCAAACCCGGAACATTCGAAGGTATAGGTGCTGAGGCGTTGCCTTGGTTAGTTAAGGCAAGAGAGTTGACAGGATTGAAGATAACTACCGAAGTTGCCAATGCCAGACATGTCGAGAGTGCCATGTCTTATGACCTTGATATGTATTGGATTGGAGCCCGTACCGCAGCCAACCCATTCTCTATGCAGGAGGTTGCAGAGGCTATGCGTGGCACCGAGAAGATGGTTTTTGTGAAGAATCCTGTAAATGGTGATGTCGATTTGTGGTGCGGAGCTGTGGAGCGACTTGCAGTTTGTGGCGTGAAAAATATAGGTCTTATCCATCGTGGATTTTCGGGCTATGGCGCAGGAGCGTTGCGCAATGCTCCAATGTGGCATCTTGCTCTCGAAATGAGACGCAGAATGCCTGATTTGCCGATACTCTGCGACCCTTCGCATATTTGCGGTTGTAGAGATTTTATCGCCGATATATCGCAGCAGGCAGCAGACCTTAACTATGATGGTTTTATGATTGAGAGCCATATCAACCCTGCCGAGGCGTGGAGCGATGCCAAGCAACAACTAACACCAGCGGCTTTGTCGGCAATACTTGATGGTATAAAATGGCGTGCCGGAGAATCCTCTTCGGAGTCGTATAAAACAGCTCTGTTGGGATTGCGTGAGCAGATAGATAGTCTTGATAGTGAGATTTTGCAACTTCTTGCCGAGCGAATGAATGCAGCGGAGCAGATAGGTTGTATCAAACGAGATAATAATGTGCGTATTTTGCAGAGAGAGCGTTGGGAGGATATTATGGAGCATGCCCTTGTTCGTGGTACATCACTCGGGTTGAGCGAGCAGTTTCTGCGTACTATACTCGATGCTATACATGTTGAGAGTATCGAACGACAAAATATAGTGATGAAGAATCCAAAGGTGTAGGGAAACTCATGCGCCTGCGTTGTATGGAGGAGTGGGCATAGAGAATGTTTTTTGGCAATAGTTGTCGATATAATTAACTTTTCTTTGAAAAAATTTGGACATTGTTAAAAAGTATATTACTTTTGCACTCGATTCCGCGAGGGATTTAGATGGTGGATGTAGCTCAGCTGGTTAGAGTTGCGGATTGTGGTTCCGAAGGTCGTGGGTTCGAATCCCATCTTCCACCCGAACAAAACAAACGAAGCAGAAAGGTGCCGAGATTCGGCATCTTTTGTTTTTTGGTACTACAAATCAAGCTTGCTTGAAGGAGAGAAACTCGCAACATAAAACAAAAATAGGCGAGAATCTCTCGATTGTCGCCTACCTCAGGACTCATTGCGAGTAATAAATAAAAAAGAATACCTATTTCTTCTACTAACGACCTCCGCAGGTTTGAGCAGACCGAGAGAGGCTGTTGCAATCGTAGATTGTTGGGTTTGGCAGAAAATGACTGAAAATTTATTTTCAAAGTCAATTATCTGACAAAGACAATTATTTGCGACAGCAAACAACAGCCGAAAGCAGACAAGTCTGCCACGCCGCCACAGGTTGAAAGGAGAAGGGCTCGCAACATAAAACAAAAATAGGCGAGAATCTCTCGATTGTCGCCTACCTCAGGACTCATTGCGAGCCCTTCTACTAACCCAAACTTAAATAAATCGGTACAAATAGTAGTTTTTATTAAAATTATAACTAACTTTGTGAGTGTAAACCGATTGAAGTATGGAAAAGTGTCTTTTGCTCACCCGTGTATCGACTAAATACCAAGACTTTACACCCCAAGAAGAGGACTTGAAAAGGTATGCCTCAAACTTAGGGTATGAGGTAGTAGGGGTGATTTCTACTAAGGAGTCAGGATTTAGGACTATCGAGAAGAAAGATGGTTTTAATCAGGTTAAAGCGTTTTTTGCTTCCAATCCTGATTGCCGAACACTTATCATCACGGAGTTATCCCGTCTAAGTAGATATGATGATGTTCTTATCCACTGTAAAACATACTTCAAGGAGCATAAAATACAGTTGATAGTCAAGGATATTAACTTCCGCCTATTCGATGAGAATGGTAATTACAACTACTCATCAGACATCACATTCAACCTATTTGCTACCATCGCAAGTAATGAAATGCAGCAGAAGAAGGATCGTTTCCAAAGAGCAAAAAGTTCATTGAGAAAAGATGGTTATGTTGTTGGTGGGCGTGCGCTATTTGGTTATAATATCGTTGAGGTTGCAGGTAGGCGTAAGATGCTTGAAATAAACGAGCAACAGGCAAAGCAAATTAGACAGGTATTTGAAATGTATCTCAACGGTAAGTCTATCCATAAGATAAAAGTCGAGTGTATTGCCAAAGGGTTCGACACATACTTTCACGCTACAACAAATATCCAAAAATGCCTACGAGAGAGCGCATATATCGGAGCTAAGACTACCAACAACAAGCGTAAGAATTACCAATACTACGAACTTGGAAAAACCAATGTTGAGGAGTATGTAACATCGTCTTACACATACAACCACTATCCACAAATTGTAGATGTAGATGTTTTCAACCGAGTGCAGGATATGCTAACCAACAACTGCCCTGAAAAGTCGAGCAAGCACATCTCTATATTGGCAAAACTCCTCTATGTAGCAGAGTGTGATTGTTCATTGATTGCTGAGGTAAAGAAAGAGAGTTCCTACGCTTGTAAGCGAGAGTGCAAATTTCAACACGCTTGCGGCAAGAAGAGGTATGCTGTTACTATGAATCTCATAGATGGCATTGTGTGGCGTTACCTGAAAGAGAATGTTGAGTTGATAGAGCAGGAGCAACTCCGTAACCTCAACGCTGAGACTATTGCTAACTTGGAAAAGGAGATTGCCAACATCGAAGCAAAGATTGCGGAGAAGGAGAAGGAACAAGCAAAAGAGGCAAATTTGTACCGAATAGATGCTATTACCGAATCTGAGTTGGAAAATAGGGTTTTAGGGATAAAGAAGGATATTGGTAGTTTTATGTCTGCCATTAAGAACAAGCAAGCGGAGATTGAGGGTATCCGTGATTTCCTTGCAAACCATTTGAACGAGAGCGTTGCAGATGCCATCTTGTCTGCGGAGGGTAATCCTGCTGAGATGAAGAAGTATGTGAATAGGTTTATCCGCAAGATTGTTGTTCACCTCTCCAATCACTACTATACTATATTGGAGGTATTGCCTAACAAGTTTGCGGGTACAATCAATGTAATAAACGAAGCGGAAGAGACAGAGAAGGTGTCTCTGATGATGTATGACAGCGACTATATCATCATTGATAAGAAGCGTAAGATTGCATTTGCCGTAGATAACACGGTATTAGCAAATTCGGTAACATACAATAGGGAGACACAAGAATTTGTCTATGCAAACAACTTTAACGGAGAGGTAAATTTATCCACCGATACACTTATAGGTTTTTATATGATAAGTAGTTCTTCTAACGAAGAGGCAGTCAATGCACTCCGAGAGAGTTTCGATATAACTTTTAAGGCATTGCAGTACAAGTAAGTGTATTCACCTTTCAAGTGTGTTCAAAAAAGTCGGTAGTCGTTCGATATGACTACCGATTTTTGTGTTCCGATTTTTCTTTGAGTTGTTTGGGTTATATGGCAAATTCTTTCTTCACTCTCTGCACCGTGCTGATGCCCACCTCGCACAATTTTGCTGTGTTGCGGACTGATTGTCCACCTTTGAGCAACTTGATTACCTTTGCATACTCCTCTTGTTTCTTCTCTCTGCTCTTGGTGCTACCTTGTTTCCTGCCGACACGCCCTCCGTTGGCAACATATCTCCTCAACCCACTATTAAGACGGAACTTGATGTTGTCTCGCTCCATTTCGGCACAGGTACCAAGAACACTGATAAAGATTGTTAAGAATGGATTTTTGCTTCCGTCAGCATTGAACAGCGATAAATTCTCCTTTTGGAAGTAGATGTTGAGGTTATTATCCTTGCAGAACTTGACATTGGCAAGTACCTCATCAACATTTCTGCCAAGTCTGCTCAACTCGCTTATTAGGAGCGTGTCAATCTTGTTGGTAACACAGAAGTTCAGACACTCACACAACACTGCCCTATCTTCGTTCTTGGTTGCTCCGCTGATATGCTCTTCATACACACCAACAACTGACAATCCGCTACGGTTGGCATACTCTCTCAAATCTGCCACTTGTCTATCTGTATTTTGCCTATCACCCACACTGCTCACACGGGCATATATTACCGCTGTTGCCATATTTATATTATAGTTTATTTTTTCAAACACAAAGATATATTATATTATTAAAACAAGCAAATAAAATTAGTAAAACAATATGTATAAACCCTAAATCTCTTATGGTTAAAAACTAAAATATGTATCTCTAATTCTCGAATGCAGTACACATACTTTGTTCAAATTGGTTCAAAAAGTATCTATTTCGGGGTAGTTTGATACTTTGGCAAGAATGTTGCTCGTTAATATGTCAGCAATGGTGATAACTGCACACCATTGTGAGGTTTCTTCATTTATTTAAGTTTGGGTTAGTAAACGAAATTTGCAATGAATTTCGGGAATAGGCGACAGTCGTGAGACTCTCGCCTGTTTTTTATTTATGACTCCCACCCCATTTGTGATAAAGCGATTTTCGTTTCCCACCTCTTGATATTTTCTCAAAGAGGTGGGTATGTTTAGTTTGCCACTATCTGCCGAGAAAAATTTTTCGGATTTTTAGTCTTTTTTCAAAGTTGAAACTATTTATAGTAAACAGACTAATTGAACTATGGCAAAAAGAATTTACAGAGAGTTAAGTGATTCCGTCAAAAAATCTATTTCAGATAGTATGAAGGATTATCACAAAAGAATGACTTACGATGAGCGACAGCGGATAAATGCCAAGCAGAGCGAATCGCAGAAGAGATATTGGGCGGGAATACCCAATAAAAAAGAGGATACTGAGTAACTTTACTCCCTCTTCAAACCACAAAGTCTATTCTAAAAAAATAGATAGATAAAAAATGTTATAAAACATTTAATAACAAATAGTTATTAAAAAGCATTCAAGTAAAAAATAGGTATTAAAAATGTTTGTTTTTGGCAGATAGTGTTATCTGCTGAAAGATTTTTATTTATAAATATCTACCGAGAAAGTTGGGCGCATACCTATTATCTTCTTATACGCTTCTCTCATCACCGCTTCGACTTGGTTAATATCAACCTTTGCACGGGTATCAGGTATCACAATGGCATCGTGAATATGAACAGCGGGGACTCTCTTTCTAAACAGAGACTTTAACACCTCTCTGAATATCTCACTCTCCAAATCCATCATCAGATTTGGCAGGGCAGTCTCTTGACTACACATTATGGTTGAACCTTGCGAACGAACCGCCTTCTTACGGGCAATTAAGTATTCTTGCAAATCAGGGTGTTTGAGTGGTTCTTTCCATCGCATTATTAGGTTATCGACATTCGGATATTGCTTCCTAAAATCCTTTGCAAATTCTTTCCAAGCAATCTTTGGAGTCTTGCTATAAAATACCTCTCTAAACATTTGCTCTTTTATCTCTGCTCTGCTGTACCCCTTTCCTTGATGCTTGGCAAGTATATCGTCCCAAAACCTTCCTGTGGTGGTTTTCCACATATATAACAACTCATCATCAGCAAACTTTGCAATAATTGATTCTTCTATATTGTTGCTTATCAATATATTACGGAGTTTTTCTGTGTCATAATGGTTATTAGGGGTTGGATATATACTGTTCTTATCTATACTAAATAAAATAGAAGAAATAAAATAAGATAATTGAACAGATATACCTTTACTATTAAAAATAAAATAGTTAAATAAAACAGGGTGTGAATTCTTACAATCTATTGAGAATCTAATGTTTATAAACTCTTTTAGTTCTCTTTCCAATGAAGTTAATATGTGGTAAATTCTGTTATTATTATCAATAGAATATATCTTCAAATCACTTTCAAAAGAGTCTGTAATAAAGTTATAATAAGGTTCTTTGTTTGAGTCTGATGATATTTGCTCCTTGATGTATGAATCAAAACCTACTTTATCTTTAATCTTAAACTTGTTGAGGTTTCTGACATAGGTTTCAGCAAATGATTCTCCGTATAGAGTTTTGAATTCAGTGGTTGCCAAACGCTTAATAATAGCATCTTTTAATAACTGTTTCGTCTTATTGATGTACTTCAAGATGGTGTAATTGGAACATTGTGCAGTTATTATGTTACCGATAGTAGCGTAATGTTTGGAGGAATTTCCAATAATATACTTGCTGTCTATCTCAATGTAACCCAACTTCTGCAATGCCCTCAATAATTCATAGGAATCTTCCCCGATAACCTTCTGTAATACGGAATACTGAATACTTGCACCTTCAACGCCCTCTTCTCTATTGGTTGCGTGTCGGTATGCAATCGTATGAACAAGGTATATTGCTTTGTTGAGGATACGGGTGTAATCCATCAGAGGTTTACGGGATTTGCGAGTTTGGATAAACTCAGCATTGCCACCATAGACACTGATGCTATTTTCGTCTATATCCCATTCACCCTGTTCGCACAATATACGGTATTTCGCTATAACAGCGTCATAGTCAATGCCTTCAATAGTATATATTTTGAATGTTTTAGTAACCACACTTTCAAGATTTTTAACTATACTAAATATGGTTATTTGCTCTTAAAAGTCAAGAAAAGTTGAAACCTAATGTGTTAAAAATGGTTGCTTTTATTTTATCCCAAATTGATACAAACACCTCAAAAATTGATACCTGAAAAGTATCAAAAATTGAAGGGCATTACTTCAACTCCTTTGCCTTCGCTAATGCCTGTTCCAAATCTGCAACAGAGGTGATTTCAAGCACCTCTCCATTAACCTTTACAAAACCACTTACAATAGGTTTGTTCTCGGTTTCAATTAAGTCGGTAACATCTACTCCCAATACATTTGCAATCTTTTCCAATGTTGCGATGGTTGGATTACCGTTGAGGGTGGTACTTAAATTTACAGGGTGGATTTTTAACTCTTCTGCCACCTTCGCCAATGTTAAACCCTTCTGTTTTGCGATTTCTTTTACTCTCAATTTTGCCATAATAGTCCTATTTTAATGGCAAAGATAGGAAATAAATGTCAAAATACTAATTATTTTCATATAAATTAAAATAAAATGTTAAAATAATTTGGATTATTAATAATAAAGTTTTATCTTTGTAGTAGAAATAATGGATATGATATTAATAAAATATGGCACGAGAGAGAAAATATAAGATTGGTTGCTCAGGCAGTGGTTGGGGCGTATGGGAGATTGCAACGGGCAATAAGGTGGCAAGTTGCGGATTGAGTCGATACAATGCTCTCGACAAGTGGTACGAATTAGAGGGTTGGACTAAACCTTCAACTTGGTATTAGGAATTAAAATTTTAACTAACTGTAATAAAAAATCTTACACTATGAACGCATTGGTAATTACAAACGGAACAGCAACAAGAATGGCGGTAATCGCAGCACGAACAGGAAGCGAGTTGATGGCGGGTGCAAAGGCGATGATGATTGAGTCCCTCAAAGATAAACTCCGTACAGGCGTGGCGCATTTTATCTTCCAAAAGAAGAATGGAGAGTTGAGGGAGATGTTCGCCACTACTAATCCATCATTGGTAAAACGCCACATCAACGGTAGGGGCGTGAGCAGAGAGTTATATGCCACCACAGCAGTATTTGATTGTGAACTTGGCGAGTGGCGTAGTTTTCGTTGGGAAAGTATTGTAAAGGTGTTCTAACGAGCACCTTTTTCGTATAATTCAAAGCGATACTTCACGAGTGCTATTCAAAAAGTTTCTCTTTTAGAGAACATTGAAACAAAAAATGCTTATATTTGCCTTGTCAATCAATAGATTGACGGACATATTGAAAGTGTTTTCGCACTGTCCCCATTAGAGAATGTAGCAGTTTTCAAAAACAAAAGGACAAAACGAATAGCACTCATTTCTTGTATATGTATGGTTGGGAGCATTCTGCAACCCCATCTGCATATTACAGGTGTGGGGTATCGCATCGTTTATTTTTGTTTGGGTTTTGCTACAACCTTCTAATGGATAGACGAACAGTGTTCTCCACACTTTCTTTTTGTCATAACAGAACGAACATTTTAATAATTGTTTAATTTTTAATACTTTACTGTTATGAAGAGACTATTTTTATTAGTTGCAGTCGTGGCAATGATGTTGCCAAGTTGCAAAAAGTACGACAGGGCGATTGACAGAATAGAGAATCGTCTTGACGAGATTGAAAACACTCAAATCGCATCACTCCAAGAGCAGGTAAATGCTATCAATGCAACGCTACCTCAATTGGAAAGCACAGACAAAGAACTGAAAGGTTACATTGAAAATTTGCAGTCCTCTTACAATGCTTTACAGCAGCGTATCGAGGATACAAATGCAAAGATTGAAGAGGTAAAGACTTCTTTGCAGGGAGAAAATGCAGCGTTGCTTGCTAAACTTGAATCTCTGAAAACAGAGTTGCAAAACCAATTATCACAAATCAACAACACCCTGAATACTCTTCAAACAAAGGACTCCGATTTGGAGAAGAGAATTGAGGAGTTGGAGAAACAGGTAAAGTTGCTTGCAGGCGAAAGTTCTTCTTCGGATTGGGTAAGTGCAACATACACCACATTGGAGCAACACAATGCCCTCGCTTCGGAAGTAGCAACTATCAAAGGACAGATAGAGGCGATAAACAAGAGTATTTCAGATTTGGAAACACGACTTGAAGAGAAGATTGCAAATGATATAGCAGCAGCGGTTGCTACACTCAATGCTGATATTCAGCAAAAGGTGTCAGAGATTACAACTTCATACACCGATGCAATAACCAACGCTAAAACCGAAATTACAGCAGCATACACAGCAGCATTAAGCAATGCAATCGCTAATGTAGAAAATTCTTTGAAGCAGTGGGTTAATGAGCAACTGTCGGGTTATCTCACCATTGCCGCAGCGGAAGCAAAACTTGCTGCGTTACAGAGTGCCATCACAGATGGTGATGCTGCGTTACAGAAGGAGATAGAGAAACTTACTAAACAACTTGAAGAGTCAAAGAATAGTATAACATCTGCCTACACAGAGGCGATTGAGAATGCTATTGCAAACAACAATGGTGTAATTGACAATAAGATTGCAACGGAGATAGCAACCGTAAACGCTCGTATCGATGAGGAGATAGCAACTATAAATGCTCGTATCTCCACACTTGAACAGCGAGTTGGACTTGTTGAGGACAAGATTGCAACCATTGAGGAGCAAATCGCCAACATTACAGGTTCTATTGGTGAACTTCAAGATGTATGCAAACAACTGCAAGAAACCATCGCCACACTCGAACAGAGTGGCAAAGCAACGGCAGAGGAGATAAAAACCTTGAAGGAGCAGTATGCTGCATTGAGTAAGATGATTGCAGAGTTGCAGAAGTATGTTGATAACCAACTTGCCAATATGACAGATTGGGCAGAAGCGACATTCGCAACCCTCGAACAATACACTGCACTAACCACAGAGTTGGAAGCAATCAAGGCACTTATTGCTGCTAATCAGGCAAGCAACACTCAGGCACTCAACGATGCTATTGCTGCTTGCGAGAACAATATGAAGAGTTGGGTAAGTGAGCAACTTGAAGGATACTGCACCATTGCAGAACTTGAAGGAAAACTTGCTGCGTTGCAGAGTGCCATCGCTGATGGTGATGCTGCATTACAGAAGGAGATAGAGGCACTAACAAAGGCACTTGCCGATGCCAAGAAGGAGATTACAGATGCCTATACAAAGGCAATAAATGATGCCATCAATGCTAACAACGGTGTGATAGATGGCAAGATAGCAGATGCTATTTCGGAAGTTAATACCCGTATTGACAATGAGGTTGCTGCTCTCAATGCCAAAATATCAGCACTTGAAGATAGACTTAAAAAGGTTGAAGAGGATATTGCTACAATCAACGAGCAGATAACCAACATAAACAACTCTATCGATGCTCTTAAAAATGCAGATACTGAGTTAAAGGGTTATATTGATGCTTTGACTACTACCGCAAATGGGTTACAAGAGCAGTTAAATACCACAAACACCAAGATTGACAACTTAAAGACAGAGTTACAGGGCGAAATTTCAACTGCAAAGGCAGAAGTCTTGGCACAACTTGATGCTTTGAGAACAGAGTTAGAAGGGGAACTTGCCCAAATCACTGCTGCAATTTCGGCACTCCAAGCAAAAGATGCAGAGTTAGAGAAGAAGATAACCGATTTGCAAAACTATGTAGATACCGAGTTAAGCAACACCAAAGATTGGGCAGAGGCAACCTTTGCTACATTAGAACAGTACAATGCCCTTGCCAACGAGGTAGCAACAATCAAGACACAAATCACAGCAATAAACACAAGTATTGCAAACCTCGAAACCCGTATTAACGAAAAGATTTCGAATGATATAGCAGCAGCGGTTGCTACTCTCAATGAGGATATACAGCAAAATGTTAAAGATATTACCGATGCTTATACATCTGCAATCAATACCGCTAAAAGTGAGATTACTGCTGCTTATACTGCTGCTATTGAAAGTGCCATATCAACATTGGAATCATCAATGCAATCGTGGGTAAATGAGCAGTTGAAGGGATACTATACTATTACGGAGATTGATGCTCTGCTTGCTACATTGACAGAAGAATTTAACAATAAGCTCGATGCACAGAAAGCATATCTCGAAACTCTTATCAACACCCTTTCTGACGAGTTGAAGATGCTTATTAACTCAAATAGTTCTGCTATTGAAGCATTGAGAGCGAGAGTAAGTAATTTGGAAAATTCTACTTCGGTAGAGAATGCAAATAAGATAGCGGAGAATGCTGCTGCCATTGCTGCAAATGCACAAAATATCAGCAACAATGCACAAGCAATATCTGCTAATAGTAGCACTATAACTGCCAACTCTTCAAAGATAGAGGTGTGCAAAGTTAATATCTCTAAAAATGCAGAACTGATTGCCGAGAACAAAAGTGCTATCGAGGCATTGAAATCTTCAACCGATACTGCTATTGCCAAGAACGCCACAGATATTGCTACCAATGCAGAGAAGATTGCGAAGAACGCAGAACTTATCGCAAAAAATGCTATTGCAATAAACAATAATGCAGAGGCAATTGCTCAAAACTCGGAGGACATTGCAAAACTGCAACAGGAGTTGGCAACTACCAAGACTGAGATTACCAAAGCATACAAATCTGCCATCGCCACCGCTATCTCAACACTTGATGGCGAGTTGCGTGGTGAGATTGCAACACAGATATCTACAATCAATAGTCGTATTGACAATGAAATCGCTACCGTAAATGCCACCATCGATGCGCTTACCTCCCGTGTTGCAACATTGGAGAGTGAGGTTGATGCTATCCAACAGCAGATAGCAGACATCTTGCAGGATATTGCCAATATGAAAGATGATATTGCAAACCTTATGAAGCGTATTCAGTCCATAACCTATATTCCGAAGTACTCTGATGGTAAAGCGTGTGTAAAAGATGGTGCAGTTGAGTTGGACTTCCAAATCTCTCCAAAAAGTGCAGTTGCTGAAATTGCCGCTAATTGGCAGTCAATACTATCAGTAAAAACGGTATATACCATTACTCGTGCAGTGTCATTTGTTGATATGCCTATCTTGTCGTGTGATGCCGATACAACAAATGGCGTAATCTCTATTGTCGCTTCGAGCGAGAATCTGAGCGAAGGATTCTTTATAGGCACTCAATCAGCAAATGTTGCATTGTATCTCTCTGATGGTAACAGCGAAATCACATCGGGATATGCGCCTATCGTACCATATTACCCATATAATGAAATTTGGTACACAACAACAGATGCAAGTGTTGCTACTCCTCACGCAACAGATGTTTTTGGAGCAAATATCATTTCTAATACCTATGAGAATGGTAAGGGAGTTATAAGATTTGATGGAGCGGTAACAACTATTGGCAATGATGCCTTTTATTCTGCTTCTGTCGAAATACCTATACAAAGTATTACGCTTCCAAATAGTGTAACATCAATTGGGGGTAGAGCGTTCTACTCTTGCACAAGTCTAACAAAGATTAGCATACCTGATAATGTAACTGAAATAGGCAACGAGGCATTCTATGGTTGCACTGCTTTAACAGAGGTTGTTTTAGGCAAGAAAGTTGAAACAATCGGAGAGAGAGCATTTTATGGTTGCACAGGACTACAACGACTTACAATGAATGGTTGTGTTATCAATACAATAGGTTCAGATGTATTTTATAATAATAAAGTAGAAGAGGTGTATATCAGTGATTTGTCAGCATATTGCAAGTGTAATCTAATTTCACCTTTTGGTGGCAAATTGTTCCTAAATGGGAAAGAATTAACAAAACTAATTATTCCGTCTGATATTACTGTAATTAAGAGATATACATTCCAAAATTGTTCGTCTCTAACAAGTATTACTATCCCTGAGCATATTACACAAATTGAAACATCTGCTTTTAGCGGTTGTACAGGAGAGTTGATAATTAACAGCAAAGTTATAGAAACCGATTACAACTCTTATCAAGATTTCAGATGGACAGACGGCAATTTATTCTCTTCAATAACTATTGGTAACAATATAACAAGAATTGGAAATTATACATTTGCTGCTAATTGTGAATCTCTAAGAAGCATAGCGATTGCCGATGGTGTTGCCGAGATTGGAACTCAGGCATTTTATCGTTGCAGCAGTTTAGAATCAGTAAATATACCAAATAGCGTATCTACAATTGGAATAGAAGCGTTCTATGGTTGCGAAAGCATAAAAAATATAACATTGGGAACAGGCATCACCTCCATTGGTAATTATGCTTTTTATGATTGCACTAAATTGGAGAAAGTTTCTTGTGCTGCAATTAATCCCCCAACATACGGTAATAGAGCGTTTTGGTATTATAACACATCGTATGGGCCATTGGATAACACCCAACACAAGATGGCAAAGTGTCCTATTTATGTACCTTCGGAGTCTGTTTCACTTTATAAGTCTGCAAGTGGTTGGTCCTCGCACAGTTCTTATCTCGTTGCAAACGAATAATCCGATATTAACAACTCGGTTGGGAGGATTCGCACTCCTCCCAACCTTAAAACACGATGTATATGGGGTTTAAGACAGAAGTAGAGATGCAGTCAGAATTTATTGAGTTCTTAAAAAAACAAGGTTATCCAAGTGATACCATAGAAACAGAACGGCATATTAGTTCCAAAACGGCAAAGTTTAGTAGTCGTCTTGATGTCGCAATTGTTGTCGGAGGTAAGATAATACAAGCGTTTGAACTTAAAAAAGATGCCAAAACAAAAGACATTAAGCATACACTCCACCAAGTGGGTATGTATGAGGAGTTTATGGATTCTGCAAGAGTATTTGCCGAGATACACATTGTTACTTATGATGATGGCAATTGGTGGGTATACTCGAAGCAGAATAATAAGTGGCAATATGCTAAAAACATACTAAACCTTGCCAATGCAAGTGAAGAATATATCAAGAAGGTTAAGTCTGTGTTATATCATATAAATTACAGCAAACTCAAAGACTTGTGTCAGATAATATCTGCATTCTGCTTAATATATTTTTTATTGTATATTTGTTTATCTGTTGCTAATAGTGGAGGTAATTGTAAATATACTATACCAATGAGTTGGGAACTTCTTGCTCTATTTTTAGGTATTTCTATTATTGCAATGCTACCCCTCTTATTGCCAATGATAAAGAGAGTAAAGATAGGTAATTTAGATTTAGAATTGGTAGAATTAGAAGCGCACCAATATCAAAGACAAAATTCAAAGTAGTTACTTAGAGTCTATTATTTAGGGGAGGCACACGCCTCCTTTTTTGTTGGTGCTATCACTATTTTAGAGCATATACAATAGTAAAAAAGAATAGGGGAACCGTCTCAGTTGCCCTATTCCACTACTAACCCAAACTTTGTTTTAGGCAAAACTACTTTTTTGCCCCAAACTTAAATAAATAAAGAAACCTCACTGCGGTGTGCAGTTATCACCGCAGCTGTTAGATTGTTGTGCAATCTCTGTGCCAAGAACGAGTATCGCAATCAAAAAATTGTGCAAAAAAACCAAGCTGATAACTATTTCGCCCAAATAGAACATTTTGTGCGAAAATCATAATGCCAACGATATTTCTAACTCACACAACCCTCGATTATAAGCTAAATTTATGCCTACATAAGAAAATAGTATTTGCATGAATTGAAAAATTATTCTATCTTCGCAGTAGCAAACACGAAAAACTAACATTTTAATACAACACAGACTATGAAAAATTTGAAGGGCTCAAAGACAGAGCAGAATTTATGGACCGCATTTGCGGGTGAGTCGCAGGCTCGCAACAAGTACACCTACTTCGCATCGAAGGCAAAGAAAGAGGGATATGTGCAGATTGCAAAGTTGTTTGAGGAGACTGCAAACAACGAGAAGGAGCACGCTAAAATCTGGTTTAAGTTGCTTGGCGGTTTGGGCGACACAGCGCAGAACTTGAAGGCTGCTGCCGAGGGCGAGAATTACGAGTGGACCGACATGTACGCAACCTTCGCAAAGGAGGCTCGTGAGGAGGGCTTTGACCACATCGCAAACCTCTTCGAGGGTGTAGCAAAGATCGAGAAGGAGCATGAGGAGCGTTACCTCAAACTCTTGGAGAATGTAGAGGGTGGTTTGGTATTCTCGCGTGAGGGCGATATGATTTGGCAGTGCTCAAACTGTGGTCATATCGTAGTAGGCAAGCAGGCACCTGAGGTTTGCCCTGTATGTGCTCACCCACAAGCCTATTTCGAGATTAAGGCTGAGAACTATTAATATGTAATATCGGGTGCGGAATATGCGCCAATCCCAAATAGCAGGAGTGTGCTCAATAAGTTTTAGAGCACGCTCTTTTTGTTGAAAGTTGTGTCGTGTAACGGTTTTTTGAACATGCAAGAACACAAATAGAATAAATTTGTTATATTTGCAGAATGATACAGTTCAAACGACAATTCTCGAAAAAAACAAAAGCGGCACTATGTCTTGCTTCGGCGTTGCTTTTGTCACTTCCGTGGGAGGGGGCAAGTTGCATAACCCTCTTTGTCGGGCTACTTCCGCTACTTCTTGTAAGCGCACAATATACTCCTTCGTGGCGTGATACACTCTCGATGCTCGGCTGGGCAACCCTGACTTTCGTGTTGTGGAATGCAGGTACAATATGGTGGGTATGGAATGCCACTCCGGCAGGTCCTATTGCTGCCACTATCTGTTCGACTTGGTGGAGTCTGCTGGCATTTATGACATACCATATCGTGTCGAAACGCGCGTCAAAGGCTCTCGCCTATGTAACGCTGGCAACAGCGTGGATTGCAGGCGAGTATCTCTACACCCAAGCCCCTGCGCTGTCCTTCCCATGGCTCACGCTCGGCAACGGTTTTGCCGATGACCCTTGGGCAGTGCAATGGTTTGAATATACGGGTGTTTTCGGAGGCTCATTGTGGGTGTTATTGGTAAATATCCTCGCCTTTGAGGCGTGTCTTACAATGCGCAAGCGCACTTGGATTTCGGCAACGCTGGCACTCGTTGTTCCTCTCGGAATATCTATCGCGTTGTATTATAAGTATCAGCCTGATGGCGAATTATACTCCTCGCTTGACAAGATGACAGTATCGGTGACACAGCCGAATGTGCCTTGTTACGAGAAGTTTAATAATTCGGCTGAGAAACAACAGGATAATCTTATGGAACTCCTTGCCCAATCTCCCGATTCGGCAGAGTTTGTGCTGATGCCTGAAACGGCATTGGCAGAGATGATAAACGACCGACAACCCGAAAGTTCGTATATCGTAAATCGTATATCCGACTACCTACGAAAGGAGAAGCCTGCAACTATGGTTGTGTCGGGTGGTGAAACTATGCGCTTGTATGGAAATGTGCGAGGTTCGGAAACGGCACGCAGACGGGGTATGCACTACATGGATATCTTCAACTCCTCGCTCGGTATTGATACCACATCGAAGGTACAACTGCATCACAAGGGCAAACTTGTTGTCGGAGTCGAAACAATCCCTGCATGGCTGCGTAAGGCGGGAGATAGACTTGCCATAGACTTGGGTGGAACATTTGGTCAGCTCGGTATCGGCAAGAGTTGTACTCCATTTGAGCATAATGGCAAGAATGTTGCTCCTGCAATATGCTATGAAGGTCTGTATGGCGACCACATGGCGGAGTTTGTGCGAAATGGAGCCGAGGCACTGTTTGTGGTGTCAAACGATGGCTGGTGGGGCAATACGCCCGGACATAAATATCTCTTCTCGTTCTGTCGTTTGCGAGCCATAGAGCTACGCCGAGATGTGGCACGAAGTGCTAATACGGGAGTTTCGGGCTTTATAACGATGCAAGGCGAGGATATTCAGCGTATGGATTGGGATAATCGAGGTGTGCTAACCGCCGATATTCGTCTTAACGACAAACAAACCTTCTACGCTAAATATGGCGATTATATTGGTCGATTGTCGCTCTATATTGCCGTGTTGTGCCTGCTATACTTTATCGCTTATATAGTCAAAAAACGATTCTATCTAAATTAAGATTATTCCTATAATTGTCAATTGTCAATTTTCAATTGTCAATTTTCAATTTGAAATATTATGAACTATACCGAAACACTTGATTATCTGTTTTCGTCAATGCCTTCGTTTCAGCAGGTTGGCGGAGATGCTTACAAGCCCGGCTTGGAGCGTATTGCTGAGTTTTGTCGCTCGATAGGCAATCCGCAACGCAATTACTTTGTAATCCATGTTGCTGGCACTAATGGCAAAGGCTCGGTATCGAATATGCTTGCTGCCGTATTGCAGCAGGCGGGCTATCAGACAGGTCTCTTTACCTCGCCACATTTGACCGATTTTCGTGAGCGTATTCGCGTAAATGGCGAGATGATACCAAAGCAGAAGGTGGTGAATTTTGTGGACCGATATAAGGCGGAAATGGAGCGTCTGCAACTCTCATTTTTCGAGATGACTACCGCAATGGCGTTCGACTACTTTGCGCAGAGTGATGTAGAAGTTGCGGTTATCGAGACGGGCTTGGGAGGTCGTCTTGATGCAACAAATATCGTTCAACCAGTAATATCAGTAATTACAAACATTGGTTTGGAACACACCGAGTATCTCGGAGACTCTCTGCCAAAAATTGCGCGCGAGAAGGGCGGTATTATAAAGAAGTGTACCCCTGTGGTTGTTGGCGAGAAGAACTCCAACTACAACCTTGTTTTGGAGGAGATTGCCGAGGATTTGCGCTCGGAGTTAATCTATGCAGATGAGGCGTTTACGCTTGGGGAGTGCGGTTTTGAAGATGGTAAGCAGGTCATTACTCTCAATCGCACACGAGATGGTCATCCTTATCGTTTGCGTCTTGATTTGCTTGGAGAGTATCAGCGACAGAATCTTGCTACGGTAGCAACAGTACTTGATACTCTACACGAAACAACGCCTCTCTCGATATCGCGCCGTGCTTTTGTAGAGGGTGTTCGTGATGTTTGCGCTCTTACATCGTTTCGAGGTCGTTGGCAGGTATTATCCGAGAATCCGCTTGTGGTTTGCGATACCGCACATAACGAGCATGGTATCGTTGAGGTTGCACGCCAACTGAAAAATCGTGTAAATAGTGGGAAACTTATCTGTTTGATGGGATTCTGTGAGGATAAAGATTTCTCGAAAATGTTGGCGCAGATGCCTAACGATGCACATTTCATATTCACTCAGGCATCTATTCGCCGCGCTGCATCACCCGAAAAAATTGCAGAGGTTGCCGCATCTTTGAACCTCCATTTTGAGGTAGCTCCATCGGTTGAAGAGGCGTTAGCAATGGCACAAAAACAGCTTGGTGGTGAGGATATACTTTTTATCGGAGGCAGCACCTTTGTTGTTGCGGAGGTGTTGGAGAGAATATAATGTTAATGATTTGATACAATGAGAGAGAAGCTGTAATGAAAAGGCTCTTTCTGTATCTGCCTTGTCCGCTTGCATGACCCTTGTATACTCTTTTAACCCTCCTCTTATTCTCTATATTTTATTGTTAAGCAGCTGTAATTTCTTTCGCAGATACTCTGTAAAATCGGGAGAATCTATAACCTCGATATCCTCAGCAAGCCCCATCACAAAGCGACCTACACCAGCATAGTTGCATACTTCGGTGTCGAGTAGCCAATGGTGCTCATCTATCTGCGTTAAGTCGCGTTCCGAGAGTGGATACTCCTCGGTAAGAAGATTGTGTGCCATAACTCCCAATCGCAATTGGACACGCATCTTATCAAAGCCCATGTTGCGGAATATATCTATCTGTCCGCAACGATGTTCAGCCTCGTATTGCCACTCGGAGTCAAGCACCTCAACCTCGCCAATACGGGCAGTGTTAAAGAGCTTTGTCTTGCCGTCAGAGAGGTCGTAGCACCAAATCTGCACATAGTTTGTCGTGAATGATATCGGCTCAACAAGGCGGTTGCGCTTGGAGCCTGTATGCGATGATGAGTAGTTGTGTAGTATCACCTGACGATGCTCATCAATGGCCTCGATGATACGATTTACATTCTCGGCATTCTTGCCCTTGACTATGCTGTTCGCAAGAGAGGTACAGTTATAGACGGAGGATAGTTTACGGCGTAGATTCTGTTTGAGCATATTGGTGTCGTCTAATGCTCCGATAAGTTGATTTACGATATGCGCCTCCTCGTCTGTAAAGTGGATAAGTTGTGAAATATCCTTGAAATAGGGGCTCTCCTTGCCCAAGCGATATACTCCACCATCCTCCTTATGCACGACAAAGCCAACCTCTTTGAAGGTGTCGATGTAGCGATAGATTGAGCGATACGAGGTGTCAAGTCGCTCCGCCAACTCCTCTACGGTGTAGCGGTTTGCACTTGTCATCATCTTCATCAGACGCAGTACACGCTCAATCTTGGGCTGGTCCATAATAGAATGCAAAATTCAAAATGCAAAATGCAGAATTCAGAATTCAGAATGCAAAATGCAAAATGCAAAATGCAAAATGCAAAATTCAGAATGCAGAATGCAGAATGCAAAGTGCGGAATTAAGCCTTTTTACTCTTTTTATCCTTTTTCGCCTTTGGCTGCATTGAGCGCATATACTTCGCCTTGCCGAGGTTGAAACCTAATCCGACATATACATTTGCCGAAGACATCATCTTCGGAATAGGAATTTTCTGGTTATATACCGCAAAGCGAGTATCGATAAAGTCGGCACCGAGGAAGAGATTGAATCCGGTAGGGTGGATATTCAACGCCCAGCCAAGTACACCCGGCTGATTGCCGTTAAGGAATGTGTGGCTGAATGAAGTAGAGAGCCAACGCATAATGCGGAAATTTACCGAAGCGGTAAGTTCGGTACGGGTGAAGTTTTGGCAAAACTCGGTGTGAGAGAGCACTCCGAATGCAATCCAGTTATTCAAGATGTTATACTCAACACCTCCATTGAGAGAGCAGGAGAGTCGGGTGGTGTAAGAGCCCTCCGGCTTTGCCATAACCGCCTCGAAGCCTCCGTCCATATCCGCCTCGTTGGTGGTAAGGTTAAATCCTTTGTATGTGAAGTGCGCATTTCCCTCGGCGTTGATGGTGGTATTGCCATACCATTTGATAAAGCCCAAATCGTTTACGCCGACCGAAACTTTCAGATGGTCATCGAGAAAGCGGAACTCGAAACCGAAGTCGAGCCCCAATCCCCAACTCTTGATATTTTTGAGAGCCTGCATAATATCTTGCTGCATAATGCCATCTACCGAGAACTCCGAGCCTACGACATAGTTGGGCGTAAACATCGGACAGTTACCGCGAATGCCTCCCATCAATTCTGCTCTGACAGCGTTCTCGTTGATGTCGAGATACATCTTATCCATCTGCATCGACAAGTCGGCAATACCAACCAATCCCTTGGCGCGGAAACCGAAGGTCATAAACTCCTTGATAGGAATTGCAAAGCCGATTGCAGCCTCGATATATTCGCGATTGGAGATGTGGGTGTCGCCCAAGTCGTAGTATCCGTTTGAGAGGTTTTTCAGTGCAGAGAACATATCTTTCGAGAGCGTTATCTCGGTGTTGGAACGAAGATTCAGCCCGAAACTCCAAAATAACTTCTTGGTATGTGCACCAAAGCCGAGTATTGAGGTGTTGAGATTGACACTCAATTTACCTTTGTTGCCCAATTTGCCGAGGAACTCATCTGCCGATACGCCGTTGTGCATAAAGGTATATATGCCTCCGTCCCTCTTGTAAAAGAGGTTGTTTACAGAGAAGTAGTTGTTGCCGAAATCGACACCCAATCCTCCGATTGCGGGCAATTTGATATATCCACGAGTTGGTGCAAGTGCAGCATTCATATCGGTACGGAAGTAAGAACCCTCCATAAAGTATGCGGTACGCATCTGTGCCGAAACAGTCACTATGCTCCCAATGAAGGCTACAAAGATGATTAAATATCTGTATATCTGTTTCATATATTACTCCTCCTTATTTTGTTGCTCTAAAAAATCAAAAATATCTACAGTTAAACCATCACGAACTCGCAACTTTAACTTACCATCAATATACTGTGTATTGGCAAGGGCTGCCGACTCCGACTGACCATTGTCGTAAAGTGAGAATTTGAAGCGTATGCCATCAGCGTTTCGCAACCCCTCCAACGAGCCACTCTCTCCGAGGTCAAAGTCTAAATCAACCTTCGAGATGCGCTTCTCGCCATCACTCTTGGCATCGTAACCCTTAATTACGCAATCTTTGATATTGAGGCGTGCCGAGATGCCCTCGTTCTCTCCTTCGGCATTGACAAGCTCTGCCGAGACAACAATGTTGAATGGAATTGTTGTTCCAAATTCGGCAATCAAACCGATATCGCCAACCTTCACAGTTTTCAACTCATCGGCAAGACTTGTAAATGTTTCGTTCAATCCCATGACAGAAGATGCGTACGAGAGGTCTATATCACCATCGAACTCCAATGGGAGTGTTATCTCATATTGATACTCGATGTTATAGCCATCTTTCGCATCAATCAAATTGAGTGTATAGAGGTCGTTTTTGTTTGATGCAACGGTCATATCTACCGCAATCTTTGCCGGTATACCTTTCGAGAGAAGTTTAGCAAGTCCTTCAACAGAGATGAATGTTACATCTTTATCCTTATATTTATGTTCGTTGCGAGGGGTTGAAATAATGATATTCGAAGCACCACTACCTGCAATAGGTATTGTAGGAATAGTGTATGTATCAACCTCCTCTCCATTTGAGTTGTAGGTTCTAATCGCAATGTCGGTGTTGAATGATATTCCGGTAGGGTTATCCTTTAACTTGATATCCAGAACAGGATTGAGACTCAACTTGTTTATATCTACACCAAGATCACTCATCTCTCCCAACTCCACATACATAGTTTCAGGTTTTACGGCTAAATCGATATTACCGACAAAAGTGCGAACCTCAATATCGTCAATCTCGAAGTCGATATCGATTTTTGCCTCATTTACCGCCGAAAGGTCGATATTTTCGCCACTCTTAATCTTTGCGCTACCCGTAACAGGGAACGACTGATTGATAGTTATCTTTCCATCGCTAATGGCAGGTATGTTCTCCAAAGCGTCAAATTCCAAAGTCTTTAACATTGGATACTCTGTATTCCACATATCCTTTACAGTGAGGATGTAGTCGCCATTCTCATTTTTCGAGATGAGTCCATCATCGAACATCTTCTGTGTCGGGCGGAGTAACTTACCAAGATTTACCGCCACATCGATATCGAGTGTGCGTACAGGGAACGAGTGACCTGTCTTTAATACGAAGTTCATCGAGAGAGGTTTGTCGCTGTTTGCTTTGCCTATCTCGATACGCTCGATGCCTGCAATCATCTCAGGCACTTCGATTGTCTGGGTAATATAAGGGATATTATCTTGCAGGTCAAAGTCGAACCCTTTATCACTATTCCAAGTAACAATCGAATTTGCAGTGTCAACCTCCAAACGCGACTCGGCGATATTCATCGAGAGCGACCAATTTGCAGGTGGTGTGATTGTCGATACAAGCACGGTGTGACCGTCAAGACTCTCCATGTGAATAGCAGCACTTATCTTTTCGTTTATGAGAAGCTGTCCATTCTCCTGCTTTACATTCGAATTGTCTTTGCAATCGATATAGTCGAGCGATAGAACAATGCCCTCGGCCAACTCTGTTGATGAAGCCAACAATACATTGGTCTCCTTATTGAGCAGAGGGTGCTCACGGAAATGCATACATAGAGGCATGTCAATCTCAATCTTCGGAGAGATATTATCACCTGTGATATTGTCCTTTGCTACACACCACTCCAAGCCCTTCAACGAGATATTTAACTTGCTACTCTCGGTAAATGCAATCTTCTCCACAACAACGCCACTTGGCATACCGTTGAAGGTGTGGGTTATAGGGTACTCATGTTGTGGAACCTCGAAATGGTTGATTCTCACCTCTACATCCTTGTATTCAGGCGCCGAGTTTATACTCAATTTAGGGGCACTATTAAGATTGTAGCTGCCCTTGCCGAGGCTAACAGCAATATCGTAAGAGTATTTGATGTGGTCATCAATTTTGAGTTTTCCATCAACGAATAGGTGGTCGCTATAATCGATTTTATGCAAGTAGAGCAGTATGCTCACACTCTTCTGCTTGGCAGTAAGGGTGATATCCTTTTCGAGAATGTTGTGTGTTGCGACAGGGAAGTCCTCTCCGTTCTCATCACGAAGATAGTATCCCTCAGGGAAGTTGACTTTAAGTTTCAAATTACCACCTGCAACCACATCTACCAAACCGTTGAAATCGATATTGAGGTTGAAAGGTGCACCGTATGGGTGGTCTTTGCAACCAAACTCTACCCAATCAACCTTCTCCAACTGCTCCAAAATTTCGAGTGTTGCATCGAAAACCGCCTCATTCTCATCACTTGCCGACACTGTCGATAAGCCCAGAGTATTGAGGAGAGTAAGAGTGTGGTCATCAATAACGCCTTGTCCAGAGAGTTGCGATGGCAATGAGAACTCGACCGGTTGATTGATTTTAATCGGGGTGATGCGCATAATATCGCCGATTGATGTAGGAAAATCGACATCGAAAGGCTTGTTTATGGCGCTAAACAGTAGTGAAGTAGGCAACGAGCCAAACGAGAAAGATATTGGCTCCAATTCTGGCGATAAACCGGTAATGTTTGGAATGGAGATGCCATCAATCAACATGCTCTCATACTTTGTCGGGTCTTCGCCGAACGAGGAGAACGAGATTTGATATACTCCCTCTTCGTTTGGTTTTACAACTTCATTTTCGCCCAAAATGTCATCGAACTTGATTTTGCTAATCTCTCCCAACGGGACAACCAATTCTTCGCCTCCGATGGTCATTTCGCCGGAGGTTTCGGCAAGGTCAAATTCGCGGTCAATACAGCCTGTAAACGAGAATACTGCGCAAACAGACAATGTGACAAAAAGTTTTTTCATATTGTTATTCGGTAAAATTTTGATTTTCAATGCTCATAAACACTACAAAGTTAAGGTTAATTTTCTAATTAAAGCATGATTTTCGCAAAAATGTGTATATTTGTAATGAAATATGTCGGATAACGATAAAATATCACTTAAAGAGCAAGTTGCTTTACTACCCATGTCAGCGGGTTGCTATCTCTTTGAGAATAGCCAAGGGGAGGTCATATATGTCGGCAAAGCGAAGCATCTGCGCAATCGAGTTCGCTCCTACTTTGTTGAGAATCGTGACCACTCCGCCAAGGTGCGGGTTATGGTGCGACAAATTGCCTCGATGCGTCATATTGTGGTCGATAGCGAAACAGATGCGTTACTGTTGGAAAACTCGCTTATCAAAACCTTGCAACCTCGTTACAATATCCTTCTGAAAGATGATAAATCCTACCCCTGGATAGCGGTTACGGCGGAGGAGTTTCCTCGTGTTCTTTCGACTCGCCAAATTGTGCGCGATGGCTCGCAATACTACGGTCCATACGGCTCTATTTCGGCTCAGAGGGCAGTACTCGATTTTATCCGTGAGGCGTTGCCACTTCGAATGTGCCGACAGAAGATGAGCGAAGATAGTGTGGCGAAGGCGAAACATCTACCTTGTCTTCAATACCATCTTGGCAATTGCAAAGCGCCGTGTATCGGTATGTGTAGTCGTGAGGAGTATATGAACTATGTCGATATTGCTACTTCGGTTTTGAAAGGCGATTTGCGACCAGTCAGGAGATATCTCGAAGGGGAGATGATGCGTGCTGCCGAGGAGTTGCGATTTGAGGTTGCGGCACGATATAAGGCGCGCCTTGATGCGTTGGAACGCTACGCAAGTCGCTCGGTTATCGTGAGCGCAAAGATGGGAGATGTAGATATCTTCTCACTGTTGGTCGATGACGATGAGGCTTACTGCAACTTTTTGCGTGTGCGCAACGGCTCGATTACTGCGGTGCATACAGCGACCATCTCCGTAGGTGTGGAGAGCGATGAACGCTCGATAATGACACTCGGCATTCAGCACATAAGAGAGTCCATTGCAGGCGAGTTGGCGCAAGAGGTTTTAGTGTCGGTTTTGCCACATGAGGAGTTTTTTGAAGGGGTTCGATTTTCAGTGCCGAAGAGGGGCGAGAAGCACGATTTGTTGGAGTTCTCTCTGCGCTCGGCAAAGACGACTCGTGCAGAGCGTCTTAAAAATCTCGAAATACACAATCCGGCACGCCATACCGACCGCCTTATGGAGGCGATGCGCCGTGAATTGCGACTTGCGAAGGAGCCACGCCATATAGAGTGTTTTGATAACTCCAACTTGCAGGGTACCAATCCGGTAGCATCGTGCGTGGTATTTCGTGATGGTAAGCCGGCACGCAAGGAGTATCGCCACTTCAACATAAAGACGGTGGTTGGAGCAGACGACTTTGCTTCGATGCGCGAGATTCTCACTCGCCGCTATACACGATTATTGGAGGAGGGTGCAGAGTTGCCCGATTTGATAGTTGTCGATGGCGGTAAAGGTCAGCTGTCGAGCGCATACGCCGTTTTGCAGGAGTTGGGCATTGCTGAGAGAGTGCCGATTGTGGGCTTGGCGAAGAGGTTGGAGGAGGTCTTCTATCCGAATGACACTATGCCGTACTATCTGAGTCGTACGGGCGAACCGTTGAAGGTTATCTGCCATATCCGCGATGAGGCGCACCGCTTTGGCATTACACACCATCGCAACCGCCGCAGCAAGAGTTTTATTAAGACAGGTCTTGAAGGTATTGAGGGTGTCGGTGAAAAGAGTATAACTGCTCTTTTGCGCCACTTCCGTACGCTCTCGAAGCTTCGTGCCGCTTCGGTCGAGGAGATAGCCGAGATTGTCGGCAACACAAAGGCTCAAAAGGTTGTTGAATACCTTTCGAGCCTCGAATAGTTTTCTGTTTTTATCTTCTTTATCTCACCGCTACCGCATCAATCTCAACCTTTGCACCCATTGGCAGGGCTGCAACTTCATAGCACATACGAGCAGGCTTTTCGCCCTCGAAGTACTCGGCATATACCGCATTCATCGCCGCAAAATCCTTGATATCATCGAGTAAAACGGTGGTTTTAACGATGTCGGAATAGTCCATTCCTGCTTCGTGGAGAATTGCTCCAAGGTTGTTGAGTGATTGACGAGTCTGCTCCTCGATAGTTTCAGCCATTGTACCTGTTGTAGGGTTGATTGGGAGTTGTCCCGAAACATAGAGAGTAGCTTCTGCCTCGACAGCCTTGCGAGCCTGCGAGTAAGGACCAACCGCCTTTGGTGCGTTCTGTGCCGCAATAGTAATAATCTTTGTCATAACTGTTTAGTATTGTAATTTTATAGTTTTCCGCTTTCAGTTTTCCGTTTTCCGTTTTCAAGGTACTCGCCAACAATCAACGCTGCATCATAAACCAAGTCGGCACAAGGGCGTTTCTTGTAGTACTCTGCCGTACGAGCCGATGGTGTAGGCACATCTTTTGGTCGGTCAATACCAAGTAGTGTGCGACACACTATTGCTCCGTTTTTCTCGCGGAATCTCTCGGCGAACTCTTGCACCAAAGTATAATTTGCCTTTTTTGCTTCGGCATTGTTGGCCATAGGGCATGGCGATATGAAACCGGCTAAAAAGACCATTCCGCTAACAGCACCACACACCTCGCGCAATCGTCCCATGCCACCACCGAACGATGCTGTTATCTTAGCCACCATCTCCTCGTCAAGTGAGGTTATATCGGCATAGGCAAGTGCTACCGATTGCGAACAATTATACCCCTCTTGGAAGTATTTTTTTGCACGCATAGCACGCTCCTCAGCATTAATTTTCGTTTTGCTCATAGTGTTAAACGATGTAATTTGCAGTAAAGGTAGCTATTTTTTGGCAAGAAAATTTCAAAAACGGCAAGAAAAAAGTAAATTTGTCGGTACAAATCGAAAATTATGGATATAGCACATAACGAAAAGAGATTGGATTATGGCTCGCTGATGAGTCGCCGTATTCGCCGTATATTATTGGTTTGCAATAGCTATGATAGCTATGCTCTCGAAGAGGACGGACGCATCGATGCCCGTATTCAGCAAGAGTATAACGAACTCAATTTGAGTAATCCGCCTGCTATTATGCGTGTTGAGACACCAACTGAGGCTTTGGAGCTTGTACGCCAAGGCGAACTGTTCGACCTTGTGATGACTATGTACAATGTCGGAACTCTTGATGTCTTCTCGTTTGCCGAGCAGATGAAGTCTCTGCAATCGGCCACACCCATCGTATTGCTGACCAACTCCACCAAGGAGATACACCGCCGTATAAGTGAAAATCGCACAACGGCAATAGACCAAATCTTCTGCTGGAATAACTCCACCGACCTTATTATTGCCATTATTAAGCTGTTGGAGGATTCGATGAATGCCGAGCACGATATTTTGGAGGTTGGAGTGCAAGCCATCTTATTGGTAGAGGATTCGATTCGTTACTATTCAACCTATTTGCCAGCTCTCTACAAACTTGTTTTGCAACAAAATATCGCTTCAATACGCGATGCACTCAATGAGAATCAGCAGATTATGCGTAAGCGAGCCCGCCCAAAGATACTAATGGCGACAAACTATGATGATGCCGTAGCACTCTACCAGAAATATAAGCAAAACTTGTTGGGTGTTATCTCCGATATTGGCTTTGTACTCCACAAAAACGATGATCCAAGTACCGAGAAACTTGATGCGGGAGTCGATTTGTGTAATCTTATTCGCGAGGATAATCCAGAGATGCCATTTTTGATGCAGTCTTCGCAGGCTTCCATGCGCTCTGTTGCCGAGGAGCTGGGTGTGGGATTTATCGTTAAAAATTCGAAAACGCTGTTGCACGAGCTGAACGAATATATAGGTCGCGCTTGCGCTTTTGGTGATTTTGTGTTTGCCGACCCCGATACTCACGAGGAGGTAGTCCGCGCCCACGATTTGTATGGTTTGGAGCGAGTATTGCACTCGCTATCCGATGATATTCTGCGCCGAATGGCTAGTACTACAAGCCTCTCGAAGTGGCTCTTTGCGCGAGGTATATTCTCGCTCGGACACTCCTTCCGTGCGCTTACACCGGAGGCATTCGCCGACCTCAATGCCGTGCGTCATTTCTTGACCGATAGCATTCGAGATTACCGTATCAAGCAGGGCTTGGGTGTTGTAGCTCGATTCTCGCCGGATACCTACAACGATGCGATTTGGTTTTCGAAGTTGGGCAATGGTTCACTTGGAGGCAAAGCTCGTGGCTTGGCATTTATGAACCATATTTTACAGAAGTACAATCTCTACAATCGTTGGGAACATCAGCGAGTTCTTGTGCCACGAACACTTGTGATTACCACTGAATATTTCGATCGTTTTATCATTGAGAACGGACTACAATATGTGATAAATGCCGATGTGAGCGATGCCGAGATATTGTCGGAGTTTGTTGCCTCGGTCTTACCGCAGGAGCTGACCGAGGCTCTGCGTGTATTTATCCGAAATGTGCGTAAGCCATTGGCTATCCGTTCGTCATCGAAGTTGGAGGATTCATACTACCAGCCATTTGCCGGCATCTACTCTACATATATGATTCCTCATACCGAGAATGAAGATCAAGAGTTGCGTCTATTGTCGAAGGCGATAAAGAGCGTATATGCCTCGGTCTATTTTGCCTCTTCGCGTGCCTACATTACTGCTACGGCGAATGTTATTTCGGAGGAGAAGATGGCGATTGTTATCGAGGAGGTTTGCGGTTCGGAGGATAGAGGTTACTATTTTCCTACTCTGTCGGGAGTAGCTCGTTCGCTAAACTACTATCCGATAGGCTATGAAAAGCCCGAAGATGGCGTGGCCAAAGTGGCTTTCGGACTCGGTAAGGCGGTGGTTGATGGTGAGCAGGTTTTGCGATTCTCTCCAAAATATCCGCAGAATATCTTACAGACTTCGGAGCCGGCACTTGCCATGCGTGACACTCAGCAGGTTATGTATGCATTGAATCTGCAACCCGATAGATTCAAGACCTCGTTGGACGATGCCGTAAATCTCGAAAAGATAAAGATTGCCGATTGCACATCGTTCCGTAATATCAAACATGTTGCATCGACTTGGGATATGCAGAATATGCGCATGAGCGACTCCTCACTTGTAGATGGAATTAAGGTTATCACCTTTGCCAATATCTTGAAGTACAACTCATTCCCATTGGCAGAGATTTTACAGGAGTTGCTTGCCATTGCCGAGCGAGAGATGAAGTGCGGTGTAGAGATTGAGTTTGCGGCAAACCTCGACAGAGGCGATAAGCTCAATATATTTAATGTATTGCAGATACGCCCTATTGCAGATGGTGCTACGGGTGCAAAGGTTGATTGGTCACAGATGGACACCACGAATGCAATAATATATTCAGAGAGTGCACTTGGTACGGGTGTAGTGAATGATGTTTGCGATGTGGTGTATCTTCGTGAGGAGAACTTTGCTCCGTCATCTACCGAGCAGATTGCCGAAGAGATTACGCGCCTTAATGCCCGCATGCGAGAGGAGGGTAGAGGGTATGTACTTATTGGCTTCGGTCGTTGGGGGTCGAGCAATCCATGGCTTGGAGTGCCCGTTAAATGGAGCGATATCTCGGAGGCAAAAGTTATCGTAGAGTGTGGATTGGATAATTTCCGTATCGAGCCAAGTCAAGGTACTCACTTCTTCCAGAATCTGACCTCTTTTGGCGTAGGTTATATAACCGTTAATCCGTATATTGGCGATGGTTCTCTCGATTTTGCCAAGTTGAACTCTATGCCGGCAATATATGAGAGCGAGTTTATTCGCTCTGTTCGCTTCGACTCTCCACTCCAAATCTGCATCGATGGCGTAGGAAATAAGGCAATGGTGAAGTAAGGCTAATTGCGAGATAGCATACAGTGTGAATATCGACTGTCCGACACGATTTATTCGGAGAGTTTTTTTATCTGATTTTCACAAAGTTTTATACAATATTTTGGAATTTTAAATACTTATTGTACCTTTGCACCATATAAAGCCACAAATAGTGGCATTTAGTGGTATTGGTGAGATAAAATCCCTCCCCCGAAATTGTTCGGGTGGGGGGATTTTGGAGTTCTAAATAGTTGTATTTCTGCAAGTTAAAGCGTTTTAGCTAATAAATTACTTTAACTAAAC
>JAZOBZ010000015.1:0-6076 GCA_045596245.1 Alistipes sp. | reverse complement strand
TAGCAGTTCCTGCTGGCACATACGATGAGTTGTATGTAACATTGTATGATACTGATGGTGGCGTGATGTACGCAATCGTTAAGGCTGACGATAACAAGCCTTTGAAAGCAGGTGCAGTGCGTGAGTTCTCCTCAAATATCGCATACGCTCCAAATACAGATGTTTATATCGTAAAAGATGCTGGAACATTGGCAGGCGTTAAGGATAACTTGACCAAGAAGGTCGTAATGGTTGCCGATGTTGATATGACGGGCAAAGAGTGGAGTTCAATCGATGACTTCTCAGGCTCTTTCTACGGCAATGGCTACGCTATCAAGGGCTTAACTGCTCCTTTGTTCAGCACTACCACTGCAAGCATTATCAAGGGTGTGCATTTGGAGGATGTGGCAATCATTGAAACCAAAGATGCAACCATTGGTGCCTTAGCTCGTCAGATTACCAATACAGATGCTGTTGTTGAGAGCTGTTCAGCAAGCGGCTCAATCACTGTCAATGGTAGTAGCGAAGCAGGATTGACAAATGATCCTACATACTACACAGGCGGTTTGGTCGGTTACACTACCTCGACAAATACATTTACTAAACTAACTAACAAAATCGACATAACCGTTAATGGAGAGAGTGCATACACCGGCAAATACCGCATTGCAGGTTGCGTATGCTGGTTAAATAACGGAGTAATTTCCCACTCTACCAATTTGGGTAATATAACGATGAATGCTGCTTCGACCAGCACCCTCTATCTTGCTGGTGTTGTAAACAATTGTTTGAATATATCGAATTGTGTAAACGGAGCAGATGAAGATGATGAAAAAGGTGTTGTATCTTTCACTAATACAACACATAGTGAAAGTGTATGTTTAGGTGGTATTACTGATCAAACCAGAAATATGACAGATTGCTGCAATTATGGCGCAATTAATAATAATGGAGGGGCTTCCTATCTATATATTGGTGGAGTAACAAGATCTGGATCAGGTGTATCTACTATAACAAATTGTTACAACTATGGTGAAATATCATGTGGCGGAACATGTACTGCTATCAGCTATATTGGAGGAATCATGTATCTTTGCAACGATGATACCTTTGAAAACTGCCATAATTGCGCTAAAATTTCGTTGTCAGAAGGCGCTACTATGAAAGACGAGTTCTATATTGGAGGACTTACGGGTTTGGTAGGTAAGACTGATAGTACAACGCCTCCTACCATTACATTTACTGATTGTAGTAATAGTGGCGACATCACTATTGGAGGAAAAATTGGGCGTTGTTATTTGGGTGGTCTTATAGGTAGTATTTTGGCTGACAAAGGAGGTAAAGATATTGCCAAACTGAATGGAACTCAAAAGGCGTTCAATAGTGGAGATATTCTATTTACCTCTGATGCTGTAACATCATTAGATATCACAGATGACGAGCTCATGAAAACTTGTAATATCGGAGGTATTTGCGGAAGAAACGGAGCAGGTGAGCTGAAAGTGGAGTGTGAGCTTGAAAACAGCGGAACAATCACTGTTAATGGTACTCACTATGGATATATCCTTGTCGGAGGTGCCGTTGCATATAATGGAAGCGGTGCAATAGTTACTTTCGATAAAAAGGTAACCCTAAACGGCAATATCACACTAAATGCCAATTCGGGAGATAGCTTTGCGTATGCTGTTGGAGGAGTTGTTGGAGCTCATCTAACCGCATCAACAATAACCGTTAACAAAGGACTAAGCAGTAGCGCACTCCTTAATCTTAATGGCAATTGCAACAATAGTTATGTAGGCGGTTTTATTGGTTATTGCCATGGTAATGCATCTATCAACATAGATGGAGGTACCGTATCAAATAGTGGCAATATAACCTGTAATGGAGAGCGTAAAGCCAATAATTACATTGGAGGTATTATAGGATATCGTACTAACTATGCTGACCCCGGAGTACTTGTATTAACAAATAAGTGCAGAATTATTAATGAAGGCGATATCCTTATACAGGGTGGAGATAAAGGTATTGTATGGGTAGGCGGATTCATAGGTTCCAATATGGCACCTGTCGCTCCATCTTCCGGCAATCAGAGCGCCCAAATTGTAAATACCGGCAACATAACATTTACTGCCACAGGTACATCTATTGTTGCTGGTGGCATTGTGGGTGCAAATGCTAAGAATTTTACAACTATTCCATCAGTTATCAATACAGGAGATATATTGTGTACTGGAAAAGTAACCTCACAAACTGCTACAACAACCAACTTAGGAGGTTTTGCAGGTCGTAGTAGTGCTCCTATCAGTAATGGTTATATATATTGTTCGGTACGAGGTTATTATTACGAAGATGATACTAATAAAGAGAACGACTGGCGAACAGCATATAGTAATGTAGGTCTATTATTGGGTAGTGTTGGTTATGGCAAAGCCGCAACTAACTGCCACATAGGAGGCTCTTGCTCAATAAGTGTGGTTGACGAAGATAGCAGTCTGAATTTAGAAGAGCTATACGATGTTAAAGAACACGAGTGTGCCATGTATGTGTGCGGTGGAAGAACGGAATACACAGTAAAACCTGTATCATTCCTCACATCGGAAACTGGTATTGATTGGGGTGATTATGGCGCAGATGTAGAGTAGTTATTAGCGAAATAGTTTAAGATGTTTAATCAAAAAAATGGGGATTATTATGAAAAAGTATATAGCACCAGAATTTGATATTTATGAGGTTATTGCCGAGCGCGGCTACGGCGATAGCGAGGTAGGTGGAGGCGGCACAGCTGCTCCGGGACTTGGACAAGATGACGATAGTCTCTACTTCCCATATTAATTAAGAAGGTTGTTTTTTAATTAAGGTTTATAAGTTAGTTGGTGGGCTCTGCGCAGCAATGCGCGGAGCTTCCTTTTTAGTTAGGAGTGAGGAGTTAGGAGTGAGGAGTTGAGAATGAAATGCAAAATGCAGAATGCAGAATTCAAAATGCAAAATTGATAATTCTTAATTTTTAATTTTTAATTCTTAATTTTTAATTCTTTCAGCGCGCCCCTAAAAACCTCTAATACCCTCCCCTAAGACAGAGGAGGAGTGGAGGAAAAGTCGAAAACGGCACAGATATTGCCCTTAGCAATAGAAAAATTCTGTCGCTATGAAAATTTTTACGGGTAAGGGGTATATCTCCCTTCTTGCGCTTGTCGCCATTTGGTCGGTGTCGGCGGTAACTTCGTTGCCTGGCTTGGCTATATCGCCTATCTTGGAGGATTTGAGCCGTATTTTCCCTTCGGCTTCGCAACTCGAAATACAGATGCTCACCTCGCTACCATCACTGCTTATTATCCCGTTTGTGTTGTTGTCGGGTTGGCTCTCGTCACGAGGCGAGTCGCTGAAACTGCTTGCCGTAGGTTTGGCGATATTTTTTGTGAGTGGAATGATGTGCATCTTTGCAAAGGATATTCGTCTGCTGATTGTTGCAAGTTGCATTATGGGTGCAGGCGCAGGTATTGCAGTACCCTACTCGACAGGTCTTGTGGTGCGCTACTTTACGGGCGACAGCCGAGTGCGACAACTCGGTATTAGCTCGGCGGTAAATAACCTTTCGTTGGTGTTGGCTACGGCAGTGGTGGGTTGGATAGCAACAAAAGATTGGCATCTCGCATTTACGGTATATCTTCTGCCTGCGGTGTCGATGGTTATGTTGCTTGCCCTGCGCAATGCAAAGTCGGCTCCCGAGCCTAAGGAGAGCGACCAGCTGCGTCAGTCGCAAATACATTTGAAACGCCTTACGGGACTTTCGGTGTTGTATTTCGTGATAACATTCACTACGCTTGTGATTACCTTTTATCTCTCGTTCCTGCTCGAAAAATACCATTTCCCGCAGGAGTTTTCGAGCGTTATGATTTCGCTATTCTTCCTCGCCATTATGCTTCCGGGGTTTGCGCTGAATGGTATTATACATCGCTTGCGTTCGATGACGATGTTTATCTCGCTTTGCCTTATTGTGATAGGTTTGCTCTTGGTGGGTACGGTGCCCGATATTCCGCTGATGACTCTTGGCGTGATTTTGACGGGTATCGGCTATGGTGTTATGCAGCCTATCATCTACGATAAGACGGCAATTATAGCACCTCCCGAAGCGGCTACCAAGGCGTTGTCGGTGGTTATGACTGTAAACTATGTGGCGGTGGTAGTTTGTCCGTTTGTGGTCGATTTTGTGGCGAAAATTATGGGGCAAAATCGTAGCACCTTTCCATTTGTTGCAAGTGCGATATTGGTGGCGATGGTGGCATTGCTATCGCTGATTATGCGAAAAAGTTTTGTTTTGGGACTCGATGAATCCTATTATAGTGCCAAGAAGTAGATTTTTATCTGCTTTTTTTGAAAAAATCTCACAACTCACAACTCACAACTCTCAATTTTTTCTATCTTTGTACTCGTGAAGAGTACTATCCAGATATTTACGGAGCTCGGCGTGCGTCTTGCGGAGTTCGGTTCGAACGAGAGTTCGCGCTCCGTTATTGCTCGCGCAGTAGCTGAGAATGAGTGGTTCTCGGTGGAGGATATACGCTTTGCTGTGGAGGTTCTACGCAGAGAGATGCTCGATGCCGATAAAATCGCAAAATGGCTCTCATACTACCCTTCTATCGCTTCTCGCCCCTCTCGCCGTGTGGCGATAATTATGGCAGGCAATATCCCGTTGGTGGGCTTTTTTGACTTGATGTGCGTTATTGCAAGTGGCAATATCCCATGTGTGAAACCTTCGAGCAAGGATAGCGTCTTGGAGCGCTATATCGAGCAGCTACTTCTTGATATAGAGCCCGAATTACAGATAGAGCGATATGTTGAAGGCGAAGAGTATGATGCTATAATTGCTACGGGTGGTGATAGTGCAAATCTATATTTCCGTACAGCTTTCGAAGATACTCCTTGCCTCTTGCGAGGTAGTCGCCATTCGGTGGCAGTGTTGTCGGGAAAGGAGACGAAAGAGGATATTGAGGCACTTGCTGATGATGTATTTAGATATTCGGGACTGGGGTGTCGCAATGTGTCACTACTATTTGTGCCGAAGGGGTATAGATTCTCGTTGCCGACTCGCAAGATGTGTCGTGCATATCGTAACAACTATTTACAGTGTAGAGCATTATTAACGATGCAGGGTGCAAAGTTCAATGACTTGGGAAGTGCCTTGCTTGTGGAGTCCGGTGCAGAGTTTCCTCGCTTTTTAAGTCAGTTGAATGTGACGGAGTATTATGATTTGGAGGAGGTGCGTAGTTGGCTTGCTGAGAGTGATGAGGTGCTACAATGTGTAGTTAGCCATATTGAGGGGCTGCACTCTCGATGTGTTCCGTTTGGTCGTGCGCAGTTGCCAACTCTGTTCGACTATGCCGATGAACGAGATATTATGCAATTTTTAGCCTCGCTTGATTGATATATTGAAAAAATATGCTATATTTGCATAACTAAAAACAATAAAACTATAACGGTATGAAGAAGATTCTTTTGATGATTGTTGCCGTATTGGCATTTGTAACGGTATCGGCACAACCTCCACAGGGAGGACCACAAGGAGGTCAGCGTGGTGGTGACCGCAATGCTCGTATGATTGAAATGTTGCAGAAGCAGCTCAACATGAGCCCAGAGCAGGCAAATAAGTTTGCCCCTATCTATCAGGCGTATCAGCGTGAGATTCGTAATGTGCGCAAGGATACAAAGACCTATGTTGATTCGTTTAAGGGCGAGGAGATGACTATTAAGGTTGCAAAGAAGATTATGATGGCGCAACTTAATGGTGACAAGGAGGTTATTCAGGTTAAGAAGGAGTATATAAAGGTGTTTGTAGCCTACTTGACTCCTGAGCAACTTGCTAAGGTCTTTACCATAGGACAAGGTAATCGCCGTCCTCGTGGCGGAAAGCCGGGTGGTGGTGCTCGCCCACAAGGTGTACCACAAAACTAATTATAAAGTGAGTGTCTGGTTTCTTCATTTTTTGCATTATTTTTGAAAAGTTATAGTTTCCAAAACAATGCGCGAAACCTAATTGTTGAAGATGGCTTACACGAGGTTCAAGTCGCAACGACATCTTACAGACATTCAGGAATCGCGC
>JAZOBZ010000014.1:0-49717 GCA_045596245.1 Alistipes sp. | reverse complement strand
GCAAAAACCCTGCCGGAATTAAAGCGGCGATGGATAAGGTTTTTGAAATTGCCGAGATTTAATTACCTATCACCGACTAAATAAAAAATGAGCGAGGTTATCTCGCTCATTTTTTATTTCTCAATAGCTATACTACTCCATCTGTTTGTCGCTCCAATTAACAAGATATAACTTTTCGGTGGCACGTGTGAATGCCGTGTAGAGCCAACGATAATAGTCGGGGCCGTAGCCGTCGGCCGGGGTAAAGCCTTGGTCGATAAAGACGCGGCGCCACTGTCCGCCCTGCGCCTTATGACAGGTTACGGCATAAGCGAACTTTATCTGCAAGGCGTTGAAATAGTCGTTTTCACGAATCTCTTGCAGGCGTTTTATCTTGCTCTTGACATCTAAATAGTCCTTCTCAACCTCCCTGAAAAGTCGCTCACTCTCCTCGCGCGTAAGCGATGGCGACTCGGAGTGCAGAGTATCCAACAGCACCTTACACTCAATCTCCGTGTCGTCATAGTCGCCAAACGATAGGGTAGCCGTAGCAAAGCGGAAGCCATAGAACTCCTCGATGCGGCGCAGGCGCTTCAAGCGGGCAATATCGCCATTGGCAATAAAACTTATCGGGCAGTTTTCGATGCGGTCTGTGTAGTGGTAGTTATTCTTCGCAACCATCAGTATATCACCGCTTTCTAACTCCTCCTCCGCCATCAGATTTATACGGCGGATACCCTCGTTGTAGCGATTTGCCCGCTTGTTCGAGCGAGTGATAACAATCGTCTCGTCACGCCCATAGCGGTCGTAGCAATCCTGCAACGCCTCCAACAACTCCGTACCGCCCACCGATGCGACATCTTTGTAGTCCATATCGAATTTCGGTATCTCGTAGATGCCGTTTTCGAGCATACATCGCACCAGCGTAGCGTTGAAAAGTATTCCCGAATCTTGCTCCTGACGCACGACCTCGTCCATCGAGCCATAGACCACCTCTCCGAAGTTGCTCATTTCGGCGATATCGAGAGCTGGCGAGTAGTCGGCACCTACGGGTGGTAACTGCGCATTATCGCCCACTAAAACCAATCGACAATTTCGCCCCGAACGGACATATTGCACCAAATCTTCGAGCAGTGAGCCACTGCCGAACTGCACCCCGTCAGAGCCGGTATGAGCCGACAACATCGAAGCCTCGTCCACAATGTAAATCACATCTTTATCGCGGTTTATATTAAGTGAAAATTTAGATTCGTACGAGGCGTTTGTTCGCTCTCGATAGATATGTTTGTGAATGGTCAGAGCCTTCTCGCCGGAGTAGTGCGACAGCACCTTTGCAGCACGCCCCGTAGGAGCCAACAAAATGGAGCGAATACCAACATTTTTCAATGCTGCAACAATCGCTGCAACGAGCGTGGTTTTGCCCGTTCCGGCGTATCCGTTCAGCACAAAAATCGAAGAAGAGTCGCCCTCCGCAAGGTACTCGGCGAAGGCTTCAACGATTTTTTTTTGATTATTCGTTGGTTGATACAATAATTTTGCGTAAATTTGGCTCGCAATATCGGAGATATTCATCTTATGTTGCTTAATTTTGTACAAACTTAACAATAAAATATCAAAATGGAAAAGAAAAGTGTTCAAATTACTCTCCAAATCGCTCTTGCAGTAGTGGTTTTGGGACTTATCTATTGGGTTTACATGCTCATCTCTACGCCTATCAAGTTCGAAGCCGAGCAGAAAGCACGCGAGGCTGCTGTTATCGAGCGAATCAAGGATATTCGTACTGCCGAGCGTACCTTCAAGAGTAAGTATCAGCGTTTTACCGCCGACTTCGACACCCTTATCAACTTCGTTCTCACCGAGCAGATGGAGGGCGAGCGTAAGAAGATTGACGAGGACGACTCGGTAGCAATGGCGCAGGCAAAGAAGAAGTATGGCAAGAAGTTCAAGAATGTAGAGAAGTTTACCTTCTCGGTTAAGGACTCTTTGTTCAAGCACCTCACACCTGAGCAGGTAGCAGAGTTGCGCTATGTGCCTTACACCGGCAACAAGACCGAGTATATCCTCGAAGCAGGTATGTTGGCAACCGAGTCTAAGGTGGTTATCCCTGTTGTTGAGTGCCGTACTCCGTATATCGCATTCCTCGACACAGTGGCATATCGTCAGCAGGTTATCAACCTCGTTGATAATATGAAGAATAACTTTAACCGCTATCCGGGCATTATGTTCGGCTCAATGGAGCGTGGTAACAATGAGGCAGGAAACTGGGAGTAATCCGAATTTCGCCGACAAAAAGGTGTCCATTCAAGTAAAATTGGGTGGACTCTCTTTTTCTGCGGAGAAGATTGTTGTGGCAGATGACGCAGAGCAGGTGGAGTTCGTAATAGATACTCCGCGTGTACTCCTTGCACCTCGTGAGGAGGTTTCTCTCGACTGCGCAGGAGAACTTTTGCGCCTTATCGGAAAGCCTTGTCGCACTAACGAGCAGAGTGTTTGCAGTGAGTTGCAGTCCGACATCGTAGCCGTTATGGCAATTGACAGTCAAGTCCTAAATGCCATAATCGAGCGATGGGGTAGTCGAGTCTCTTTCTCTTCGCCACTTTTGGATATGCGCCACAGCGAGGAGAACTGCCTGACCATAGATGCCACCGACAGAGTGTGCTATTTGCGCCTATTCCGCAGTGGCTTACAGCGTGCCGAGGCACATGAAGCTACCACCCCCGAAGATACTTTATATCTCGTAAATGAGTGGCTTGGTAACGACAAGACTACACCTATATATATTAAAAGAGGCAAGGAGTGCGCTAAACTCCTACGCAAATACTACAAGCAGGTTATATGCGAATAATAAGTGGCAAATATAAGGGCAGGGCGATAAATCCGCCTCGTAACCTCCGCGCAAGACCGACAACCGACTTTGCGAAGGAGAATCTGTTTAATGTGTTGAATAACCTTGTCGATTTCGAGGAGTGCGATGTGCTCGACCTCTTTGCAGGTACGGGGTCGGTGAGCTATGAGTTTGCTTCGCGAGGTGCAAATAGCGTAACCTCGGTGGAGATAAATGCCGTACATCACGCCTTTATCCGCCGTACCGCCAAGGAGCTCGGAGCTGATAATATGTTTGTCGTGAAGGCAAACGCCTTTCTCTATTTGCGCAGTTGCCCGAAGCAATTTGACATCGTATTCTCCGATGCGCCATACGACTTGGAGGGGTTAGAGGAGATTGTACCACTTGTTTTGGAGGGCGAAATAGTCAAAGAGGGTGGAATTTTCATCTTCGAGCACTCCGATAAGTACGATTTTTCGAAACACCCAAATTTTTGGCAACTAAGGAGTTACGGAAGCGTACAGTTTTCGATGTTCAAAAAGTAAAATTTTTTTGTAAAAAAAGTTGTTAAAAATTTTGCAGAACAAATAATTTGCTCTATATTTGCACTCGCAATCAGCAATGGTGCGTTAGTTCAGCTGGTTAGAATACGTGCCTGTCACGCACGGGGTCAGGGGTTCGAGTCCCCTACGCACCGCCAAGAAATTGGCTCCGTAGCTCAACTGAATAGAGTACTTGACTACGGATCAAGCGGTTCCAGGTTTGAATCCTGGCGGAGTCACGAAGCGGTCATCTTAAAAAAGATGACCGCTATTTTTTCTGTTTGTCAAGAGATATCCTTACGCCGTTTCTTTTTGATTGTTGCACCGCTTTCGAGCGTTCCGAGGTAACGCATTACGCCCTTCGGTGTAACAAGAGCCAAGCGTGTCTGTCCGGTGATGTTAGATAAGAAAATCTCCGCCAACCATCGCTCCGAGCCATTCATAAATGAGAAGGTGATGCGCCAATTCGAGCCATCGAGCGTGGCGGTATAGCCCTCGACAAAGGAGTCGAGATTTACCGTATCGATAACATACGATGTAAACTCCACCGGCAGGTGTAGTACCACCTTATCGCCCGACACACCCATAAAGAGGTAATAGGCGTATATCGAGCGAGTATTACCTGTAACGACATTCTGCATCGTGACGGGGCGGAAGATGTAGTTGCGAGACTTGACAATATCGTCAATCTCGGCAGCATACGCCGCCTTGCGAGCCTCACGCCGAGCCTTTGCACTCGATGAGTCCGGCAAGTTTGACGAGTTCGACAGGCTGTCCGTTTCGCCGACAGCAGCGCGTGTTGCGACACTCGCCAAGAGCATCGCAACAAGGAGTATTGTGCGCACCATTGTTAGTTAAGACCTGTAATGCCACCCACATATTGAACATCGGGATACCACGGCGAGGCAATAGTGAGTGTCGCACTACCTGACGAGGTGTATATTTCGAGCGAGAAGTCGTAGTCCGAGCCACTGAATAGCGAGGAGGTGAATGTTACGAGCCACCCCTCTTGTGTCTGCTCGGTAATATACTTCTGCACCGAAGGCACAGTGTAGTTGAGCATTACGGTATAATAAGGCGGTGTTACGCCCTTGATATATGGCAGAAAAATATCGACCTCGTTGCCCCAAACACTCAACTCGAAGTTGGCGTTGTTCAAGAGTCGCATCTGCCCTGCGGGCTGCTGTTGCATCGATTGCGGATTGAATTGGAAATTTCGAGCAAGGACTATCGAGTCGATATATTTCTCGTACTCGGCTTGTCGTTGCGCACGGCGTTTCTCGCGTTCAATGTGTCGTTGTTCGCGCTGTTGCGCCTTCTCGGAGGAGGTTTTGGTTGTTGCCTGCGTGTAGCCGATAATGCACACACCCACAGCAAATAGCACTGATGCAGTAATTAGGATTTTGCGTTTCATAAGCCGTAAATTTTGTTTCATTACGACTTACGGGGCAAATATCGTGCAACTATTTGGTCGCTACAAAATAGAGGTCAAAACACTCCATACCTGCCTTGTACGGCACAATAGAGTAGTCCGACATCACGATAGACTCGGTGAGCGAGGTATTTTTCTTGTGGAGCGACCTGCGATTTAGTCGGTTTAGCACATCGTACGGCAACTGCAACAGCTTGCGAGGCAGGCGATGTTGCAGGTCGAGAATATCAAAACGGGTGATTTTGCGCACGCTCTGGCGGTTTTTGCGATAGTACTCCATAATCTTCTCGTTGCCGACCACGCCATACGCCTCGACCTTTGAGAAGTGGCACTCCAACAGGTTGCGCAACTCGTCAGCATTATACTCTCGCACATGCCAAGGGTTGCGAGTGAGCGACATCGGGGCGTTAGGAGTCGAAACAACGAATTTTCCGCCCGGGCGCAACACACGCGCCACCTCACGCACAAAGTCGATATCCTCCTCGATATGCTCGATAACCTGAAACGACACCACCGAATCGAACGAGCAGTTCTCGAAGTCGATTGGCGGCACCTCCATATCGTAGTACTCAACATTTTCGAGTTGGAGTGGCGTTGCGGGCAGCTCCTTGTCGATGGAGATAAAGCGAGTAGCCTTCGCTGCGATTACCTCCACGCCATAACCTGAGCCGGTGCCGATTTCGAGAATATCGCCCTCGACCAACTCGGCAGCACGATGATACGCCAGCACTGAGCGCTGGAAAACATAATTATCTGACTTTTCGAGCGATACACGCTCTGCGGTTGCAATTTTCGACATAATTTTAGCTTTTAGCTATTAGCCATTAGCTTGTTTTAATTTTTATGGCAATGAATGACATTCGTTTGCGATGCTCACTTAATGACAATCGCTCACTTTGTTCGCTGAATGGCATTTAATGACAAAAATCTTGTAAAAACCTTGTGCGCCTGCCATTAAGCAGTCGTTTAGACTGCGCTGCCATTCTAATGCCATTAAGGGCGTAGCCCGAATGCCATTATTCTTTGCGCCACTAATTCTTGCAAAAATAAAAATTTTTGCTCACAATACCGCAAGTATAGAAAATTATTTCTAAATTTGTGGTGCAGTAAAACAAAAAAATAATTTGCCTATGAAACATTAGCGTATTTTAGTACGCACATTTTAGACATATTGGAAAAGCATTAAGCTTTTATTCTGGTCTTTGGAACTTAGGAAACTTCAAATACTACCAAGAATAGAATGCAGTAATGTTCATGCGTTAGCGTGGGCTTTATTTGCGTATTTGGTAGTAAGGTATCCTAAGACCTCAAAGACTAATACAAAGATTTGCCCATGCTTTTTTTGTGCGTATATCAACATAGAGGCAAACGGAGTAACCGAAAAGCCGTCAAGTGAGTAGGATTGAATATTAATTACCAAGCAAAATGAAAAAATTATTACTTTTTGTGTCTATGTTCACATATTCCACATTATGTGCACAGAATATTGTAATACAACAGAATAATCAGCCATATCAGAGAGAGAAAGTTATAATTCAAGAAAAGAAGGTGCCTGTTTATGTTCAACCGCAATCAACAGAATTGACAGAACCAGTTCTAATATATGGGTATCTATATGTGTATCCTGTGGATTTAGGTCAGTTTACCGTAAAAGAATTTCCATATCAAGTAATACAAAGCATAAACAGAACAAATGCTTATGGGCGAAATAATTGGAGGCTTCCAACAGAAAGCGAATACAAGATAATGATAGAGGTAAATGGAGGTTTTGATAATAAATCTGGAAAACTTAGACTAAAAGGTCGCGATGCTACACAGCATAGTGTAGCTAAAGAGTATATGGTCCAGGATTCATATGGAAATCCTAAAAAGAGAGATGGTGGATGGGGTATTGAAGATGGCACACAGTTAATTCGTTTGGTATCCACACGCTAATATACATTTGATATTATCTCTTACTATAGAGCATATCGCCTCGCGGATAAAAACTGCGAGGCGATAGCTTTAATTACCAACGCTACACTCGTACTCATAGGTATCGAAAACGATACCCAGCACACAGGAGAAGCGCACCCACCACAAACGCAGGTATCGAAAACGATACCCAACACACAGGAGAAGCGCACCCACCACAAACGCAGGTATCGAAAACGATACCCAACACACAGGAGAAGCGCACCCACCACAAACGCAGGTATCGAAAACGATACCTGGCAGTAGGGAGTATCATGAGTATAGGGAATTTAATTAGATTAGGGAGAATAGCATTCGCTAAACTCCCTAAATTCTTTAATCTCACTAAAAAAAGCTAAAAGCTAATGGCTAAAAGCCTAGATAAGGGAGATTGCCACGAGCCTACGGCTCTCGCAATGACGATTTATTTATTTCTTAACTTCGATGACATCGTCAGCGCAAACAACTCGGTTGTGGCTCATAAGCACTCCCAACGAGCGTTTGAAGAGTTTTTTGCTCATATTCAGCTTCTCTCTTATCTCCTCTGGCGAGCTGTTGTCTGAGAGCGCAAGCGTGCCACCTGCCGCAACAATAGCGTCATACAAAACCTCTGCCGAGTCCTTGACCTGCGCAAAGCCCTTCTGCTGCAATGAGAGGTCAATGCGGTTGTCATCGGTTATGCGGCTGACATACGCTTCGACCTTATCGCCCAACTTCACATCGCGGAAGAGCTGATTCTTGTAAATCATTCCCCAATGGCGATTTTCAACAATAGCGCGGTAGCCGATTTCGCTCTCCGACACAATCAACGCCTCGACCTTTTGGCGTGGCGATAGGGTTATAATATCCTCATTATTAACATATTGTTTTAACTTTGAGGTCGCCACACAGCGGTCGGTGATATTATCGACATAGAGATATACCGCCTTGTACGAGCCGACCACAACTCCGCCCTGCTGGTTGCGATTCGGCAGGAACAAATCCTTGCCCGTAATGCCCCAATCGAGGAATGCGCCATGGATATTCTTATCCACAACTTTCAAATAGGCGCACTTGCCGGCGGTGATTTTCGGCGTTTCGGTCGTGGCGACAATTCTATCCTCCGAGTCGTGATAGACGAATACCTCGACCTCGTCATCAACCTTCTGCGTCAGCGACACATAGCGATTTGGGAGCAACACCTCGTTACCCTCCTCGTCTGCAAGATATAGTCCAAATTCCGATACTCGCGCCACACGCAGAGTCTGTATCTCTCCAATTTTCATACTTTTCGCATCTTTGGCGCAAAGATACGAATATAATTGACAATTGACGAATTGACAATTGACAATTTCTTGGTTATTGGTCATTTCGCCCTGCGAATCTGTCATTTCACCCTCTCGAATTTAACATTTTCTACAACATTGTATCTAAATAGTTGAAAGCGTATAGCAAACAGATATTGGATAGATTATTAACAAAACCTAATACTTTATAGATTATGAAAAAGAATAATTTTATAGTTTTTACGAAGACTATATTTGCAGTATTTCTTATTGCAACGACTCTAATTCTGTCATCTTGTAGCAACGATAGCATAACCGACAGAGTTAAAAAAGATGTTGATGATAGCGAATGGAGTGCCTTGTATTACGGCAATCAATACTATTTGACATTTGATGATGGCGAATACACTCTTAGTTACATCTACGATGGTAATAGAGAATCTATCACCGGTCACTATTCGCAAAAAGGAGTTTATCTCACCTTCCAAGAGATAACATTCTTCACACACACCTCACTTGCGTTGAAGAGGGGTAATATCTCGCAAATGGGTTCGGAGATGATTGTTCCTATATATGATATGTCCACAAATGATGTGTTATACACATTTGAGTTTAAATTAGAGTATTTAGACGATTAATAACAAGCAAGGTTTTTTTTACGACCTTCGGCATACCGAAGGTCGCTTCTTTTTTTCCATTTCACCCTACAAATCAGCCATTTCAGCGAATCATGCTTTAACTTTCACATAATAGATTTATCTTTGTGAGTGTCAATCAACGATTAACCAACAATGAAACGACTACTAACATTTGCAATAGTTGCACTTATTTCGATAACAGCCGCAGCGCAAAATCGCTCGAAAGTAATCTTCTACCTGCTTGACGAGCAGACAAAACAGCCTTTGCAGGGTGCTGTTGTGGAGGTCGCCCCAAAGGCTGAGCCTGCCGACAAATCCTACTACACTACGGGGCGTGGTGGTTATATGGAGTTCTCAGTGCCGCTGGGGGAGTACGCCATTGTTGCAACCTTCATAGGCTATGCCGACAAGACATTCTCCTGCAACGCCAACGCTAAGGTCGTGGAGTTGGGTAAAATATATATGCGTGAGTCGGCTACCAAGATTGACGCCGTAGTCAAGGAGGTGCATCAGTTCCGCACAACGCAAAATGCCGATACTTTGATATATAATGCATCAGCCTTCAAAACCACCAAAGATGCTGAGGCGGAGAAATTGCTCTCGAAGATGCCGGGCGTGGTGGTCGAAGATGGACAGGTCGAAGTGCAGGGCGAACAGATAAAGAAGGTCTTTGTCGATGGTGACGAATTCTTCGGTGATGATGTTACGATGGCGATAAAGAATATCCCAGCCGAGATTGTCGACAAAGTGGAGGTGTTCGACAAATTGAGCGATGAGGCTGAATTTGCGGGCATAGACGATGGCGAAAGTTACAAGGCGTTAAACTTTGTAACCAAGAAGAGTATGCGCAACGGTCAGTTCGGAAAGGTCTATGCAGGAGTTGGCTGGCAACCCGAGAATGACGAGATGTCGTTTAATCCGAAATACCTCGCCGGAGGAAATATCAATTCGTTTCGCAATAAGCAGAGAATCACCGTATTAGGTCTATTCAACAATATCAATCAACAGAACTTTTCATTCGAGGATTTGCTTGGCGTGAACTCATCGGGAAAAGGAGGTCGTGGTGGTGGCGGCAATCAATTTATGGTACGCCCACAAGCGGGAGTTGCGCTTGTGAATGCCGTAGGTGTAAACTATTCGGACACTTGGGGTAGGCGTAAGCAGGTAAAGTTTCAGGGTAGTTATTTCTTTAATAACACCAACACCCGAAACCTCTCCGAGCGCACAACTTGGTACGAATATCCAGCTCCTTACGGCACACAATACTCGCTTGCCAAGTCGCAGAAGATAAACAACAATCACCGCCTAAATGCTCGTATCGACTGGAAAATATCGCGCAATATGCAACTCACATCGCGTACGACATTGAGTTATCAGGGGCATCGCCCAACCACTACGACAAAGGGCTACTCCAATAACGACACCGACCTCGATACGGAGGATTTAACAAATATCTCGTTCCGACCGCTGTCATACACCGCCTCCTCGAACGAGAATCGTATGCGCGGTATCAATGCCAACGAATTTCTGCAATATCGCCTTCGTTTGGGTGCTCCGGGGCGCACAATGACTGTTACAGCAAGAGCCGGATATCGTGATAATCGCGCAGCACGCAAGATTATGACCAATAATGCCGAGCCTATTCCATTCGACAACTCACTTTACGAATCGCTCTACAACGACTACTTTGGCGATGGTAAGTCGTGGCACGATATGCGCGAGAATCCACTGCTCTTTATCCCTATTTATGAATATCGCAATGTGCCGACCTACACCTATAATCTTCGTGGTGGGGTGAATTACAACGAGCCAATAGCGCGAAATTGGACTCTGACAATGCAGTACAATTTCACCTATCGCAACCAGAGCAAGGAGCAGGGAGCGTGGTACACCAATGAAGATTATATCGTCAATGGGGATAGTCGCCGAAACGAGGCTTTGAGCATCAACTCCTCGACTAATACACTAAGTCATCGAGTAGGTCCGGGCATTCGCTACTCAAAAAAGCGTAACACCTTGGTTTTAAGAGTTATGTACGAGAATCTCTCGCGCAATGGAGAGTTCGAAAATGGCGCCAACATATCAAGTCTTGTCAATAAACAGTATCACAGCGTACAATATCACGCAATGTTCCGCTATGCATTCAACAAACAGAACTCGTTGCGCATACAGTTCCGTTCAAACTCCGATGTGCCGAGTGTAACACAGCTGCACAACATATTCGATGTGGCAACTCCTCGCAACATAAGTGTCGGAAATGGTAATCTCTCGCCCGAATACTCGCATAGCGGAAGTATTCGATATATCCTCTCGTTACCCGACAAAGGGCAGACCTTTATGGCTATGATACGAGGTGAGTACTATCAAAATGCAATCTCATCATCAACACTATATAACTCGAAGGGTTGGGCGTTGCCTGACGATATGAATGGTATCATCATACCGAAAGACGAAAATGGTAAGCCTTATCGCCCAACGCAGATAACATCTTACGAGAATATCAGCGGTATGTGGTCGGTGCGTGCAAATGTATCGTATGGAGTACCATTGCCATTTATGAAGTGCAATCTCAATATGACAGCAAATGTCGGTTATTCGGTTACGCCGAGTGCTGTTTATGATGCAGGTCGCACCCAAGCCGAACTGCTTGAAAATGTTGCAAATCACAATTTCAGCATCAACAAGGCAAACAATATAGGCTATACCTTCCGCCTTGCAATAGGCAGCAATATCTCCGAAAATATCGACTTTACGCTCTCGTGGCGTGGAACATACAATCAGGCTTGGAATAGCCTTGCTAAATCGTCATACGGAGATGATACCATAAACTCCTACTTCCGTCATACGGCTTCGGCATCTGTGAAGTGGATATTTGGTCCGGGCTTTACCCTTACGGCTAACGCAGCCTATCATCAATACATCGGTTTCTCGAACAACTACAACGAGCAGTATATCCTCTGCAACCTCTATCTCGGCAAGCAGGTATTCAAAAACCAGCGAGGAGAGGTACAGATTGGCGTAAACGATATTCTTAATCAAAACACAGCCTTCTCTCGTTCAACAGGCTCAGGATTTACCCGCAATGTATTGAATAGTACGGTAGGTCGTTATGTGATGGTGCAATTCGTATATAATCTGCGCCACTTTGGTAAAAATGGCTCAAAGAATATCTCCGACTACGAAGGAATGGACGGAAAAAGTAACCGTCCACGCCAAAATGGCATGAACGGTATGCGTGAAGGAGGTCGAATGAGAAACGACTTCTAACAACTACTTCACCTCCCAAGTCTCACCGCCGAAGAATAAATCATCGGCGGTTTTATTTGGCTCGCGCTCTTGTTGTTCTGCAATTTGACGAGCAACTTCGCTATCGTATGTTGGGCGTGCAACATCGCGAATAACTCCCACGGCAACAGGATATTCAGGATAACGCATCGAAGCCAACATTGTATGCAGTGCCGTATCCTCGGTGTGCGCATCGTGCGTCAAAATATCGTCAAGCGTGTAGCCATCTTCACCAACAGTTACGACCTTCAACTTCAAGCCGTCAAGCACCAAGCCCTTATTGCGTTCTGCGCCGAACAACATCTTTTCGCCATGCTTTAAGCGAATTGTGCGCTCCTCGCGTATAGCCTTCGACTCGGCATAGTCGGCATGGGTTTTATTGTTGAAAATCACACAATTCACCAATGCCTCGGTAACTGCCATACCCTTATGGCAAGCACCTTCGACCAACATCTCTTTGGTCAGGTCCAACTCCATATCGATTGTTCGAGCCACAAACGATGCCTTCGCACCAATCGCCAACACAGCAGGCGAGAATGGCTCCTCGATAGTTCCAAATGGCGAGGTCTTAGTTACCTTGCCGAGTTTTGAGGTAGGGGAGTATTGACCTTTGGTCAAGCCATAAATCTCGTTATTGAATAAAATCAGGTTCAGGTCGATATTTCTACGGCAAGCGTGGATAAAGTGGTTACCACCTATCGCCAACGAGTCGCCATCGCCCGAACAAACCCACACCGAGAGGTCGGGACGAGCCGTCTTTAAGCCCGTAGCGATAGCCGCTGCACGACCATGAATGGTGTGAAAGCCGTATGTATTCATATAATAGACAAATCGCGATGAACAACCGATACCAGAGATAAAGGCAAAATTCTCACGAGGAATATCAAGTCGGTCTGCAACTTCCGGCAACGCCTTCAACACCGAGTTAAATATGGCGTGGTCGCCACAACCGGCGCACCACTTTACAGGGCTACCATTACGAAAATCATTGGGCGTATATTCTCTTTTCATCTTAAAATCTCCTCTAATTTAAGTTTGCCAAAATCTCCTTTTTCAAGGTATCTACCACAAATGGTTGTGCACCCATGTCTGCTACCGAGCGAATATCGCCATGATTTACAATCGAGCGCAGATACGATGCAAGTTGTCCGCTATTACTCTCACAAACCAAGATTCGCTTATATCGAGCCATCGCCTCGGCTACACCTTGCTGCAACGGATTTATCAGCTCTACGGTTGTATGGGCAATCTCTGCACCTTCGACACGAAGTTGTGCCACAGCCTCCGACACCTTGCCGACATTGCTGCCCCAACTCAAAACGAGCAAATCGCCCTCTGATGCCCCTTTAATCTCCACGCTCGGCACCATCTCCGCAACATGAGCAACACGCTCGGCTCGCAGTGCGCCCATTGCAGCGTGGTCCTCAGGCGAATAGGATATTGAACCTGCAATAGGCTTCTTCTCCAAACCACCCAAGCGGTGTTCCAACCCCTCAGCACCCGGTATCGCCCAATAGCGAGCGAGATTTTCATTTGCCGAATATGGTTTGAACAATCCGCGCTCATTGAAGCACTCCACCTTTGCCGCCAATTCCTCGTGCGAAACAATTGGTGGCACAATCTGCGGCATATCCTCCACTCGTCTAATGCGCCAAGGCTCTGTTCCGTTGGCGAGGTTGCCATCGGTCAAAAGCACCACCGGCATCATACGCTCCAAGGCTATTTTTGCCGCCATATACGCCTTATCGAAACAATCGGCAGGGGAGTGAGCCGTAAGTACAACCAACGGGCAATCTCCGTTTCGTCCATACATTGCCTGCAACAAATCAGCCTGCTCGCTCTTTGTTGGCAGACCTGTCGAAGGTCCGCCACGCTGAACATCGACCACAACCAGAGGTATCTGCGCCATAACAGCCAAACCGAGAGCCTCACTCTTCAACGCCAAGCCCGGACCCGATGTTGTCGTTACCGCCAATGAGCCTCCAAACGAAGCACCGATAGCGGTACAAATTCCCGCTATCTCGTCTTCCGCCTGCACGGTCTTTACACCGAGAGCCTTGTGCTTTGCCAACTCCTCCAAAATACCCGTAGCCGGAGTAATAGGGTAGGAACCACAGAAGAGTGGGCGACCACTCCTCTCTGCCGCAGCAATAAAGCCCCAAGCCACCGCCTGATTGCCATTTATGGAGCGATAAACACCCTTTGCAAGAGCATTTACGCCATTATGTTCGTGATTTTCGCCAATGAGGTGCGAATTGTGTGCATAATTTACACCCGCCTCCAAAGTGGCTATATTAGCCTTGCTGACAAGCGGATTTTTTGCACCAAATTTCTTCTCGATGGATTTTCTTGCATACTCTGCCGAAATATCGTACATTCCGAGCGTTATACCGAGCACCATCATATTACGACACTTCAACGCAGCCTTGCGGTCAAGCCCGAACTCTGCAACGGCATCGAGTGTCATCTGCGAAATTGGAGCCTCCACGACATTACACTCTTCGAGGTGTAGTTGTTCGGTCAGAGTCTCAATATCATAGCCAACCTTCGCAACAGCCTCCTTTGTAAAATTATCACTATCTACTATTATCGTGGCAGTTGAGGTGGCATACTTTCGATGCGCCACCAATGCCGCAGGGTTCATAGCTACCAGAATATCACACTTATCGCCTTGATGTGTCACCACCTGCGAAGCGAAGTGCACCTGAAATCCCGAAACGCCTGCAACAGTACCTTGTGGTGCACGAACTTCGGCGGGGTAGTCGGGAAAAGTAAAAACTCCATATCCCGCAAATGCAGCACTCTCCGAAAAGAGGTTTCCCACCATCTGCATCCCATCTCCCGAATCACCTGAAAAACGAATTACAGTATTCATATTGTTTACAATTTATACATTTTTACTCTTTAACAACACCTTTAATGGTTAATATCTCCGTACCGCTTGTAGAGTTTGAGCGTATCTGTACGATACGGCGAAATATGCCCTTATCGACCTTTTTAGATTCAAGTTTAAGATTAACAACCCCTCTCTCCCCAACAGCCACAGGCTTTCGGGAAAACTCCGCCTTTAAACACGAACACGAAGTGGTCGCCGAGAGGATAACCAATGGTTCCATGCCATCATTCACAAAATAGAAATGACAAACCTTATCCTCATCTTTGCGAGATATCTCACCAAAGTCATATTCGGTCTGTTCGAAACTTAGGTGAGCCCCCTTATACTCCTTTTTCTCCTCTGCACGCAATGACAATATGGTCATTACGCTACACAACAACATAAGCAAAATTCTCATATCGCCTACTTCATTCTAAACACATAGGTTATTCTACCGCCCTGCACAAATGCCTTACTCTCGGTAAATCGTGCTTTGCGCGCCGCAGCCAATGCAGCATCAACCAACGCCTTGTCAGAGGTTGTTGAACCCTTAGGCTCGTACGCAGCCTCGGTAACTACACCCGACTGATTTACAGCAACACGCACCACAACCTTTCCTCCTCGATTACCTGCCGGATACTTCGGTTGTGGCAATGCTCCAACAAGACCTCGCCCTTGCAAGCCTTCGTCAAGAGCATCATTTCCTATCGGATTCAAGCCTCCACCTGTTCCTGCGGCTGTTGTTACCGTATCTTGTCGAGCATACGGATTTCCCGCATTTGCAGGCTTATCTGCACCATCTTTCGACATCTTGAACAACGCACGCTGATTTACTGTGCGCGTCTCCTCCGCCTTACCCGATGCCTGCTGCGTATTGTCACGCGGTGCAAGGTTTTCGTGACGCGGTGCCTCCTTCACCTTTGGTGCAGGTTTTGGTTTGGGCTTTGGTGGCGGTTCGGGCTTCACATACTCAATGTATATGATGTCGCTCTGCGGTTGCCCCTTCGGACGAATGGAAAATTCGCCAAATCGAAAAGCCACCGCCAACACCACCACATACAACGCAGTGAAGATATATGCAAAATGTTTTGACTTCATAAACTCCTATAATTGTCAATTGTCAATTATCAATTGTCAATTATTTTGCTTGCGTAGCAAGTATCAATCTGTAACCATTATCCTTGGCTATATTCATCACCTTCACAACCTCATCAACTGCAACCTTCTTGTCGCAGTGCAACGATACGGTAGGTTGCTCCTGCCCCTCCAATCGACTCTTCAAAGCACGCTCCACGCCCTCGATGCCCGACACCTTGTCGAGTTCGACATAGTAGATATAGTCCGCACCTTTCTGCTCAATCGAGACGGTCGTTATAGCCTTATCCTTCAACTGATTTGAACTCTTTGGCAACTCCAACTTCAACGCATTAGGGTTGATGAGCGTAGTTGCAATAAGCATAAATATCAGCAGAAGGAACATCAGGTCGGTCATTGCCGATTGAGAGAATGACTTATCGACCTTTGAGCCTCTTTTAATTGCCATAATCCACTATTTTTGAGCAGGTTGATTCAAAATATCCATAAACGCAATCGAGTTAGCCTCCATACGGAACACCAACTTCTCGATACGGGCAACCAAGTAGTTGTAGCCGAAATATGCAGGGATACCTACGATAAGACCACCTACGGTAGTTACCATCGCTACATACATACCACCCGAAAGGAGTGCCATATCAACAGTACCTCCCGCTGCCGACATATCCATAAAGGTCTGTACCATACCAAGTACAGTACCCAAGAATCCAATCATAGGCGCACCTCCGGCAATGGTCGCAAGGGTAGGGAGTCCATTCTCCAACTTCGACACCTCCAAGTTAGCAACATTTTCGATAGCGCTCTGTACATCGCTCATTGGGCGACCAAGACGCTCCAAACCCTTCTCAATCATTCGTGCAATCGGAGTGTTCTCGTGGTGACAAAAAGCGATAGCCTCCTTAACCTTACCCTCCACAACATAGTCGCGAATACGATTCATAAAGTGCATATCGAGGCGTTGCGCACGCTGAATTGCAACAAATCGCTCCACAAAGATAAAGATGGTTACGCCACCCAACAATAGAAGCACCCACATAAGCCAACCTCCCTGATTGAACAACTCCCAAAGGGACATCTTTCCTGCCGCTGCGGTCTCTACCGCTACCTCGGCTGCCTGCAAAAGTTTAATCATAATTTTGTCTGTTTTTTATTTAGTTTGTTTTTTGTCTCTTTCTCTTCTCTATCTTTTTTCTCACGCTTAAAGCGATTCTTCAAGCGATAACGCAAATCTCTCGCATTATTGAAATCCTCCTTAAAGTATATTCCGATACCCGTCTCCTGTAAACCTTGGTTCTCGTCAAATCGGTCTATCGTATGGGTAAAGCCCTTCAAACGGAGCGTTCCTGCACGGTCTATCAACCATGTAAGATAGGCCTCTCCCGTAAAGTTTGAGGTTGCATTTACAACCTGCGTCTTATCTACGATATAGTTGCCTTCGACCTCTATCAACAGACGATTATCAACCAACCCCTTCGAGAAGCCGAAATCGACCTCATCACTCATCTGCTCGGTACGAGGACGATAACGCAACACGATTTTATAGTCATCGCTCGACAGCCAGTTACTAAACTGATTGGAGAGCATTTCAAATCCCGTAGCAGCCGTAGCCGAAGCTCCTATCGCAGAGGTCATCGTATTATTCGACTCCGAGATAAAGCTATTGGCAATAATCAGATAGAGGAACTGCTGCGACTTGCTCTCCGGTGTTGCCAACGCACTTGCAATAAGGCTCTGCACCTCCGAATCGGCACTCGGCACCACAATATCAAATGTGACCGTAGGTTGAGTTAATCGGTCGGTCAAATGAATAAAGCACTCAACAGGTACAGCACGAGTCGAACGGTTACTCTCCGTAAGTGAGCCTTCGAGCAGAGGTTGCAACGAAGCCTTCAACCTATACACTGCATCGATATTAAGCAATGCATCGAGAGGCTCTCCTGTCCACTGGATTGTCGAACCCGGCTCAATATCAAACCACTTGTTTATCACATTTTGCAGTGTAAATAGGTAACTTCCCTTCTCGATTGTATAGTCGCCATACATCTCGAAGATATTAGCCTGCGGATTTATTCGCAAGTTGAGCAAGCCCTCACCCGTACCCTTGATAATATCGCCTACGGTAGGGTCAATAACCAACTGCACCTCAGTATTTGGTCGCACATCGAGGGCCATCGTGATATCAATTGCATCACCACCCGAAGTACGGCGTTTCTGTCTATTTTCAAACAACATCTTTTTGCGCACAAGATACGAAGTAGTATCCTGCTCCTTCGTAGCAAAGGTTACAAAATCGGCACTCTGTATATCGCTGTTATCGGTCAAAGGCATATAGAATTTGGAGTTATCGTCACTGCGCGCCACGAAATCCATCTTTATTCCCGCCTTATCACCGTGTATAGAGCCCGTTCCCGTAGCGAATATAGAGCCGTAGAACATCGGATTATCTCGTTCGGTAGTATTCAACACCTCCATATTATTCACCTGCAAACCTACACTGTACTCAATGTTCGAGAGGTGCTCCAACGACACATCTAATGACAATGTTCCTTCACGACCATTCTTATCGTAAACCGGTACATTTTTCGTCATCAATCGATTATTCTCCACCTGTATATTAGCCTTCGGCACAGAGTAACGACATCGAGTATAATCAACCGTAGTTGCAAGACTATCAACTTTGATATCACCACGCAACTCTGCCATACGCCCCTCGCCACTGATTGTCAAATCGACAGATGCAACACCCTTCGTATCTGTAATAACGCTTGTAAGCAGAGGGTCCAACAAATCCATCTTTACACCATCGGTCTGCATACGGGCATAATAACGCATCTGTGAAGGAGCGAAATATCCCTGAATAACACGCTTGTTATCTTGGCGTGTAGATATATCCAACGATGCACGACTACGACCAAAATCCCACTGCGAGGTGAGCAGTAGGTTTGGAATATCGACACCACTGACATTCACACTATCCATCTCAATTCGAGCATCGATGCGCGTATCTTTCAATGCCGAATGTACCGTAGCATATCCATTGGTGCGACCATCTATTTCATATCCAAGTCTATTTGTAAGCTGTGTAAATGGCGCCAACGAGAAATTCCTCAGGCTCATATACACAGAATCTTTATCGCTGCGTGATGCAACTCCATTTACATAGAGCTCCTGTGTATCGCTCCGCACTGCAAAGCGGCGAATATCCACTCGCGAAGAGTCTATATCGATGCCATCTGTCGTAATACGCCATGAAGTATCGCCACTATCCACCGAAGATGGATTGAACGATATAGACATATTACGGCGATTATTCTTGCGGGATATGTGTGCCTTTGCCGACAACTCACCATGCAAATCTCGTAGTGAATCGGCAAACATTGCATCTACATTTATGGTATTATCCTTAGCTCCACCACTCACACCCACGCCCGAAAAGTGGAATGCTCCTGCATACAAATCCTCTGCAACCAACGACATAGCCAACGAATCTCCGGCATTGCCTGCCTTCACATCTATATTCGTCACAAGATAATTGTGATGCATGAGGTATTCTGACGATGCGTGCATCACAAACCTGTTATCCGAAGGGCTTACCAACATCTCCACCTTCGAGCCTTCCGACATCTCCAAGCCATCTGTTATACAGCCTAACAACGGATCAATATCTTTTGTCGTAACCGAAAGTATCGCAACCTCATTACCAATCTGCTCCACATGCGTATTGATATTCTGGCGAGCCTCCTCATCATAGAGTAGTGGGGCATAGTGTGCCAAAAGATTTTTCAGATAATACAGTACATCTTTGTATGCCGTACGACTCTCAAATACTGCATCAACAAAATCTGACGATAATGTCAAGGTTCGAGAGTCCTCATTACTCTCGATGGCGAGTTCCACCATATCGGCAGAGCAATCTCGTCCCACAGTCTCGTACTCGGCTCCTGCAATGCGCAGCACACCATTCAGCTCATCGAACGATGCTCCGCGAGCCGATAATCCCACATCGCCCTTCAACACCGATATAGAGTCACGCTTGTTTATGTTCATGGCGTGCAAATCGGCATGTGATATTGTCATAACCGCATCGTAGAGAGGCATCGACCTATCCGATATGTCGAGCATCGCTTGCGCATCGAGTTTTAATGCGTTATCGTCAGTACTCAATGAGCCGGCAATACGATTATCCTCAATATCTGCAACGACTACGATATTTCGGTAATCGTAACTATTAATGCCTATCTTATCGACCTTTCCGCCACCTTTCAGCATCACAGGCTGACCATCACCCAGCTCAACATTTACATTAGCCGAAAGAGTTGTAGAGCCGAATATCTCACTTGCGAGCAGGCAACCTAAATTCGTATCGTTCGCTACAACAGTGGCATCGACACTCTTTCGTCCCTCCTTTGGATTTTTCATCGAGCACTCCAATGCAATATCGCCGCCACATTCCATAGTACTATTTGCTTTCACCCTAAAATCGTGTATTGTACCATGAAATTCTCCCGAAGCCTCTATCGCCTTGATACGCTCCACATACTGCGTTGCACTTTCACCAAGCGAAAGGTGTGCAATGGTATTCAGCAAATACGACACCTCCTCTGTTGATGCTTTCAATCTATCGACATTGATATCGAACAGGGTATTATCTACATCTATCAACCCCTTTACATGCGCCGAACCTTGCAACACTCCACCGTCTTCGAGTGTAGCGTATGCTATCTTACCTTTAAAGTCGGCCACAGCACCATTCATCGAGACCGAGGCATTGCGCACCGTAGTCTGCCACCCCCATATAGTTGTAGCAAAGTAGCCGACATCATCTGACGAAACGCGACTATTCGTGATATTGCATATAATAGGCACCTTATTGATAAAGTCGCGATATTCGAGCCAGTTCTTACCATCGAGCAATAGGTAGTCGAGATTAATCTCGCTAAGCACTGTTTTAAGTTGCGCCTCCTTAACCTCAATTTGACCATTATCTACAAGGAAGTGACCAAACATATCATCAAGCGTAAATCCGCTACGCTCCACAAACGACAGTCTGCGAATATCTCCTGCCACATGACCGCCACTCCTAACCAGCAGATTGTCGATATGGGTATCCATACCGAGCAGATGCATATCGGCAAAGTCGATACCGCCATCGTCAGGGTCATCTATGCGAAGAAGTGAAAAGTCTATATCTGAGCCATCTAACGAGCGAACATCAAGGCGGAAGCCGCTATCCTTCTCTCTATTTTTTACAAGTTGGTCGGTAATCTCTTTCACGGCAAATGTTCCGCGCTCCGTTTCGCGCACAACAAATTTACCGCCTTGTATATTTCCGTAGTTGATAACAAGATTTTTCTTGACGAGCGAAGCCAACGGACCTATATAGGCATCAGCGCGCTTTACATAGAGTAGGGTATCACCGTCCCAATCCGAGACATAAAAGTCACGCACAGCCACACGGTTCAACATTCCTATTGTGATATTTCCCACCGAAACCGTAGTATTGAGTTTTTCGCCTGCCCATGTAGCGGCCTTGTCGATAGCAAAATTTTGTACCGCAGGAATAGCAAGCAACAAAGCGGGCAATAAAGGCAAAATTATCAGCAATAAAATCATTGCAGATAGTATCCTTAACAATATTTTTGTAACTTTGCGCACAGCTTTGTCCTCATTTTCGGCAATTTAAGCCTTTTAAGTTATAAAATAACTTACAAAAGTAGTTATAATTTGTCGAACTTGCAAACAAAAAGCCAAAAAATTAGACAGAAGCAAACAACTTCATTATGAACAACGAAATAGTAATTTTGGGTATCGAATCTTCGTGCGATGACACTTCGGCTGCGGTTTTGCGCAACACAACACTGCTTTCAAGCGTAATTGCCTCGCAAGCGGTACACGAGCGATATGGTGGAGTAATCCCCGAACTCGCTTCTCGCGCACACCAACAGAACATTGTGCCTGTGGTAGATACAGCACTGCGAGATGCAGGTATCACACCCGATAAAATTGACGCTATCGCATTTACCCGAGGTCCGGGTTTACTCGGTTCACTAATGGTCGGCACATCGTTTGCCAAAGGTTTGGCTATTGCCAACAATATCCCGCTTGTGGAGGTAAATCACCTGCACGGACATATCCTTTCGCACTTTGTCGATATGCCCGACAAGGAGTGCGAACACCCGAATTTCCCGTTCCTCTGCCTTTTGGTCAGCGGAGGACACACCCAAATCGTAAAGGTTAATTCGCCATTCGACATGGAGATTGTCGGCTCAACCATCGATGATGCGGCGGGCGAAGCACTCGACAAATGCGCAAAAGTTATGGGCTTGCCATACCCGGGAGGACCCGTTATTGATGCCCTCGCAAAGGAGGGAAATCCCGATGCTTTCAAGTTTGCCAAACCTCGCATCGGAGAGTTCGATTTCTCGTTTTCAGGATTAAAGACCTCGTTCCTCTACACCCTGCGTGATGCAGTGGCTGAAAACCCTAATTTCATCGAAGAACGCAAGGCTGACCTATGCGCAGCAATACTTCATACCGTTGTAGATATTCTTGTTGAGCGACTTGTAAAGGCTGCCAAGCACTATCGTATTTCGGACATCGCCATAGGTGGTGGAGTAGCTGCAAATTCGCTACTTCGCGAGCGCATTGCAGCCGAGGGAGAGAAGCGCGGTTGGCGCACTTTTATCCCTGAGCGCCGCTTCACAACCGACAACGCCGCAATGATTGCCGTAGCAGGATATTACAAGTATTTGAAAGAGGAGTTTTCAACCCTCGATGCTGCACCGGTCGCGAGGTTTTAACAAAAAAATCGGAATTATTTAGCCCTTGCAGCGGTGGCAATAGTGTTGCCGGCATCTCTATACAAGTCATCTGTTCGCCTTGCAAGAGATGTGAAATAGACCTTACATAAATCGACACACAAAAGGCGACCGAGAGGTCGCTTTTTTGTCAAATTTGTTAAGTATTAACAATGCGGAGTTAAAAGTTGAAAAAATAATTCTTAATTTTTAACTCTTAATTCTTAATTTTTTCTATCTTTGTCCGATAAATTATATCGGAAATGAAGATAAAATTGTTTACCATACCAAATTGTATCACATTGTGCAATTTACTATGTGGCATAGGTTCCATAGTTTGTTCGCTGGTTTACAACAATTTACAATTGGCATTCGCCCTTGTTATAGCATCAGCCATATTCGATTTTTGCGATGGTTTTGCTGCGCGCCTTTTGAAGCAGTACTCTGCCGTTGGAGTTCAACTCGATTCGTTGGCGGATATGGTTTCGTTTGGCGTAGCACCCGCGATTGCCATGTCGGTATTGTGCGGTCAGATGCCTTCGGCATTCGGCTTGAACGAAACTTGGAGCGAAGTTCTGTGCTATGTACCGTTGGTAGTGGCATTATTGTCGGCTCTACGCTTGGCGAAGTTCAATGTCGATGACTCGCAGAAGGAGGAGTTCGAGGGGTTGCCAACACCTGCATCGGCAATACTGTTGCTCTCGTTGGCAGTGTTGTGCGAGCGATATGGGCTTACGGTGGAGTTGGAGTGGTTGGTGCTTATCTCGGTAATGGTGGCGATGTTGCTCGTTTCGCCAGTAAGAATGTTCTCACTCAAATTCCACGAATGGGGACTCGGTAGCACCGACAATAAAATTCGTTTCGGCTTCTTGATTGTGTCGTGTTTGCTGATTTGTCTGCTCCGATTATACGCAATTCCGCTAATTATCGTTCTATATATTGTAGTTTCGGCAATTCGTTGTATATTTCAAAAAAGATAACGAATGGCGTTGAGTTGGGCGAGAATATGGCAAGTAGTGCTGACTGTTGCGTTTGCGATGGTCAGTGTTGTCGGCTATGCCCAAGTCGATGCGCGAGCCCTAATGCGCGGTCAGCGGAATGCCCAAAATGGTATGGGGCAGAACGGTATGGGTGGCTATGGTCAAAATCCATACGACACTTCGGGACAACAGGGTGCTGACGGTCAGCAGGTAGATGAAAACGGCAACCCTATAAATGGAGAACAGACCGACTCCACCAAGAAGAAAAAACCTCGCAAGCCGTTGGAATCCTACTTTTTCAGCGACTCCATTCGTTCCCTACGCAACTTTCAGTGGCATATAGACCGCGACTACAACACGGTGCGTGTTGAGCCTATCGATACCACGCTGAATGTATGGCGTTTGGATTATCCTCACTACCATAAACGCCTCGGCAATAACTCAGTCGGAGGTCTTGGTCAGGCATCTACCGAGGTGAACTATTTTGAGCGCACACGCTCTCGCGAATTTACCTTCTCGCAACCATACGATGCCTACACCTACAACACCGAGAATGTGCCATTCTACAATATGAAACACCCATATATCTGGATGACCTATTTGGAGTCGGGACAGAAGCGATATCGCGAGGAGCATTTCGAGATTATGGCATCGCAGAATATCAACCCTTCCACCTCGGTATCGTTGAATTTCCGTTCTCGCGGCTCACGCAGTAAGTACGATGTATCTCGTGTGAAGAATAAGAATTTTGCGGGTACATTTGCCCATACAGGTCGCCGATATTCGGTACATGCAGGCTACACCTACAACAAAATTGAGCAACAAGAGAGTGGCGGTGTCGTAGGCGATTGGGCAATTACCGATACGGTTTTCGAGATGCCTTCGGGTGTTCCGATGCGTTTGGCTGGTGCTGAGGCAAAAAACAGTTATCGTAACCACGCTTTCTTTATCAAGCAGTCTATCGGTATTCCGTTCGTGCGTATGACCGAGCGAGATTTTTCAATGGCAGACCTACCTGCTATATACATAGGACACACATTCGAATATAATGCTTGGGACAAGGTATATACCGACAAGTATGCAACCTACAAAGATGAACGATACTCTCGCAATCCGAACGGAACATTCAATTCGCATGTCGATACCTACTACAAGGATTGGTTCTATAACCCCGAAAAGACACGAGATTCGACCTACGAGCGAATTATCACCAATCGTTTCTTTGTGCAGGCACAGCCTTGGGATAGAAATGGTGCAGTGGGAACGCTCGATGGAGGAGTAGGTATAGATGTTCACACCTACTCGCAGTTTGCACAGGAGGACTACCTATCGGGCAAGCTCAAAAAGGTGAATAAGACGGCGTGGTTTGCCTACGCAGGTGTACAAGGTAAAATTCGCAAGTATGCCGATTGGGGCGCCAATTTCAAGATATACCCTTCGGGATATCGAGGTGGTGATTACGAAATTTCGGCACGAGCCTCGTTGAGTGCCTTTATCAAAAAGAAACCTCTGACACTATCGGGCTCTTTCTCCGAGTCGATGACCTCACCTTCATATTGGCAAAACAATTGGACTTCGAACCACTATCGCTGGAATAACGACTTTAAGAAGGAGGGCGAGACACGATTTAATGTTTCATTTACAGTGCCAGACTACGGCATTGAGTTAGGATTCTGGCAGAGCATTCTGCGCAATAAAATATACTACGGTGCTGACTGTTTGCCTAAGCAACACAATGGCACTGTAAGTGTCACAAGCATCTATGCACAGAAAGATTTTAGCTTCAAGGGGGTACATCTCAACCACCGAGTATTGGTACAATTGACCACCAACCGCCATGTTGTACCTCTGCCTTTGGTATCGACATTCCTCTCGTACTACTACGAATTTTGGGTTAAGCGAGATGTATTGCGTTTGCAGGTCGGTATTGATGGTCGATTCAATACACGCTACTATGCACAGGGCTACAACCCGGCATTGTCGGTATTCTACAATCAAAATGAGACCGAAATCGGAAACTACCCATATCTTGATGCTTTCATCTCGGCAAAGTGGAAGCGTATGCGTATTTTGCTGAAATATCAGCATTGGAACAATAACCTCTTCGGCAATAACGAGTACTTCGCTGTGGCTCGCTACCCACTCAATCCGGGAATGTTTAAGTTTGGTATCTCGTGGACATTCTACGACTAAAAAATGCTTTTAGCCATTGGCTTTTTAATTGAGAATTGAAGATTAAGTATTACATAGTTCCTTTACTCTTTGTCGCAATTGCAACGGCACTCTCCGTTGTTGCGATGAATAAGGTGATGCATCGTACTACTCAGCAAGCGAGTGTTGAGGTTGCTGAGGTGGAACAACACCTAATCTCTCCCTACGATAAGATATTTCAAGATGTAGGCGAGGAGTATGGTATAGATTGGTTGTTATTGTCGGCTATTGCTCGTGCCGAGTCAGAGTTTCGTTTAGATGCAGTATCGAAGGCCGGTGCTATCGGACTAATGCAAATTATGCCATCAACAGCAAAGAGTATGGGCTACGAGCGAGAACAACTCTTCGATGCCGAAATTTCGGCAGAGATAGCTGCTCTATTGTTGCATGAGAACAATAAGATGTTGCGCTTCACTGCGGATTTCGACAATATGGAGCGATTGAACTTTATTCTTGCCTGCTATAATGCGGGTTATTCGCGCATTGCAGATGCAAGGCGTTTGGCGCGTTATCATGAAGACGATGCCAACAATTGGAGCATTGTTGCAACCTATTTGTCGCTTCTCGCAGAGCCCGAATTTGCAGAGCATGAGGTGGTACAGTCGGGCGCGTTTCATGGTAGCAAGGAGACTATCGCCTATGTTAAAAAAGTGATGCGTCTGTATAAGCGTTATCAGAAGAGGGTAGAAAAGGAGAGTCTATAATGTCGTTTTTGGATATCATATTTTTGGCGATAGGCGTCTCGATGGACGCTTTTGCCGTATCGATTGCCAAGGGCTTGGCACTGCACAGACCGTGCGCCCGACACTACGGCTCGGTGGCGTTGTGGTTTGGCGGTTTTCAGGCGTTGATGCCACTTGTGGGCTACTTCCTCGGCATTCACTTCGCTCCGATAGTCGAGTGTTGCGACCATTGGATTGCCTTTGTGCTGTTGGCAATTATCGGTGGCAAGATGATTTACGACACGCTACGAGGTGGCGAGGAGGATACTACGGGTGCGGACTTTCGCCTGCGCACAATGTTTGTGCTGGCGGTAGCCACAAGTATTGATGCACTCGCTATCGGTATCTCGTTGGCATTTCTGAAAGTCGATATTTGGAGCGCAGTGGCAACTATTGGCGTTACTACGGCACTCTTTTCCGCCTTTGGCTTGCATCTTGGCAATATCTTCGGCAACCGCTACAAGCACGGCGCAGAACTACTCGGTGGTATCGTCTTGCTCCTTATCGGCGCCAAAATCCTAATCGAACACCTCTTTTATTAGTGAGGAGTGAGGAGTGAGGAGTCTTTTAATTGACAATTGACGAATTGACAATTAAAGGTAAAAACGATAAATCGTTTTTGATTTTGTTATTTTTCAACTACTCTTTACTCACTACTCTCTACTCACTAAAAAAGCCAAGGGCTAATGGCTAACGGCTAATAGCAAACAAGTCGGTCATTTGACCGACTTGTTTATAAAGTTGTATAACAAGAGCTATTTTGAAGCTGCTCGCAGGCTGGAAAAGCGGAGTTTACTTGGCGTAAATGAGCATTTTCCAGACAAGGCAGATGCCGAAAGAGCCTTGTTAGACAGTTTTATTAGAAGAATACCAGCGACATCAGAATATAGGTCGGCAGGAGTACTATCAGCGAAAATTTGAAGATATAACCGAAGAACGATGGCATTCGTACACCGTCATTCTCGGCTACCGCCTTGACCATAAAGTTTGGTCCGTTGCCGATATAGGTCATCGCTCCAAACAACACCGAGCCGAGTGCAATGGCGGTAAGAAGCTGAACAGGAATACCCGCAACAAGTGTTGCGCCCTCAGCCATAGGCAGACCTGCCGCTACGGTGTGGAAAGCCACTGCGGTAGGGGCATTATCGAGGAACGAACTCAACGCTCCCGAAAAGAAGAAGAACTGCGAAGGCTTGCTGATACCGAGCGAAGCGGCATTCTCATTCAAAAACAGCAGTGCCGGAGTCATCGTTACAAAGATGCCGATAAAGAGTATCGCCACCTCGGTAATTGGCTCCCACGAGAAGTGATTTTCGTGGCGCACTCGCCTACGGGTTGAGATTATCGACAACAGCAAGATTGTAATCAGCACAATCTCACGCAAGAATTTCATATACCATGGAGCATCTTCGGCAGCCATAGCGGGAATTTCGGCAGGGTTGATAAATGCCACTGCCAAGAGTATTGCCGAGAGGTAGAAGAGGTTTACCGTACCCGAAAAGGAGATTCGTATCGGCTCATCGCTCTCACTCTCGGAGCGTGGGCGCACACCGATAACCTCCTTGCGCTTCCAGATATAGGTGTCAATCACAATATAGATAGCCAACAGCACCGAGCCTACAAAAGCCCACTGTGGGAAGAGCGTCTGGAACCACGAGAACTCCGCACCACGCAGATAGAGCAGGAACAACGGAGGGTCGCCCAGCGGAGTGAGTACGCCACCGCAGTTGGCAACCATAGCGATAAAGAATAAGATGGTATGAATCTTATATGAACGGTCGCGATTTATTTCGAGCAGAGGTCGTATAAGCAACATCGAGGCACCCGTAGTGCCGACAATCGAAGCCAAGCCGTATCCGATAAACATAATCGCTGCATTCACGATAGGGCGTGGGGTAGTGGTGTAGTTGATGCGGATACCTCCCGTAACGACATACAGCGCAGCCAAAAGGGCTATAAACGGAATGTAGTCGTAGAGCATTTGGTGTTTGAGGTTCTCGCCCAACCCTGCACGATGTAGTATTATGGCAGTAGGAATGGAGATAACCAACACGAAAATCAACTTGTTGATGTTTTTGCCCCAGAAACGAGGTGCAATAAGCGGCATCAATGCTATCGAAAGTAGCATCAGCACGAATGGGATAAGAAGATATGGTTCTATGTTGTACATTGATAAAAAACAAAATTAACACCGTTTAACATCGTTTGCGGTAGTAATTTTATTTTCAAATCATACCGCAGAACACTCTATTCCGAGAGCCCTAACCTTTTCGGCAATCTGTTCGAGTTCATTGCGTTCCACCTTTTGCAGCGTACTGCAAGGCGTTACACGGTCTATCGAATAGACCATAACGCTGCGCGGTCGAAGGTGTTCCACCACCGCAGCCCATGCCAAAAACTCTCTTTCGATGGTATTATCAATGTGTGTGCCGTTATACTCTCCACGCAAGAACATGGTTTGCAGAATAAAGTCCCTGCCAAATTTGTGGAGATGTTCAACAACTCTATCTACCGAATAGTCACCACAAGGCTTATTGATAAGCTGTGCCGTACTATCAATTGCAGAATCGAGTTTCAAAATCGGGTTATCAACCTTGCGCAACGCCCGACATACATCTTCGCGATGCAGTTGAGTTGCATTGCTCAACACCGATACTTTCGCCTTAGGAGCATACTTATCTCGCAGGGCTATGGTATCGTTAATAATACCCTCAAATTCGGGGTGAATTGTCGGTTCGCCGTTGCCGGCAAATGTTATCACATCGGGAAGTTGCTTCTCCGCAGCCATTTTTGAGAGGGTTGCTTCAAGAGCTATACGGACATCTTCGCGTGAGTTAAATCGAGGCTTTTCTGTACGATTATCCTCATTCCAACCACACTCGCAGTATATACAGTCGAAGTTGCACAACTTCGAGTGAAGCGGCAACAAATTCACGCCAAGCGAAACGCCCAATCGGCGAGAGTGAATAGGACCATATATAATATCGGTAAAAAGCATCAACCTTGCATCTTTTACACTGCAAAGATAAGAAAACTTTTTAATTAAAAAAATTAAAAAATGGGGTAAAAGTAGTGATAAAAGTAGTTATTACTGAACTACTACACTTTGCACAAGGTCTGTGCCAAGATGTTTGTTTATTGAGCGCACAAGCGCCTCGCGTTGCATCATCAACTCACTGCGCAAGATACTCGATGCAACATGGACATAGAGCGTACCGCGAACAAATCGCACCTGACGGGTATTGGCAGCCACCACCTCGCCCGTAACCTCACGCCATACATGAGGCAGAGAGCCTTCGGCAATTTTGCGTGCCACATCGGGGCTCTTAAACAACGAATCGAGCAGTTCGCCTATGGGTTGTGCCTTGGTGCGTTTCATCGCCTACTCCTCCTTTAAGACCGTACCATACGATACATTGAACAATTTGTAACTGCAATCCACCTTGCCGAGGATATCTCCCATACGCTCGCCATTGCAGTCGGTGATAATGACCTGCCCAAATTCATCGCCTTTGACCAATTCGATAAGGCGCGACACACGGCTCTCATCGAGTTTGTCGAACAAATCGTCAAGTAGCAATATCGGTTTCTCGCCACACGCCTGCGCAATAATGCGATACTGCGCCAACTTCAAGGCTATAAGGAAGGATTTTTGCTGTCCTTGCGAGCCATATTTACGGAGGGGATAGCCACCTATCGAGAAACGCAAATCATCGCGTTGCACTCCGCAGGTGGTAAAGCCCATAACCCTATCGCGCTCACGCGAAGCAAGGAGCAACTCCTCCAAAGTGGCATTATTCAACTCCGAGCGATACTCCAACTCCACCTGCTCGTGGTCATCGGACAAGGCGCGATAATACTCACAAACAAGCGGATAGAGCAGTTCGGTAATCTCCAAGCGAGCCTTATGAATCTTCTCGGCTGCGGGAGCCATCTGCGCATCATAGATGCGGAGCATCTCCTCGTCAGAGCCCATTTTGAGGTAGCTGTTTCTGTTTGCAAGTGCCGTATTGTATCGCATTGCTGCTTCGAGATAGCTCTTATCCAACTGCGAGATAAACGAATTTATATAGCGGCGGCGTTCATCTGCCGCATCGCTGATAAGCGAGGAGTCGGCAGGCGACACAATAACCACCGGCACAAGTCCGATATGGTCTGCCAATCGCTCATACTGCTTGTCGTTGCGCTTTACAACCTTCGATGCACCACGCTGATAGGAGCAAACTACTCGCTCGTGGCGGTCGCTCTCGGTACGGTAGTCGCCTTCGAGCAGGAAGAACTTCTCGCCATGGCGCACGCACTGCAAATCGGTCATTGCAAGTGCCGACTTGCACATCGAGAGGTAATAGACCGCATCGATGATGTTCGTCTTGCAGGTGCCATTATCCCCGACAAAGCAGTTGAAGCCCTTGTCGAGCAGTAACTCCTCTTGTGCGAGGTTCTTGAAATTCAGTATCGAAAGTCGTGAGAGATACATCTTCGCTCTAGGGTGTTAATGGTTAAAATCCAACTATTCTTTCGGCGTATTCACTCCAATATACAGCGTTCTTATACGCATCGACAGAGTCCATAGGAACATAGATTTTGCAATCTTCATTAAGTTTGAACATTCCGGTTGCTCCTGCCGGAGGATTGGTGGCTTCGCAATATATCTCTGTCACTAGTCCGCACTGTGTTATAGCCTCCTCCGCAATCGAAGTGACACTCTTTGGCAGGTCGATGCGAGTAAGACCATAATTATAGTAAAAGGCTCGCTTTCCGATAGTTGTAATGGTTGGTGGGAGTATAACTTTTGTTGTAGTCGAACCCCAAGTCGAGGAGTAGGAAATCTCCTTTGCCTCTAATGAGGTAACCGTTCCATTAAATATAACTCTGCCTATACCATTATCGAAAAGATGCTCTGCAACTTCTATATTATACAATATCTTATCCACTACGCTTGTTTGCTGGTACCTCGAATAGTAGTATATCGTATTGATATGGTCTTGTGTAATCGTAAAGGTTGCTTTCAAATCGCTATTATCTGCCGCCGAGATAGTTACAACAGCCTCACGCTCCTGCGCCGAGTTATTATCCTCTATTACAAACGAAATATCAGACGCTCCTGCGACTCCTCCTTGCGCAACAATACCGAGCCAAGAGGCATTGCTTGTTATCACCCAATCACGCTTTGCATTTAGTGTAAAGCGATATAAATCTCCAATATACATATATCGCGATTGAATACCCGTTACGGCGAACATACCCTCCTGAGTTATGGCGACAGTCTGTTTCAGTTGATAACTACTCTCTATACTCTCGATGGTTATGGTTGCACTGCGCTCCCCACCACGAGTATTTGCCTGTGCCGAGAACCTAATCTTACACTCCTTGTGTTCACCTTGATTGTCAAAAATCTCGCTATCGGGCGATAGTGTAATCCAATCGACATCACAACTCGCCTTCCACGATGTGTTTGCACCAAATGTTATCGTGGAGGTCGATGAATCGGGCGACAATCGTACCCCATTTTGGAGTTCGTAGTCGAGTGTCAAATATGGGAGAAATGGCGCCTGAGATATGGTAATAGTCGATTTTGCACCTTCTGCCGTTACATAGATATGACCAACTCTATCTTCTTCGCTTATTGTTTCGTTGCATCCAACACTCAACAATATAACATCTCTATCCTCGTTTGATTCGGAGGTCGGCTCACCCCAAGTAATCCAATCGCAGTCGCTCGAAATGGTGTATGCTGTATTTGACTCAACATACATTTTTACCTCCTCTCCCGAACTTTGCAAAACATAATATTCGTTGACCTTTTCGACTCCTCCTAACCAAGATTCTGATAATATATAGGCATAAACAGTAGGCTGTCCACCTCTCTGCTTAACCTGGAAGGTTTTGCTATACGATAAACTAAAATAATAATCTATTATCGTTACATTGATATTTGCAACTCGCTCCGTTGTTGCGTCGTTCTTCTGGACATTAAGTCGCAATGTTTTGTGGTCTTCTACTACACAAGTAACCCAATCTACATCAGCAGATGCATTAAAGGCATAGTTGGAGAGTATTGTAACACGATGCTCCCCTTCGTTGCAATCGACCACAACGGCCTCTTCCGGCACTTCTAACAGTTCGGTTAAAACATCTCCGTTTGGCAACGCCTCTTTTGCGCACGACAAACAAGCGAGTGTTACCGCAACAGTTATGAATATATAGGTATATAATCTCTTCATACTCATTCAATATTAGAAGGTGAAACCAAGTCGCAAATCAAATCCATAACAGAACTCCTTGCCGAATTTAGCATCGAACATTGTCGATTCGCTTGCATTAAACACCGGCATTTGTTGCATATTGAAGCCCGCAGCAAGATAGACATCAGCCCTTTTGGTCATACGGAGATTGACACCGAGCTGCGGATTTATCAGCAATCCGCTGGTGTTGTAATAGTCGTGTTTCTGCCAAGGCATTTGGAAATAGTGCTTGGTCGAGAATCTATACCCCGCAGCCACAGCAAAGTATGGAGTGCAACGGCGATTTATGAAGTTTGCGCGGAAATAGGCAAATACCGGAACATTTACAGTCTGCAAAGGAAGAGGTCTATCTTGTGGTTCTTTCGACCATTCAGCGATGGCGTTATCTCCAAAAGCCGATTCGTGCAGACAAATGCCTGCTCCTGCTCCGACATATAGATAGTTGTTGATTTGATAGCCACCGATATAGTGGAGATTATAAGATGGCATCAAGTCGAAATCCATCATAAATGCAAACTCTACCATCGAGCGATAGCCCTTCAATGATGCCTGCTTCCACTCCTCGATACGAGCCTTTTTAGCCTCGGCTTTTTTAGCCTTCTCTTGCAAGAGGGCTTGTTGCGCTAACGCTTTTTGACGCTCCTGCTCCAACTGTGCCTGCCTTATCGCATCATCTTCGCCACTCTTTATCGCCTTTACTTCGGCTTTTGCCTTTTCGAGAGCCAATCGTTTCTCCTCGGCAAGGCGAGCCTTCTCCTCGGCAATGCGTTTTTTCTCCGCTTCGATACGCGCCTTCTCCTCGGCAGCCAATCGCTCACGCTCTGCCTTTTCGGCTGCGGCCTTCTCGGCTGCAATGCGTTTCTCCTCTTCGATACGCTTTTTCTCTTCGGCTGCCAATCGCTCACGCTCCGCCTTTGCGGCAGCCGCCTTTTCGGCAGCAATGCGTTTCTCCTCCTCGATACGCTTTTTCTCTTCGGCAGCTATGCGCTCACGCTCTGCCTTCTCGGCTGCGGCCTTCTCGGCAGCAATGCGTTTCTCCTCCTCGATGCGTTTTCTCTCCTCGGCAGCCAATCGCTCCTGCTCAGCCTTTTCAGCAGCAGCCTTCTCGGCAGCTATACGAGCCTGCTCCGCCTCTGCTGCCTTTTGTGCTGCAAGTCGTGCCTCCTCCTCAGCCTTTGCCTTGTTCTCGGCATACTTCTTATCTACTTGGAGCTTAAATACAAGGTACGAGCCATCAACTTCGGCTTGTGCCGAGATAAAGCCCTCCTTGCTCGCCTCGATAAACTTGGTGTAAGGCGAAACCAGCATCTCGAATGTTCCGTCTGTCCCCGACAACTTGCTATCGGTGGAGCCTACTGCTGTAAGAGTAACTCCCGACATTGGGATACCGTTATTGTCGAACACAACACCTCGTACGGGGCGTGTGGCTTGTGCTGCAACCGATAGAGATAGAGCGCAACACAGCGTAAAGAAGAGAAATCTTTTCATCTACTTAATAATATGTTCTATTTTCCGAGTTTAAGACCACCAAACAATCCACCCATTCCTTGCGCGCCTTGCGTATTCTGCTTTTTGCCCTCATTCGGCATCTCCTTTGCCAATTCACGCAGATACTCATCGCCCGGACTGCGGAAGTTTACATATTTTGCAGGGTAACCGCTTACAGTAATCGACTCTACAACACCATTTCCGTCATACTTAACCTGCTGCTCCAAGCCAACCAAAACATCGGCATTGCCATTTGCTATAAGAGCCTCACGCACAGCGGTATTGACAACATTGTCGAAACCTCCGTTCTGTACGGTCTGGCTTGGCAGGAAGAAGTAAGAGATTTTGTTTGGTGAAACCTGCAAATCCGCAAATACCGCTACTGTCGGCTGCACAGCATTTACCTTGGTGTGGGTTGCAGTATTGACAAGTTTTGCCATAGATGGCGATGTTGTAGCACAGCCGGTAAACATTGCGGCAACTACGAGAAGTGTAAAAATCTTTTTCATCGTTTGAAACTATTTTGGTTATTAAATCATTATCACTTTCACGAAAGGGTGTAATATTTCGCAAATATAATAAGAAAAAGTGTAATCTTTAACTTTGTGCATAAAAATTAACGGAATTATTTGTACTACATTGATAAAAATGAGCGTGGTGAAAAAAAATATAGAAAAATAGTGGTTTATTGCGTAAAAAAGTGTAATTTTGTCAGTTGAAATGGGCGCAAAACCCAAAAAGCACGAATTATAAACTAAAAAATACCATTATGACAAAGAAGAATGTAAATCAGGAAGAGGTTGTTGTTGCTGAGGCAGTCAGCAAGACCGAGCGTTTTTTTGAGGAGAACGGCAAGAAGGTTATCATTGCCCTCGTTGTACTTTTGCTCCTCGTTGCAGGCGGTTATGCCTACAAGTATTTGGTGATGGACAAGAACGAGGCTGCTGCCGCAGAGCTTATCGTAGCAGCACAAAAACACTTCTCGGGCGAAACACCGAACTACGACCTTGCGCTCAACGGTGATGAAACAGGCGCAGGATTTCTCGCAGTTGCAGATGAGTACGGCTTGACTAAGGCAGGCAATCTTGCAAAGCACTATGCAGGTATCTGCTATCTCCACCTCGGCGATTTGGAGAAGGCTGCCGAGTATCTCGCAAAGTACAGAAAGGTTCGTGGTCTTGCAGCAGAGGTTGTAAATGCACAGAACCTCGGTTTGCAAGGTGATGTAGCCGTTGAGCAGGGCAACTATGAGAAGGCAGCAAAACTCTTCGCTAAGGCTGTAAAAGCTTCGGATAACGACTATACAGCGCCTCTCTACCTCTACAAGCAGGGACTTGCACTTGCTGCCGCAGGTAAGGTTGAAGCTGCAAGGGCTTGCTACAAGGCTATTACCGAGAAGTATCCAAACTCTTCGGAGTCACGCGATGCAGAGAAGCTTCTCTACTAAAAATGCCTGATTGGGTAATTTTAGGGTATATCATTACAGGGTAGTCTTTGGGCTGCCCTTTTTGATAGTTAGGAGTGAGGAGTGAGAAGTGAGGAGTTTTCAAATTGACAATTGACAATTGACAATTGACCTTCGGTCTTCACTGCTCCGCCTCGGCAAAGTCTGCAAGCAACCTCTGCTCTCGGCTCAATCGCAGCGGTGACAATTAAAGGAATTTTTAATTCTTAATTTTTAATTTTTAATTTGGCTTTTGGCCTTTTCTATGATTGCAATTTCAGATATAAAGGTTGGTGTTGTAACTTTGGAGGACTCGAAGTGTGAATTTGACGCCTTACAAGGGCTTGCTTTGTGTGGTATTACGCGTGAGAATATCGAGGTGCGCCACATTCCATCATCGGCAAAAGCTACGCTGATGGCTCTATTTTTCGCGGAATATACCGAAGTTGATTGCGTCTATATCGCTCTACCTGAGGGATTAGAGGAGCTGCGCGAAAGGCTCTCGGAGTTGGAATTACAATGCCGTATGCCGATAGGCACATCATTGCGCGGATTGAACGACATCAGCGATATGTTGCGTATGGTGCAGATACAGAGCGACATGGTCGCCAAAGCCGACATGGAACAGCGCTCAGGCTCAAACTTTCGACTGAACTAGCAAAGCTACCTTTTTCTGTTACAGATAGTCGAGTAGTCACAATAGCTACAAACCGAGATGTCATCACACTGTTGGAATGGAGTCTTACGGTTAAACATCTCTTGCAAGATATTTTTTACCTCCGCTTCAAACTCCTCAGCACACTCGGAGTAGGCTTCAAGAGTACGACTTTTGCGCTCGATACTCTCCACAAAGGTTGCCGAATAATCTTCGTGCACCATTGAGCCAACATAGTATAGTTCAGGGCGTACATCGCGTTTGCGTTCATGCGCAAGCATCATTGAGTAGAGTAGTGTATTTATAATGTTCGATTCTCGCTTCGAGGCAATAGGCTCACCATGAAACAGCGATTCGATACCACTGTAATTCAATCTTGGCTTTCCCGTCTTGTAGTCTATAACACGCAACAATCCGTTGTTGAGTGAGTCAATACGGTCTGCACGACCTGCCAGCTTCACATCAAACCGTTCTCCATCAACCTCTATCGGAACACACATCTTTACATCGCTCTCGGTCTCGGCTACAACAAAGTCGCGATTTCGAATATCGTAGTTCAACAGATTTGTGCCGAGATATTCGCACACTATATTTCTAATAATAAGCAGTTCCCCACCGAGTTCGGGAAGCGGTTCGTTTTCGCGTTGAAAATATACCTTTGCTATCGCCTTATCGACACATCTCTCGACCTCGCCCTTGTCACGCAATTCAGCAAGGCGTACCGCAGGCTCTACATCTCCGACTATTTGCGAATAGAGTAAATCGGCAGCCTCGTGAAAGATATTTCCGAAGGTCATATTATCGACCGACTCCTCCAACTCATCATCAGGTCGCAACCTCTCGACAACATTGAAATAGAACTTCAACGGACACTTCACATAGGTCGAGAACGCGGTTGGCGATAGAGTCTTGTCGCGAGTAAAGCGCAATAACTTATCGAACACCTCATAGCTCTTCTCCACCTCTATCACCTCACTCTCCGACAGCGACACCTCAACACCTACATTCGAATAGCTAATATCGAAGTTGGTTTCATACTCTATTTGTCGTATATATCGGCTTGGCTCGCCTGTACTCTTATCATCGGCTGCCGATGAGTAGAGCATATAGAGATTTTCGGCACGCTCTGCCAAACGATAAAAATAGTAGGCATATACTCCTTCGTGATGTTCTGCCGTTGGAATATCGAAGCCGTAACGCAAGCTATATGGAAGGAATGATTTATCAGCCGCACGATTACCCGGAAAGTTATTGTCGGTCATCGAGAGCAGAATCACACTCTTGAAGTCGAGATTTCTCGTTTCGAGAATACCCATAATCTGCAAACCCTCCAACGGTTCACCCGTAAATGGTACTCGCTCAATTTGTAAGTGTCGGCGTACCAAGGAGCGATATACCGACTCCGAAACATCTATATTGCACTCTACGATTATATTACCCAACTTCACAAGCGCATCAGATATTATCGAGAGGAACTCCGAACGAAACGCACTCTCCTCGCCAACACTTGTTGTAGCCGATACTATATCGATAACTCTAAGCAGATACTCCGACTGCTCTTGCCAGCCCTCTGTTTTCGTAAAAATCTGTTGTAGGAGAGGTGTTGTAGCAATCAACGATTGAGGCACCTGGAAGAGACGATGCCTTATCACTTCGTCTTGCAAATCGCTATATTGCGATGTCGAGATATCGGCAATATACGGGTGCGCCAATAGGCCGCAAACATCAACATGGTAGAATGTCGGTTCTCCCGATTTATCATTACGAGCATGCTTCTGCAACTCCAATAGTCGCTCTATAAACGAGTATGCCAAAGTGTTGCGGATAGGGTAGCCCATCGTAACATTTATTGCAGGGCGTTCCACAATCTCACCATTTACCTCTTCTCGTTTAACCTTGAACTTTTCGGGCAGGGCATACAGCAACGGCATCAGGAGATTCTCATCGGTAAGGACTACGGCTGTATCCTTGTCGAGCACGCCTCCATTCTTCTCTGCTATACGCTCCAATATATCGACAACGCATTGACACTGAGCAACACTAGATGATGTAGATAGTATATCAACCGATTTGATATTGCGGAAGTTGTCGTGTGATACCCCCTCCGATTCTCCGAATAGAGAGAGATTTTTGCGGATAAACATTCCCGCCTCCTGATACTTGTTGTCGGTGTAGTAGCTGTCGTAATCCCAAAAGAACTCAGTACGGCAGTTTTGTTGCATATACTCTAACAGGCTCTGTTCGCATTTTGAGAGGGCATTAAAACCGACAAAAACATATCTCTCATCACCGGATAGGCAGACCACACCCCGCTTTAATCGTTCAACAGCCTCACGATATATCATTCCCGCATATCCTACACCCAACTCTCGTAGTCGGGAGCGAAACTCCTCGTATATTGAACCAAGAGAGCGCCACACCTCCCAAAAACGGCTCTTTGCTACCGAACCATCAATGGCATCTCTCTTATCCCCTGTCAGAGTACGCCAGAACCGATTTATAATCGCCATTTGCTCTGCCGAGAGGTAACTCATATCAGCTTCCAACTCTTTCAGGTCGCAGATATTGGAGTATAATTGCGCGGCATCAACCATATACTTATCTACCATATCGAAGTCGGCAAGCAACACCTCTCCCCAATGGTAGAACTCATCAAAATTCTCCTTGTGATATTTGGAATAGACCTTGTACAGCTCCGCAACAAGGCGAAGTTTATCGGTCTTTCGAAGTCCTGACAGTCGAACCATCAAGTCATCGATAGAGGCATAATTAGGCTCCCATATTGGTCGTTTAGTAATTTGCGCCAACTCCTCCGCAAAGAACAGACAGGCTCGTTTAGAGGGCAAAATCATAGTTAGCGATGACACCTCATCGCCATATTTTTCATATAGTCGGAGTGCAACCTCCGCAATAAAGGTAGCCATACCCCCCCCCTAATTTTAGCCTGAATTAGTTGATATTTATAATATCTCCGCCAAAGATTACAGCGTGGTCACGCAGAATTACAGGATTTCCCTTATAGAGTAGTTTTGCACCTGTCGATGTTGTACCCTCCAACCTCTCCGATACTACAACTCGCACCTCAGAGGAGTGCGAAGCATCAACAATAGTTGAGACTGTCGAGAGTTTGCTACAATCAACCTTTGCAGTAGATACACGCATCGTAAGGTATTTGGTTGAGCCATCAATTGTGAGTCGGCTGACGCCCGTACATTCAACTGCCAAATCGAGCGTCTCAACATTAAGCGACACAATTGCTCCGCCCGATACGGTAATATCAAACATCGTACTCTCGATAGTATTCTCGAACTCAGCCTTGGCGTGAGCAATTTTCACCTCTTGCAAAGTGTTGTAATAGATAGTTATATCGGTAACCGAAGTGCGTTTAGGGTCCGACTTCTCACTGACAACGAGTACACCCTTTTTATCAACCTCAAATTTGAATTTCGAGGTTATATTACCCTTTGTGTCATAGATTATACGAAGTCCCTCGGTTGAACTCACTCTCTTGAACACGACATTCATAGGGCCATCAATTTTTATTCTATTGAAAGGCATCAACCAATCGGTCTTAGGCATCGAAACAATTTGCTCGGTTGCAGTAGCAGCATATACACTATTAGGGTTAATAGCTGGTTGAGCAACAGTGGAGGTTGCTATTGTCAGTATGATAACAAAGATGGCAATAAATCGCTTCATGGCATTACTATTTTTAAATTTAGGTATGCAAGATACAACTTTTTTTGCGAATAGCCAATTTTTTTAATCTTTAATTCGTAACTTTACGGAAAATTTAGAGTAGATGACACCCTCAACGCCACAAAAACGGGCAGTAATAGTGCCGGCAAGTGCAGGTTCCGGCAAGACCTATCGTATAGCACACGAGTACATTTACGATGTTCTTCGTAACCGCTACAACGAGGAGGGTGTTCCCTATTTCGACCACCTCTTCTACAAGCGCATACTTGCAGTAACCTTTACCAATAAGGCGACAGAGGAGATGAAATCTCGCATTTTGAACGAGATTCATCTGCTTGCTTCGGGAGAGAATAGTGCCCACCTCGCAGACCTCATGCGCGAAACTTCGCTCGATGAGACGACTCTACGCAAGAGGGCACAGATAGTTCGCTCGCTTATTCTACACGACTATTCGCACTTCACCGTTCTGACGAACGACACCTTCTTCCAACGCATACTTCGTGCCTTTGTTCGGGAATTGGGTATAGATATGAATTTCTCGACCGAGTTGGATACTGCTCCTGTATTAACGAGGGGCATAGAGGCTCTTATCGAGAATATCACCGGGAACAAGGAGTTACGACAGTGGCTAGAAGAGTTGACGGAGGAGCGAATAAGAGACGGAGAGAGGTGGGATATTCGAAGCGCTCTTACTTCGTTGAACGGAGAGCTATTCAAAGAATCTACAAAGGAGATTATCGAGAAGTGCAAAGACAAAGAGTCGTTAAAGAGGAGCATACACAACTTCTCGGTCGTGGTAAAGGAGCAGCGTAAAGCGTTGATGGAGCGAGGTAAGGAGGCTCTCAACGCTATCGTATCACGCGGTTACTCGCACGATGACTTCAAGTTAAAATTCACCAAGATATTCGAAAAAGTGGCAACGGGAACTCTCGACAAAATAACCGATGCCACGCTACGGCATCTCTCGGATATGCCCGAAGAGTGGTTCAACAAGGGAAAGGCTACGCCGGACCTTATCTCCCTTGCACAGGAGTTGCAACAGATGTTTAATGAGATATACAAAGATTATCTCAATCTGAAAACGCTCGACAATACACATCGGATACTATCGAAGAACTTTCGAGGGTTTGCTCTGCTTCGCGACCTGCAAAAGATGGTCGAGGGGATATGTCGAGAGGATAACTCGATGCTACTCTCCGAAACAAAGCATGCCATTGCAGGTTTCATTTCCGAGTCGGAAGCCCCATTTATATATGAGAAGGTGGGCAACTATTTCGACAAGTTTATGATTGATGAGTTCCAAGATACCTCCGCGAAGGAGTGGAACAATTTTTTACCGCTGCTACGCAATGCCATGTCGCAGACAACCGACACCTCAGTATTGATTGTGGGTGATGTGAAGCAGTCCATATATCGTTGGCGTGGCGGAGATTGGCGCATTCTGGGTGGCGAGGTTGAACGAAGTCTATCCGATATCGAATGCATACCACTGAAAAATAATTGGCGAAGCCTGCCGAATATCGTAGAGTTCAACAATTCACTCTTCTCCTCCGTTATTGAGCGCGAGAATATCAGACTTAATGCCCGCCTTGATGAGGCAGACGAGGCAAAACGCATCTCGAAAGAGTGCAAAGAGGAGTTGTACAACACACTGAGTATGGCGTATGCAGAGCATGAGCAAACACCTCGCCGTAAGCACACAAACGGTGGATACATCTCGATAGTGGCCCCTGCTGAGGGCGAAACGAAGTTGATAGGCAAGAGTGGTATGCCGCTATACATCGAGCGCATAAAAGAGGTACTCGAACGAGGATTTCTACCTCGCGATATCACAATTCTTGTGCGCAAGAATAGCGAGAGTATGGAGATAGCCGAAGAGCTACTATACCATCGTGATATGTTTCCTCCGCATTTGTGGTTCGACATCACAACTGAGGAGGCACTAAGCCTTACCGCTTCGCCTGCCGTAAAGCTTATCATTGCGATAATGCGCCTTGCCATAAATCGTAACGACACAGCCTCACTTGTAGAGTATAACCATCTCTACAACAACGACTTTTTCGCCACAAAACTCAACGATGAAGAGCACTCTTTTCTCGATTCGATACGCATGATGTCGCCAGAGGAGGCATTCAACCACATTACAATTCGTTATAGTGCCGAAATGGAGGGGCAGGCGGCATATATTTTGGCTCTGCACGAGCAGATAATGCGTTTCTCAGCGGGCAAGGTTGCGGACCTTGCACTCTTTGACAAGTGGTGGCGAGAGAAGGGAGATGGATTATCGGTACGCGTTGAGCGTAGTGACCGTGCTATTGAGATTCTTACCATTCACAAAGCGAAAGGATTGGAGAACAAGGTAGTTATTATGCCGCGCTGTTCGTGGTCGTTTGAGCCTCTCGATTCGAGTGGATACATATCGAATATAGTCTGGTCCAAACCAGCTCCAAGTGCCTATTTAGATAACATTGAAGAGTTTCCGGTTTCGTTTAACAGTTCGGTCGGGGAGTCGCTGTTTGCCGATGGATATTTTAGGGAGGTGGTATATACCTGTGTTGATGCTCTGAATATGTTGTATGTTGCTACAACAAGAGCCAAAGAGCAGCTACATATCTTCCTGCCACCGGCAAAGAGAAGAAAAAACAGAATAGATACAATGTTGCTCGATATATATGCCGAGCAGATGCAACAAGCCGAGGGCGAGAGTTATCGTCAATACGAGATAGGTGTATTTGATGGTCCGGAGGTGAGCCATGACGAGCAAGAGCGAAAGAGAGCTGTGGTTATCAAACAATATAGTGCTTCGCCCGTAACGCTAAAACTCCGAACTACGGCTTCTCGATACTTTGCAGACGAGGATAACGAACTGACACCACGCAGTATGGGTATTCGTCTGCACCGCCTGTTCGAGGGTGCTACCACACGGGAGGATATATTTGATATGCTCGATGAGATGGCGATAAATGGAGAGCTGCGAGATGAGGAGATATCCGACTTAAAGAGCCAAATTGAAGCGACATTAAACAGTTCGGTTGCAGGGGAGTGGTTTGATGGTAGTTGGGATATGTTGCACCGTGAGCGCAATATAATCCGCCCTAATGCAGCACCAAAACGCCCCGACAGAGTGATGACGCGAGGCGATGAAGCTGTGGTGGTGGATTATAAGTTTGGCGAGGAGCAGCGGTCGTATGCGCGACAAATAAAGAGTTATATGGAGGAGTTACGGGGTATGGGATATACCTCTGTCAGGGGCTATATTTGGTATGTAACAGCAGGAAAGATTGTTCAAATCGAACAATAATGGTTGATTATTGCCAATTTAGTGTTATCTTTGTGAGATGAAATTTACGATTTTCGATATAATACCGAAGGAACTTCGTGCAAAAGGGGTAGGCGTGAGCTTTACTATTTTTGTGCGAGCACTCTTGAATTTTATAGGTCTGGCAGCTCTGTTGCCGATATTATATTTGATTCTTGACTCGGATAGCATGCACTCGAACAAGCTATTGCATGGTCTTTATGAGTTTTTCGGCTTCACTTCCGACAAAGCGTTTGTTGTAGCAATTGCATTGGCAGTTGTACTCTTCATCATTGCAAAAAACGCTATAAATCTGTTGTTGTATCGTATTGAGCGCGATTACATCTATAATCTCTATCGCTATCTCTCTCGCAGATTATTTGTGGGCTACTTCGAGCAGGGCTTGCAATTTGTCAAAAACGAGAACTCGGCACTCCTTTCACGCAATGTAAATGTCGTATGCTACACCTTCGTAACGGGAGTATTGCGACCTATGGCAACATTGGCAAGTGAGGTATTGCTGCTGTTGATGATATTTGTCTCGATTGCAATATACTCTCCAACCGGAGCAGTGCTTGCCATAGCAGTCTTTATTCCTGTGGCATGGCTGTATTTTGCAATTATGCGTTACAGACTGGACAAATATGGCAATGTGGAGAATGAGGCTCAACGCCGTAAATATCGTGATGTGATAGAGACATTCAGAGGATATGCCGATATTGAGATTAACAACGCCTTCAAACATCAACTCGCTCTTTTTGACCGAGAGATAGACACTATTGTAGATGTCGGACGCAAGAGTACTACCATATCGGTATTACCTCAAAACCTGACCGAAACGGGTTTGGCAGTTGGTATGGCATTACTGCTCACACTCGGAACAAGTTTGGAGTCTGCCGATATGAAGGTTCTCTTCGGAGTCTTTGCTGTTGCAGGTTTGCGACTATTGCCTTCGGCTCGAAGTATCATGAGTGCATGGAGCTCACTGCGATATAATCGCTACACTATTGATATACTAAATAGTGCAAAATATGCACAGATGAAGCGTAGAGAAGATACCACCGAGCGAGTTATCTTCAACGACAAGATAGATGTGCGCAACCTCACTTTCCGCTTTAATGACAGTTCTCGCGACACTTTGAAAGGTCTATCTTTGACGATTCACAAGGGAGAAAAGGTGGGCATCAATGGAGAGTCGGGAGCAGGCAAGACTACACTGTTGAATATATTATTGGGACTCTACACCCCAACCGATGGTGGGGTATATATAGATGGCGTTGAACTCGATAACAAGCTCCGCCGTAAATGGCAAAATAGCGTTGGCTATGTTTCGCAGAGTACATTTTTGGCAGATAGCACAATTTTGTCCAACATAGCACTCGGTTGCAGTGAGGCAGATATAGATATGAAGCGCATAGAGCAAGTTATTGAGGCCGCCTCGCTCTCGGAGTTTGTGTCATCACTGCCAAATGGGGTACACACTCGCATAGGCGAATGTGGTGCGCTTCTTTCGGGAGGACAGCGACAGCGTATCGGCATTGCCCGTGCGCTATACAAACGAGCCGATATACTATTCTTTGATGAGGCGACATCGTCACTCGATAATGCTACGGAACAGAGTATCAATTGCGCTATCGAGCATTTGTCAGCATCGAATAAAGACCTTACAATAGTGGTTGTTGCTCACCGAGATAGTTCGTTGAGTTATTGCAACCGCATCATAACACTTGAAAAGATAGAACAATAGATATGGATTACAGAATAGCGGATTTTATACTTCGTACCGAGGGAGCTCATAGCGACATTGTCGCTTGTGGCTTGCATGGTTTCAAACCGTTTGAGGTTGACACGAATAGTGATATCGAACCAACCATGACTCTACACATGGATAGTGTAGCATCGGAGAGTGCATATCCGACTACAAAGATTATTCATGCATTCGACTTCGAACAGAACTACGCTTTCGGAGAACTTGCCCGATATGCCACCGGATATCGTTTCAAAATGGTACGAAACGACAGGGTATATATCCTTGCAAAGGAAGATGGTTCAAATATCGTTGAGAGCAATCTTGGTAGTTTTGATGAGGCAGACCCTTCACTTGTGCGTTTTGGTATATGGATTATGTTGGGTATCATAATGGCTCCGCTTGGTGCAATTGCTATACATTCGTCAGTGGTTGTAAAAGATGGTGGTGCTCTCCTCTGTCTTGGTGAGTCGGGAACAGGAAAGAGTACCCATACTCGCTTGTGGCGCGAGAACATCGAGGGTGCAAAGCTGTTGAATGATGATAGTCCTATAATTCGTGTTATTGATGGAAAATGTATTGTCTATGGCTCTCCTTGGAGTGGCAAGACTCATTGTTACATCAATAGAAGCGTACCTGTAAAGGCATTGATGCGTCTTTCGCAGGCACCACACAACAAGATACATCGTCTGCCTGCGCTCTTGGCAATAGGTGCAATTTTGCCATCATGTCCTCCTGCTTTTGCATACGATACGACTCTGCAAGATGCAATCTGCAATACAGTGTCAGATATCATCTCCACCACGCCTACATACCATTTGGAGTGTTTGCCTGATGCTGCCGCAGCAGAGTTGTCCTATTCTACCATATTTACAGAGTAAAAGATGACAGAAGGGTTTCGCATAATAGATAATCGTGAGTTGTTCTCTGTCGTGCGCGATACACTACTCGAAGGTTCTGTCGTGCGTGTATCGGTCAAAGGGCAGAGTATGTTGCCATTCTTCCGTAGTGGCTCCACCATAAATCTACGCCCCGTACGCAAGGAGGATATCCGCAAATACAATGTGGTTATGGCAGATGCAGGGCACGCCTTTGTGGTGCATCGTATAATAGATGTCGGCAAAGATATCGTAACACTCTTGGGAGATGGTAACTGCGTGGGTACGGAGCGTGTTACTCGCGATAAAATTTATGGAGTGGTCGATTGCTCACCATTACATCTCTTTTTTGCAAAAATATGGCTATGGCTGCGTCCTATCAGACGCTACCCACTTGCTATTTTGCGCCGTATAATGTAGTCCCATCGCTAATCTCTTAGCCGAAGCAGTGTTTGAGCCTGTTTGAAATCGCTACTGCTAACAACAAGCCGTGCACGGATAACACCCGGATAGAGTGTTGTCATGTACTCATTTTCAATTCGTGAGCGTATGCCTGCACATGCAAGGATACTTTTAGCCATCTCTGCCTCGGTTGCGGAGTTGTACTCTGCCACCACTACCAACTCATCTACCTGCATAATCTTTTTTTGGCTTTTAGCCGTTAGCCATTAGCTATTAGCTGTTTCAAAGTTATATATTTTTTTGATACCATACAACAAAAACCGCGCCCAAACTATGCTGAGAGCATCAGCCTAATTAAGAATTAAAAATTAAGAATTAAAAATTTCCACAATTGTCAATTATCAATTGTCAATTATCAATTTATTTTCTATCTTTGTGAGCAAAGAATAGAGAATTATGAGTAGTTTCGTACATCTGCATACTCACACCCAATACTCACTCCTTGACGGTCAGGCGAGTGTCAAGAAACTTGTCGATAAGGCTATCAAAGACGGCATGCCGGGTATTGCCATTACTGACCATGGTAACATGTTCGCCATCAAGGAGTTCATGAACTATGTCGGTAAGGTAAATGGTGCCAAGGCGGGCAGAGAGAAGGATTTGAAAAAACTGCTCGACAAGATGCTCGCCCTGCAAGGTGAGCACGATTCGCTCGCCTCGTTGCTCGCCGAAAAGCAGAACGAGGAGTCGGCACTGAAAGCCCAAATCGAGCAGGCGACAAAGGCAAATAAAGACTTCGAGCCGAGCGAGGAGCAGACAAAGCAACTCGCAGGACTCTCATCGCTTATCGCCGACCTCGAAGCGATGCAGAAGGAGTTTGCGTTCGATGCTGTGAAGGCGCGTGAGATTATCGTGGAGATGGAGAGTACGCCAGCCTTCAAGCCGATTATCGGTTGTGAGGTCTATGTAGCTCGCCGTACTCTCGACCAAAAGAACGATAAAATCGACCTCGGAGGTTATCACCTTATACTTTTAGCAAAGAACTTCAAGGGTTACAAAAACCTTATCAAGTTGGTATCGAAGGCGTGGACCGATGGTTTCTACGGTCGTCCGCGTACCGACCGCAACGAACTCGAAAAGTACCACGAAGGTCTTATCTGCTGCTCGGCATGTTTGGGTGGCGAGATACCGCGACTTGTGCAAGATGACCGTCTGCAAGAGGCTGAGGAGTCTGTTTTGTGGTACAAAAACCTCTTTGGCGAGGATTACTACCTCGAATTGCAGTTGCACAAGGCAACTGTCGAGCGTGCCAACCACGAGGCGTACCCTATGCAGTTGAAGGTCAATGAGAAGTTGGTGGAGTTCTCGCGCAAGCACAATATCGGCTTGGTCTGCACCAACGATGTCCACTTTGTGGAGGAGAGCGATGCCGAGGCGCACGACCGCCTTATCTGTTTGAGTACGGGTAAGGACCTCGATGACCCGAAACGAATGCTCTACTCGAAGCAGGAGTGGATGAAGACCACGCGCGAGATGTCGGAGATTTTCGCAGCATATCCTGAGGCACTCGAAAATACGGTTGCTATATGCGACAAGGTGGAGCGATACTCCATTGACCACGCCCCAATTATGCCTGTGTTCCCTATTCCTGCCGAATTTGGCACGGAGGAGGAGTATCGCCGGCGATTTACCGAGGAGGACCTCTTCAACGAATTTACCCGCAACGAGAATGGCGAGGTGGTGATGGACGAGGAGTCGGCAAAGAAGAAGATTGAGAAACTTGGAGGTTACGACAAGTTGTACCGTATAAAGTTCGAAGCTGATTACCTCGCAAAACTCGCTATGGAGGGTGCTGCAAAGCGTTACGGCTCACCACTCTCGGAGGAGGTAGAGGAGCGTTTGCGCTTCGAGTTATACATCATGAAGACAATGGGATTCCCCGGCTACTTCCTTATCGTGCAGGACTTTATCCGCGCTGCACGAGAGGAGTTGGGCGTATGGGTAGGTCCCGGTCGTGGTTCGGCGGCTGGCTCGGCAGTAGCATACTGCTTGGGCATCACGCAGATAGACCCTATCAAATACGACCTGCTGTTCGAGCGTTTCTTGAATCCTGACCGTATTTCACTCCCCGATATCGATATCGACTTCGATGACGAAGGTCGTGGTCGCGTTCTCGATTGGGTAACGAAGAAATACGGCAAGGAGAAGGTGGCTCACATCATCACTTACGGTACAATGGCTACCAAGATGGCATTGAAAGATGTTGCCCGAGTGCAGAAATTACCTCTCTCGGAGTCGGACCGTTTGTGTAAGCTCGTACCGGACCGTATCACAGACCCGAAAGATAAGGATAAACAGCTGAAAATCAACCTTGCAAATGCGATAAACGCCGTTCCCGAGTTGCAGCAGGCAGAGAACTCGGACGACCCGATAATGCGTGATACGATAAGGTACGCCCGCCAACTCGAAGGCAATGTGCGAGGTACGGGTGTTCACGCCTGCGGTACTATTATCTGTCGTGACGACATCACCGATTGGGTGCCTGTTTCGACTGCTGACGACAAGGAGACGGGCGAGAAGATTCTCGTAACGCAATACGAAGGCTCGGTAATTGAGGATACAGGTCTTATCAAGATGGACTTCCTCGGTTTGAAGAACCTCTCCATCATGAAAGACGCTGTGGAGAATATCCGCCGCACGAAGGGCGTGGAGGTAGATATCGACAATATCCCGATTGACGACAAAAAGACCTACGACCTCTATTGCGCAGGTCATACGCTTGGAACATTCCAGTTCGAGTCTGATGGTATGCAGAAGTATCTACGCGACCTAAAACCGACCGTTTTCGAGGACTTGATAGCGATGAATGCGCTCTATCGCCCAGGACCGATGGATTATATTCCGGACTTTATCAACCGTAAGCATGGTCGCGCACCTATCGTCTATGATATACCTATTATGGAGAAGTATCTCAAAGATACCTACGGCATTACGGTATATCAGGAGCAGGTGATGTTGCTTTCGCGTCTGCTTGCCAACTTTACGCGAGGCGAGGCGGATACTCTGCGTAAGGCTATGGGTAAGAAGATTTTGGCAAAACTGATGGAGTTGAAGCCGAAGTTCTTGAAGGGCGGAACAGCTAACGGACACGACAAGAAAATCCTCGAAAAGATATGGGAGGTTTGGGTGAAGTTTGCATCGTACGCCTTCAACAAGTCGCACGCCACTTGCTACTCGTGGGTGGCATATCAAACTGCCTACCT
>JAZOBZ010000013.1:0-2338 GCA_045596245.1 Alistipes sp. | reverse complement strand
CTTCTTTCATAGTAATATTATGCAACTATGAGAACAATTCAAGATATCAAACTTATCCCTATTCGTGACTATCTGACACACCGAGGAGCATACCCCAAACAGGAGAATAGTCGCTATGGTTTCTACCTCTCACCTCTTCGTGAGGAACAGGACGCAAGCTTCAAAGTAGACTACTCGCAGAATGTGTGGTACGACTTCGGCTTGGGTCGTGGCGGTTCAATTATCGACCTTGTTATGGGGGTTGAAAAGTGTAATTTTCAACAAGCGGTGGAGCGATTACAAAGTAGCAACATCGCACCCTCAAAACTTGTTACTTCGCAAACTTTGCACATTTTGCCGAGAGGTTTGCAAGTATCGGGACACTATCCGTTGCACCACCCAGCTCTCATAAATTATCTCGATAGTAGGACCATCAACACATCTATTGCTAAGAAGTTCTGTCGTGAGGTGCATTACTCTGTTGGTGAGCGCAACTACTTCGCCATCGGATTCCGTAACGACCATGGCGGGTGGGAATTACGCTCCGAGAGATTCAAAGGGTGCAGCACTCCGAAGCATATCACAACGATTGAAAACGGTAGCGATAAAGCAATCGCCTTTGAGGGATTTATGAATTTTCTATCCTACCTCACCATCAAGCGAAACGACTCGCCGACTTGCGATATTGCAGTGCTAAACTCTGTTGCAAATGTTCAAAAAGCTGTACCGTTTCTTGCTCGTCATCGTAGCATTTACACCTTCCTGGACAACGATGATGCGGGGCGCAAAGCACTATCCGAGATAGAGCGATTATGCCCTCGCAGTGAGGTCGTAAATCAGTCGGATTTCTATCGTAGGTATAAGGATTTGAATGATTATCTACGCTCACAACGACCTCGAAAACGAGTTATTGCGAAGCCAAAACGAGGAATGAAATTGTAAGGGAGCAAGTTTGTGTTTCTGTCCGACAGAAACAGATAATATCCCGATGGTCTAACCTAAAAGTAAACTGTTATGAAAACAATAAAAAATCGAAATAATGACGGCCGTCCACCAAAGGCGGCAACAGAAAGACGCAAGTATAAAATTACGGTGCGCTTTGCCACTGAAGAATACTTCTCGTTGAAGGAGAAGGCTCGCCAGGCAGGCATAACATTAAGCGAGTATCTGCGGAGTTCTGCAGCTACCTCGGTAGTGCGAGAGCGGTTGCGCTCGCAGCACCTACACCACATACATCAGCTGACGGGAATGGCGAATAATCTTAACCAGATTTCTCGCAAGGCGAATGCTGTTGGTTATGTAAAAGTGCGATCGGAGTACCACCATTTGGCAAGCGAGATTGATAACTTGATAAGCCGCATTAAAGATGATAGGTGAGATTGTGCAAGGTGCCGACTTTCGAGGTGTTGTGAACTATGTTATGCTGAAACCCGATGCCGAGCCACTTGGCAGTAGAGGGCTTAGAGATATTAAAGCGAGCGTTTCCATCCGCTCTTGTAAATTAAAAGCTGAGAGCTTCCTATTGATTAATTGTCATATATGGATCGATTATTTAATTTTGGCAATCATTACCATAATCTTATATCATATTCGGGAGGGGATGGCGATGTCTACAAGATTGTGTAATGATACAGATTTCCTGATGACTCAAGTATTATAGTTGTATTGGCACTACTCTACCACAATGGCGAAGGTTACACGGCCTTCGCTGTTGTGTTTGAGGCGCAAGGAGCCACCGTGAAGGCGTACTATTTGGCGAGAGACGGCAAGGCCGATGCCTGAGCCGTCGGTTTTGGTGGTGAAGAATGGCGTGAAGATATTTTCGGCGACCTCAGCGGGGATTGCCGAGCCGTTATTGGTTATCTCAATTTGGATGCGCTCCTCTGCATCAATCGTTGAGCGTATAGTTATCTTGCGGTCGCAATCCTGCGCCATAAGGGCCTCGGTGGCGTTTTTCAGCAGGTTTACAAATACCTGCGACATCAGTGCACGGTCGGCATAGAGCATAGTATCCGCAGGCTCGATGCTCACTTCGACCTCAATATCCTCGTGCGGAATGAGCGACAGCGACTCCGCCACCAACTCCGAGAGGTAGAACGGTGCTTTCTGCGGTGCAGGAATGCGCGTTACGGCACGGAACGAATCGACAAAGCGGAGCAGACGATCCGATGTCGCGTGTATCGTCTCCAAGCCTTGTCGCATCGTCTCGGCATCGCCCGATGACGAGAGAAGTGTATGGCTGATAGATGTTACGGGCGCAAGCGAGTTCATAATCTCGTGCGTAAGGATACGGGTCAACTTCTCCCACGACTCCACCTCCTTGCGGTCAAGCTCTTCGTGGATATTGCCGATAGAGATA
>JAZOBZ010000012.1:0-5391 GCA_045596245.1 Alistipes sp. | reverse complement strand
CATCGGCGAAATCCTCGTATGGCTTCCAAAAAAGGCGAGATAATTTATTTGCTCGTCGATTAACAATTTTTGCGTATTCGTAAATCTTAGACATAATGTTTTTCTGGCAAAGTTAAGAACGGATTACTTCGTTTTGCAAATTTTCAACACATCGATTTTTTGACACTTTTTTCACAATTTCTGAAAAGATGTATTACAGACATTTGTGTATAGGTTTATTCCGTTAATTATTATGCTATTTAATTAAAATCAAAATTGTCAAATGGGTTAAACTCCTTAGCTGCTCGTTTAGGGAAACATGGCTGGGGTATGCCTTGCCGTTCCGCCATAACCTTCTCGACTAAATAATCGGGTAGATTATTGAAAAAGTAGGCACGCTCCTCGTCATTCTGCATTGCGGCACGCTTAAATTTATCCCAAAACTCACTTTCTTCCATCTGGAATGTTTGATGACCAGTTGAGTCTAACTTATATAAAACAACTGTACTTTCTATTTCACGCTGTTCATTTCGTTTTTGAACTGTTCCGCATAACAATCCGGTATTTGCTTCATTGTCAATTTCTACAATTCTCCTAGCTATATCTCGATTACCCCTTATGGCTGCATTACTATTCAAGCTAGTCATTAAATATAATTTGTCTTTGGCTCGTGTTAGAGCAACATATAGACATCTTCTATCCTCTTCAATGTCATCTTCTGTTTCAGCCTTTTGTGATGGAAACATTCCTGGCATTACACCAACGACATAACATATGTCAGCCTCTAATCCTTTAGCAGAGTGTATTGTTGAAATAACAATTTTATCATTGTCTGATTCCGCTGCAATTACATTTGACAATTCCGCAACAGGGTCAAGGATGTATTCTGTAATAAATGAGGATATGTTTTTGGATTGACGTGCCACTAATTTAAGCGCATCAAAATCCTTTTTTCTTGATTCCCAACTCCATTGTTCTGATTTGTATAGACGAGATAGAGTGTTGTCTAGCCATTTAACTGCAACCGATATTGCATCTTCAGGAGAATGTTCTAACGGAATTAACTCTTCTAATAATTTATACGAAGCATCGTCTTTTAGCCCAGCTGATTTTATAATTCCTACACATTCTTGCAATGTTGAGTATGCAAACATCTTTTCAATAAGCGACGATGCCATAACATCACCAACGCCCTGCCACAATTTCAAATATCTAACCCATGCTAATTCATCTCTAAAATTAGCAATAATACGCAATGCCGAGATTACATCTCGAACATGGCGTGTACGCAAAAGAGTGGTTCCACCATAAACAATACATGGAATTTTCTTGCTTATACATGCAGCCTCTACTTTTCTCGTTCCGAGAATAGTTCGAGATAGCACCATATGGCTTTTATAATGTAGTCCATCAAGAATATTCTTTTCTATGTTATCGGTTATAAACTCAGCCTCCTCCCATTCATTATTAACAAATTGCATAATAGGCTTGTGCCCACTACCTCGATGAGCAAATAAATGCTTGTTGTAATTGAGCGGAGATTCGTCTAATAACCAATTCGACAAATCAAGAATCTCTTGTGTTGAGCGATAGTTCTCTTCGAGTTTATATACATCTGAATTCGGAACTCTATCGACAAAAGAGTGAATACTCTTAAAATCTGCTCCTCGAAAAGCATAAATACTCTGTGCGTCATCGCCTACGCAGAATAGATGACAATTATCCATAAAAGATTCTAGAAGCATCCATTGCAAAGGGTTGGTATCTTGCATCTCGTCAATTAAGATGTGGTCGTACAACGACGAAACAAAAGTCTTTAACTCTGTATTTTGCTTCAAAATAGAGGCTACTGCCATAAGCATATCATCGTAGTCTATATAACGGCGAGAGCGTTTGTATTCGATATAAGCTCGAATCACAGGCTCTATAAGTTCTTTAACTTTTTTTACTTTTTCATCTACCTGCTCCCCATTTTGCATCGGATATAATTTCATTTTGATAGCTGTTGATAGATTTTGCCTTGTATTTACAGCATATGAATATATATCTGATAAAAGACTGCCCTTTATTTGCTTTTCTCCAACTTCTAATTTCTTCTTGTTGTATAGATTGCCAATCGCAATACTAATTGCAGATTCTCTATCCTCTTCATCAATACAACTATATCCATCTAACCCAAATGCACTACCATAACGAGTTATTAAGTCCATACACCAAGAGTGAAAGGTTGAGCCAGAAACTTGTTTCGCTTCTGGCATTTTAGCACCTTCGATTTTTATACGATTAGCAATTTCTTGTGCGGACTTTTTGGTAAACGACAATATCTTAATTCTCGACGGTTGTACACCAGTTGAAATTAGATGTAATGCTCGTGCAATAATTGTACGAGTTTTACCCGTACCAGCACCTGCTAACACGAGCAGATGTTTGCCATTATAAGTAGCAGCAGCTAATTGCTGTTTATTCAAATTATCAAAGTCCATAGCGTTATAGTTTGCAATTCCTTACAAAGTTAAACATAATTTCAATACAAAGAGTAGAGAATCATCAAAAATCCTCCTCATAATCATCGTAATCGCACGACGAATCATAGTCGCAAGTGTTGTCGTGCGAGGAGTTGTCCGAGTCATTATCGAACAACTCCTCATAAATCCAGGCTGCAAGCAGCCAATCCCAAAGTGACATTAGAATCTATTTTTAATTTTATTAAATGTGTTATTCTGTTGCCGCTTAAACTTGTTTCGGACTCTTTGTGGCTCTTTTCGGCAGATTTTTGTCTGTGCTATTTGAAAATAGCCCGCTATTCCCTGCATAGAACAAACAAAAATCTACTCGAAAATAGCTCACAAATAATCTCGAAATAAAATTAGACATAGATTCCAAAACAAATTTAAGGGTTACTTTGCGACAAAGTAACCCCAAGTTTTTGACAACTTCTGACAATCGGCAATAAAAAAAGAGAAAAAGCCAAAACTTTTTCTCTCTATCTCCAAACTACAACCTTTTACTGCTCTGCCATCTTGCGGCCGGCATCGTAGGCTCGTTGTAAATCCTCCTCCCAATGCTCATCGCGCCAAGCGTGTTTTGCCTCCTCGGAGAAACTGCCGAGTTCGTAATTGTCGTATTTCGCCACCTGGCAGGTGTTATAGCCGATGATGCGTTCCGGCTCGCCGAGTGCCGTTGTGAGGCACCACTCCATTGTGCCGAAATGGTTGCTGTTGTTGCGCTCAGGCGTGCCGTTCATCGTCTCGATAAGCACCACAGGCATACGCTTCGGCGCAGTCAGACTGTAATCGTTGTACGAGAGCCATGGGAATGCTAAACGCTCCAAGAAGGCACGCATCTTGCCCGTCACCTCGCCGAAATAGATGGGCGAGCCAAGCACCAAGCCGTCCGCCTCGGCAATCTCGTCCAATAGGGGCGATAACGCATCCCGAAAGCGGCAGATGTTCGATGCCTTGCCTTTGAGTTTGCAAGCCATACACGACATACAACCCTTATAATCAATATCGTAGAGTCGCACGCTCTTGACCTCAACGCCCTCACCAACCGACTTCGCTCCCTCGGCAAATCGCTGCAACAGCTGCGCGGTGTTCATATCCTTTCGCGGACCACCATCCACAATCACAATCTTTTTCATATCGCTCTGTTTTTTATTCCGAATAGTTCAAGATGTATGCCACTAATCTGCCCAAGCAATTTGCGTTTATTCAACTACTTCAACATAAAAACTGACCGGTCGAAAACCATCATTGCACGAGAGCATAGCCGAATGGGGGTTCTGCATCCACCCATCGAAGAAATTACCACCGCCCGTGGCCAACTCGCGGACAAATGGCAACAGCGTCTCCCAGGCACTATCGCACATACCCTCGGGTTTTGCACAATTCTCCACGATAAAGGTCTGTCCAAGACGCATATCGCAGGTGTGTTTAATGGGATTTTCGTATTGCGCCATAAGGTCTGCATACTGCGTAATACGCATCACGGTAATTCTAATCTTCTTCATCCAATCTCACCATTTATTCTTCGTTTAACAACCGAAAATGCCTTCCGGTAGAGTGCCGAGTCAGGCATTGTCGTCAGCATCTCCTTAAAGCGGCTCATCGGTACGGCAAAGGTCAACTCGTTCTTCGGAACAAGTGGGCGTGCAGAGGGGTCGAACATCCCGAGAAAACAACTGCGACCACCCTTGCGATTCTCCGTTGTGGCAAACGAAATGATTGCTGCGCAACCCGATGCGAACTTCGTTACAACGGCATCCTCGGCATTATTATCATAGAATGCCCAAGTGCAGAGCCCCGACAGCATATCGGGCGTAGCGAAGAATACAATCGCCTCAACACCCTCCCAACTCTCTAATTTATCTACACTTACAAAGTTAAGGTAGGGCTTATCTGTAATCTCAATTTCGAGTCTCTCGACATAGCTACACACCTGCTCGGGGGTCTGCTTGTAGTGCTCCGTTTCTGATACAAAGAGAGGCACACGCTCAGGCATTGGGCGGAAAGCGGTATATAGTCCGCCACCTCCGCACTGCACATTTTCTGCGGTGAGTGTTAGAGGGTTGCCATCACACACTTTGCGTATTGCACCAATCATACATCTTGGCACACGGCTCTCGGCATTTACGGCTGTGTCGCCATACCAAAAGGCAATAGGCATTGGCGCAGCCTCGCCAAACGCCTCACGAAACTTCTCGATAAATTGTTGTGGAGTCATAACGATTCGTTCTATTTTACTCCAAAGGTAACGATTTTTTCGAAATGGCGACCAAACAGGGTTATTTCAAGAATAATTTTTGAAAAATAATCACTATCTGCAACTATTTGGCAGATAGTTCATATTATCTTTGTAGCAGAAAAGAGAAACAAACTATGATTGCAAATCCAGTGAAACGCTATTTTTGGTTAGTCGATGCCATCTATCGACACGCTCCCCTTTCGTTTAAGGAGATTGCCGAGCGATGGAAGCAGAGTACTCTCTATGACAATAAGCCGTTGGCAATTCGCACCTTTCACAACCACCGCGAGGCGATTGAGGAGTTGTTTCACATTCGCATTGTGTGTGATGAGCGCACGAATAAATATTATATCGCAGAACAGGGCGAGCTGGCGAAAAACGGGCTTTCGTCGTGGTTGCTCAATGTCTTCTCGATAAGCAATATCCTTACAGAAGCGCAATCGCTCGGTAGCCGTGTGCAGGTTGAGGAGATACCCTCGGCTCAACATTATTTGACCGAGTTACTGGCGGCAATGCGCGAAAATAGGCGCGTCAAGGTTGTCTATCAGCCTTTTGTGGCGGAGGCTCCGTTTGAATTGGTATTGCAACCTTTGTTTGTCAAATTATATGATCGTCGTTGGTATCTCTACGCCAATAAGCCGAGCGATGAGCAAATAAAACTCTATGCGC
>JAZOBZ010000011.1:0-30516 GCA_045596245.1 Alistipes sp. | reverse complement strand
ATCGCGCTTCTCATCGCTGCTAACTGCACCGGTGTAGTCTACGGTCATAGTCTTTGCCGCAAAATCTACGGTGTAAGGAGCCGAAGGAGCAGCAGCCCAGAACAACACATAGTAGGTGTTGCCCGTTGTGAGCTGGAACTCTACTGTTGTGCTAATCTGGAAATCGGTCTTCTCGCCTGTGAGGTCGTTCAAGATGTTTCCATTAGCGTCATAAACAGCCCACTGCAAGTGTGAAGCAGTAGTACCGTCACTAAAATCTGCACGGCTCGCAATCTGCGGAGTACCGAGATTGAACGAAACAGTAGCAGTCTCACCTCCTACACCCACTTCTGCGAGGTCAGGAGTCTGCTGACACGATGTAGCCACAAAAGCTACGAGTGCCACGATTCCAAAGAAAATCTTTTTCATAATTGTTAAATAATAATAGATAAAAAATTAAAAAATGTGTGTGTATATTCTCTGCATTCCTAACTTTTAGATAAAGTAATACTTTATGTAAACACCTTTAACTCGCTGAAAATGAGGTATTTAAAAACTTCAAAATCCCCCCCCGAAAAATTCGGGGAGAGGATTGTTTTCACCTAACATCTTATGCTGCCGCAAATATATAAACTTTTTTTAATAAAAGCTCTATTTCGGTTGAAAAAAGTTGTAAAAATAGCAATAAACAGAGTTGATTATCTGATAAACGATATGCGAGAGCGAAAAGAGTCGCGTGTTTCACGCTCGACTATACCCGTAATAACATCGGCTGCATCGTGCCAACGGTTTGAGTGGAAAGTACGGCGATAAGTTGTCAAGTGGGCGTAGAGGTCGTGCCATCGCTCCTTCCACCCCTTCGGGAAGCGAAGCAGATGCATTGCAGTGGCGGAGTGAGAGAGTATTCGCGCCTCCTTGTTGCCCGATTGATGAAACCACTCAATCTTTGTCGTTGGGGCAAGACGCTGTACGGCACGAGCAAATCCGCGCCCTCCGTTATTACTCTCGATGTTAGCGGTGCGGGTGCGATTTCGGCACAGCATCTCTGCAACCTCCCGTTCGGTCACCTCCATTGGTTCACGCGAATAGACCACATCACATATATATATTATTCCGTCAGTATCAACGGCATAACAAATTGAGCACAGATAGTCATCACCCATATCAGCAGTATCGGTATAGTTTCCGTAACGAATAATATCTCGTGGCAGAATATCATACTCGGCGAAAGAGTCTCCGTAGAGCAAACCCTCACGCGATGATGGATGCCCCTGATACATACATTCAAAACGCAGGGTATCGAGTTGTCGTTTTTGTTGTAGTAGAGTGACCGACTGTCGCTCCTCCCATAGTGCCTCACCGAGCTTGCGCGGGTCTATTTCGGTTGGAGGAGATGCCTTCAAAGCTTCGAAATTTAGGTACAACCACTCATTTTCGCCTATCTCTTGCAGGTCATCGAAGCTCCGCAACTCTCGACAGGGCTCCTTGTGGGTTATCGTACCTATTAAATCCTCTTCGTGCCAACGGGTGAATACAATCAACTCCTGTGAGTGGTTATGCATTCGGGTACGGACAACAGAGGTGTACCACTCCCAACAATTTTCACGAATAATGGGAGAGTTCGCCTCCATTGCATCTTTGTAGAGGTCGTCAAGGATAAAACAATCTACACGATTGCCCGTAAGAGAGCCCTCGCGACCAACCGAAAGTAGTGCGCCATCGTGTCCGATAATCTCCACCTCGTCAGCCGTACGAATATAATTTGCAGGTTTTGCGCCACGCTTGATGGTGGTGTCAGGAAAAATCTGAAAATACTCCTCACTTTCGAGAATACGCTGAACCCGGCGATTGAATCGAGATGCTAACGAACCTGAGTATGATGCTATTGCAATTCGCAGATTGGGGTTTAAGCCCAACATATATGCCGGTAACAGCGTAGTTGCACCCACCGACTTTCCATGTTGCGGAGGCATAGTTATAATCAATCGCCTGATATCTCCTCTTGCAAAGGCTTCGAGAATACGATAATAGACTGCGTGAAACGCCTGTATCTCCAAGAACGGATATACTTGTGTAGCGAAATTGTTAAAGCTCTGCATCGTACTACTCAATTAAAAAGGTTACAAACTTTTCAAAGTCGAAATCATCATATATAACACCCTCGTCTCCTTCGCATAGAAAATCCCACCAAACTGCCGAAACATCACATATTGTATCGAGCTTTTCGTAGTGGTCGCGATTGTCGGGACGGCGGCGATAGAGTATCAGAGATGCTGTCAATCGAAGAACTCTCTCATCTCGCCCCAACACTTCAATAACGCCTGTAAAATAACATGGCGACATCAATTTTCCCTTAACCTCAGCGGCAAGAGCTGCGTAATCCTCTTCGGATAGTTTGTAAATAGTTGTTTCCATATCTATTTTAGTTTGTTTTTTGAATAAAATTTTGCTATCTTTGTACAAATGATTAACTTTGCGAGTGCAAATATAGTCCAATAAATGGATATTTGCATCAGATATAGTTCAAAAATTGTATAAAAAGAACTGAATAAGTTATATGGGAGAGCGAGTAAAACTTATACGCAAAACTCTTGGATTGACGCAAGAGCAATTGGCTCAGCGACTTGGCGTTGGGAAGACGGCATTATCGATGATTGAAACGGGCAAGAGTCGTCTATCTACCCGAAATAAGAATATCCTTATTCAGGAATTGAATGTTAATCCCGATTGGTTAGATACGGGGCGAGGAGAGATTTTCAATGCCGAACCATCGCTCTCTGCCTCATATGCACATGGTACAGAGATGGCGATGCCATTACAGTCGGTACCACTCTATTCTATTGAGGCTACTGCCGGGCTTGTCCCACTATTCGAACAGCAGAGTGAGCATAATCCTATCAATTATATACACATTCCTAATCTGCCTAAATGCGATGGAGCGATATATGTAGCCGGCGATTCGATGTATCCGTTATTGAAGAGTGGCGACATCGTGCTATACAAGCAATTACACGATTTGGAGAGTATATTCTGGGGCGACATGTATCTCTTGTCGGTGGATATAGATGGCGAGGAGTATGTTACCATAAAGTATATTCAGCACTCCGAGCGCGAGGGCTATATCAAACTTGTGTCACAGAATCCTCATCATGCCGACAAGGAGATTGCATTGAACCGAGTGAGGGCTATCGCATTGGTTAAAGCGAGTATTCGAATGAACACGATGAGATAGATATAGCATATACCAATAGCGATTTTAACCAATAAAGGAGAGTGTTAGCTACGATTTTTTCGGAATTATATAGTTTAGTGTTGTTGTTTTTACATACCCCCTCCGCTACGCTCGTCCCCCTAATTTAGGGGGACAATACTTTATTTATTCCTCCCATAAGTTAGGGAGGTGGGGTATAACATTCTAATTTATCTACAACCCTAAACTATATAATTCCGATTCTTGATTATTTCAGCACACCCTTAATGCCCCTAACAACCTTAACGCCTCTAACGCCATTAAATCGCCTGCGCCGCGAAACCTACTACTCAGGTTGATACCCTACATCTTCAAGCAAATATGCGCTGTTAGCTGCGGCTACGGCAAGCTGGTCGCAACGATTGTTCTCTACCGTTTCGGCGTGCCCCTTAACCCATACAAATCGCACCTTATGACGGCGATATATTCGCAGAAAGCGAATCCAAAGGTCGGGATTCTTCCTACCCGAAAACATCTTCTTCTCCCAACCAAAAACCCAACCTTGCGATACGGCATCGACCACATACTTAGAATCAGAGTATATTGTAACCTCCGAGCCATCGAATTTCAACGCTTCAAGTGCCACGCACACTGCCATCAGCTCCATACGGTTGTTAGTCGTAAGGCGAAAACCTTGCGATAGCTCCTTGCGGTGAGGTCCGCTAATCAAGACTACACCATAGCCCCCTGCACCCGGATTGCCGAGTGAAGAGCCATCTGTGTATATGGTGATTTGTGCCATACTGCTACTGTGTTATATTTACCAACTGCTCGCGGTACGCATTCAAAATGCGTGATTTCGAGATAAATCCGCGATAGTGATTCTCCTTATCCACCACCGGCAACATCCATGTCTTATTCTGCTCAAAACGAGGAAGTACCTCCTGAATCAATTCGTGTTCGAGAATTTTGTCAGGTGGTTGTATCATATAGTGCGTAATCGAATTTCCTCGCTTCGATGGTTTAAACATATCCTCTCGCAGGTCATCGAGTTGAACAATGCCAAGCAGATGACCGAAATTGTCTATAACAGGGAAGATATTTCGTTTCGAGGTTGAGATAATATCGACAATATCGCCCAAAGTAAAGTGCTCTTTGATGCGCACAAAGTCGGTCTCCATCAACTCATCAAGATTGAGAAATACCAAAACCGATTGGTCCTTGTCGTGCGTGAGCAACTCACCCTTTTTGCGCAACTGCTTGGTGTAGATAGAGTCGGGGTCCAAATAGTGCCCCACAGCAAAAGCTATACACGCCACAATCATCAGCGGGATAAACAGACCATAACCATTCGACAACTCGGCAATAAGGAAGATAGAGGTCAGCGGAGCCTTCATAACACCCGCCATAACACCCGCCATACCCACCAAAGTAAATGCGGCAATCGAAACCTCCAAGCCGAGCATATTGCATATTAACGCCACGCCTGCACCTGTAAATGCTCCGACAAAGAGCGATGGTGCGAATGTTCCTCCTACACCTCCTGCGGCATTGGTGGTTGCCATAGCAATAACCTTAAAGAAGATGATGGCAATAATATAGATAAGTATAACCCAATCCATCTCTCGGAACGGATAGAAGAGCGAGTTCTCGAAGATGGTGGTTTTGTCGCCCTGCATCAACGAAACAAAGCTCTCATAACCCTCACCATAGAGAGGTGGGAATACAAAAATCAAGACTCCCAACACCACGCCTGCCACAGCCCAACGGGTGTATTGGTTTTTGATTGAGCGTACCAACTCGCCGACCTTTGCGTTGGCTGTTGTGAAGTAGTACGAAATTCCGCCACACAACGCACCAAGCAGGATAAATAGTGGGATATGCTTAATCTGGAAAACATCTGTTTCGGTCAGCGTTACCGAGATTATCGGGTCGAAGCCTCTGAGTACGAGAGCTATTGTGGTTGCCGTAACCGAAGATACAAGCAACGGAATAACCGATGCCGAGGTGATATCGAGCATCAAAATCTCCAACACAAAGACCACACCCGTAATCGGGGCTTTGAATATCGCTGCCACCGCCGCACCTGCACCACAGCAGAGCAGCAGGGTGATATTCTTGTAGTTGAGTTTTGCAAGTTTTCCGACATTCGAGCCGAGGGCTGCGCCTGTCAGCACGATTGGAGCCTCGGGACCTACCGAACCTCCGAAACCAATTGTTACAGCGCCTCCGACCATCGAAGTCCAGCAGTTGTGACCTGCAATCTGTGAGCCTCGTCTTGACATCGCATAGAGTACTCGTGTAACGCCCTCCGAGATATTATCTCTGACGATATATCGCACAAAGAGTGTTGCCAAAACGATACCGATAACGGGGTAAAGCAGGTAGAGGAAGTGATAGGTATCGACATCGAACCAATTTACCAATCCACTCTTAATGAGGTGCAGTAACAACTCGAACAGATAGGTCGCCAAACCCGCCAAAGCACCCACCACCACAGCGAGGATAAGCAACATCTGTCGCTCGCTCAACCTCTTTGTGATGTCGAGAAACCAACGGTAAATTTTTTCTCGGTTGGCTTTGCTTATGTAGTTCGAGTTTTCAATCATTGCATTTTTGAAAACAATTAAAAATTAAGAATTAAAAATTAAAAATGTTTTTGTTGCTCTTGGTACTTATTCCAATACCAACGAAGCAAATCGCCATTTAGCTCATCGTATGCATTAAGTTCTTCCATAAGAGCCTCTGCCCTCTTTATAACATCGCACACAACAGTCAATTTCTCAGGTTCACTACAAATGTCTATTTCATCATTTAACTCCTGCGGTACTACTTTTATTTCCTATTCGGTCAAGATAATTCTTTTCATTCAGTATTGCTCATCAAGTGTATTTTTGCTTGTGATTAAAATCTTTGCGATGATATTTGAAATATCCTGATTCTCCGTATAAATACTTTTGAATTCTACATCTGTAATATAGTCAGCTTTGTATAGTAGGCGCAACCAGTACTCTGTCTCGTAAGACTCTTTGAGGGCAATATTCATCTTCGCAATGAAATCTTTTCGAGATTGAGCCCGAGTTGCTTCACATATATTCGCTCCGATACTTGTTCCACTACGCAAAACCTGCTTTGATAGGTTGGCTTCGTGATGAGTTTTGAGCATATGTTTATATAGATTGACAATACGAACAGCAAAATCAAAACTCTTAATCTCGACCAGATTATCACTTTTTACAGCCATAAATTAAGAAAATGTAATTTTTAATTCTTAATTTTTAATTTTTAATTTGAGGATTCTCTGAATCTTTTTGCTTGTTCTGCAATCAGTTCTTTGTCCTCAAAGTAGTTAATCTTCATCGCCTCGCGGACATCGTGGAGTGTTGCGGCAGCCGTAGCACGAGCCTCAGCTGTACCCTTTTCGAGAATTGCGTAAACCTCCTCAATCTTCTGCTCCCACTCCTTGCGGCGTGCGCGAATAGGCTCCAAAATCTCCTCCAATACGGCAATCAGCAACTTCTTGCACTTAACATCGCCCAAACCTCCACAGCGATAGTGCTCCTTCATCTCGTCAAGGTTTTTGTAATCAGGCAGATACTTCTCGAAATGGATATCGCAGCAGAAGGCATCTAAGTAGGTGAATACGCAGTTGCCCTCAACCTTACCGGGGTCCTCAATGCGGAGGTGGTCAGGGTCGGTGTACATCGACATCACCTTCTGCTTAACCTCCTTCGGAGAATCCGAGAGGTAGATGCAGTTGCCGAGCGACTTCGACATCTTCGCCTTGCCGTCAGTTCCGGGCAGACGCATACATACGCAATTCTCAGGAAGGAGAATCTCCGGCTCAACAAGTGTCTCGCCGTATGTTGAGTTGAATTTGTGAACAATCTCGCGTGCCTGCTCAATCATTGGTTCTTGGTCAGCACCCGCAGGTACGGTCGTAGCGCGGAATGCGGTGATATCCGAAGCCTGCGATATAGGGTATGTGAAGAAGCCGACAGGAATACCCTGCTTTTGGGTAGTATCGCCCTCGGCAGTGTTCTCCGAGAAGCCACGCAGCTGAATCTCCGCCTTTACGGTCGGGTTGCGCTGCAAACGCTGCACCGTTACGAGGTTCATATAGTAGAATGCCAACTCGGTCAGCTCTGCCACCTGCGACTGAATGAAGATTGTCGATTTTTCGGGGTCAAGACCGCACGAGAGGTAGTCGAGAGCCACCTCGATAATGTTCTGACGCACCTTTTCTGGGTTGTCGAAGTTGTCGGTCAGAGCCTGTGCATCGGCAATCATAATAAAGATTTTCTCGAACTCGCCAGAGTTCTGCAACTCGACACGGCGGCGCAATGAACCGACAAAGTGTCCCAAATGCAAACGACCGGTCGGTCTATCTCCTGTAAGTATAATTTTACCCATACCTATATCAAAAAGTGTTTAATCGTGCAAATATAGTGAATTAAACGGAAAACGGAAAGCGGAAAACGGAAAACTTTGAGTTTTTCGGTTTTCGCTTGGAGTGGGAAAACGGAACTGACGCCAAACCGAGGGCAGAGTGGGCTTGCACGCTATGCCGAGGTGCGAAGGAGCAAAAGCCTGCGCAGCAGGGTTAAAACGGAAAACGGAAAACTTTGAGTTTTGAACTTTTTCAAAGAAAAAGGAGCTATCAGAAATACTCTAATAGCCCCTAATTACCGCTAACGCCTCTAACGCCCCTATTTGTATTCGGAAATCGTTGTGCGCAACGCATCAACAATCGACTTCTTCACATACGAACGGCGTGTAACGAGTGCAATTTTGCGCGATGAAGCACCCTTGAAGAGTGTCTTGACCTGTCGTTTTCGCTCCTCAGGAACGAAGTCGAGAGCCATCTTCGGAATGATGGTCATCAGCGATGTGTTATCGACAATTCGCATCAGTGTATCGAGCTGTCCCGACTCGAAAGTATAGCGCGAAGGGAGTGCATTTTTAGCCTGACAAAGTTCTATTACCTGGTCACGCATACAGTTACCTGACGAGAGCAGAACCAACTCCGACATTTTGATATCTTCGAAGCGTACATTCGATTTGTTATACAATGAGTTACGAGGCGATACATAGGCATAGAATTTATCATCGAAAAGTTCATATTCGATAAAGTTATCGCCACATGTTCCACCCGCCACCAGAGCGACATCTATGTAGTCACGATTGAGTGCCTCGATAACATCGGCAGTCTTCATTTCGCGCACCTCGATTTCTACCTTCGGATAACGCTGCACAAACTCCGGCACAAACTTATGCAGAAGGTATGGCGCAATGGTCGGAATAACACCCAAACGAATCTTTCCCGAAATCTCGCCTTTTATCTGCTGAACAACCTCTTTGATAGTATGAAATTCTCGCAAAGTATTGCGCACCTGCTCCAACACGACCTCACCTGCCTCGGTCGGTACAACGGGCTTTTTCGAACGGTCGAGCAACATCACACCCAACTCCTCCTCCAAAGCCTTAATCTGCATAGATAGAGAGGGTTGCGTCACAAAGCAATGTTCCGAAGCGACCGAAAAACTGCCAAAATTAGCCACCGCCAAAAGATACTCCAACTGAATGATTGTCATAGGTTTCTGCTTATTGATTAGCGCAAAGGTATAAAAATAATTGATAAAAAGAAAATAGCGCAGTGAAAAAGCAAGCGAAAACCGAAAAACTCAAAGTTTTCCGCTTTAATCCTGCTGCGCAGGCTTTTCTTCCTTCGCACCTCGGCATAGTCTGCAAGCAGCCTCTGCCCTCGGTTTGGCGTCAGTTCCGCTTTCCGTTTTAATCCCACTGCGTGGGCTTTTCTTCCTTGCGGCTCGGAAAAATGCAAATAAATTTGCTTTTTTCGCTCGCTCCGCATCGTCAGTTCCGTTTTTTTTGCTATATTCGCACAATAATTATATATATTGCTTAAAAATGACTATGGAAAAACTTATTGAAACCATTGTTGCAGGTATTCAGGATAAGAAAGGTAAGGATATTGTATCACTCGATTTGTCGGGCTTTGACGGTGCGATTTGTTCGCACTTCGTAGTCTGCAATGCCGACTCTACGGCGCAGGTGGCTGCTATCGCTGACGGCATCGAGGAGAAGGTTTACGAAGAGCTGCACGAAAACCCTTGGCGTGTAGAGGGTAAGCAGACCGGTCTGTGGGTGGCTCTCGACTATGTCGATGTTATCGTACATATCTTCCAGAGCGACTTGCGCGACTACTACCGCTTGGAGGAGTTGTGGGCTGATGCTCCGTGCGTAAAGTACGAAAGTGAAGAGTAAATCCCACCTTTTGGATATACTTGACCGCCCTTAAAATCGTTATTAGGGTGGAATAATGTGTAATTTTTAACTTTTTATGGCAAAAAACAAGAGAAATATCAATATGCCGCGTCCCAACATTATGTGGTTGTGGAGCGCAATAACGCTCGTTATTATCGGATATTGGATTTTTAATAACGAGGAGAGCGCTCCCGTTAAGTCCGATTGGGCTGCGGTGGAGCAGATGGTCGCAGATGGCGATGTCGAGAAGATTGTGGTTGTAAATCGCGATGAGGCTCGTGTGGTGCTGAAAGAGGGTAAGCCCGAAGAGTATAAAGAGCGCGATTTGCGTTACAGCAAACTGCCAAAAAGTGGTCATCAGTTCTACTTCAATATCGGCTCGGTAGATTCGTTCAAAGCCGATTTGGAGAAGGCAGAGGAGCAGACAGGCAACAGTGTAGTGCTTACATTCGAGAATGAAAAGCCTTGGTACGACTCGTGGCTTATGGGGTTGTTGCCTTGGGTTGTGATGCTCGGTATCTGGTTCCTTCTTATGCGTGGAATGTCGCGCGGGGGAGGTCCGCAGGGCGGTATTATGAATGTTGGCAAGGCTCGTGCGCAGGAGTTCGACAAGGAGGACCCCAACAAGCGTGTAACATTCAAAGATGTTGCAGGCTTGGAGGAGGCGAAGGTCGAGATTATGGAGATTGTCGATTTCTTGAAAAATGCCCCTAAATATCGCGAACTCGGTGCGAAGATTCCGAAGGGAGCTTTGTTGGTAGGTCCTCCGGGAACGGGTAAGACTTTGTTGGCAAAGGCTGTGGCAGGTGAGGCAAATGTGCCATTCCTTTCGATTTCGGGTTCGGACTTTGTGGAGATGTTTGTGGGTGTTGGTGCTTCGCGTGTGCGTGATTTGTTCGACCAAGCGAAGAAGAAGGCTCCGTGCATCGTCTTTATAGACGAGATTGACGCGATAGGTCGTGCAAGAGGTAAAAATGCAGGTTTTTCGGGTAATGACGAGCGTGAAAATACTCTCAATCAGTTGCTTACCGAGATGGACGGTTTCCAGACCAATGCCGGCGTGATTATCTTGGCGGCAACAAACCGTGCCGATATTTTGGATAAGGCGTTGATGCGAGCAGGTCGTTTCGACCGTCAGATTGAAGTTGGTCTGCCTGAACTGAACGAGCGCAGAGAGATTTTCGATGTGCATCTTCGCAAGTTGAAGTTGGACAAGGATTTGGACCGCGACTTCTTGGCAAAGCAGACTCCGGGATTTTCGGGTGCGGATATTGCAAATGTCTGCAACGAGGCGGCTCTGATTGCTGCACGACACAATAAAGAGTTCGTTGGTAAAGAGGATTTCTTGGCTGCGGTAGATAGAATTATCGGTGGCTTGGAGCGTAAAAATAAGGTTATCTCCGCACACGAGAAGAAGACTATCGCCTACCATGAAGCGGGACACGCTACGGTGTCGTGGATATTGCCACACGCCAACCCTCTCGTTAAGGTTACGATAATTCCGCGAGGCAAGGCTCTCGGTGCTGCGTGGTACTTGCCTGAGGAGCGACAGATTACCACTCGTGAGCAGATGATGGAGGAGGTCGCTTCGTTGTTGGCAGGTCGTATTGCCGAGGAGAAGTTCTTCGGACACCTCTCTACGGGCGCATTGAACGACTTGGAGCGAGTTACGAAGATGTGCTACGCTATGGTGGCATACTACGGAATGAGCGATGAGGTAGGCTCGATGAGCTACTACGACTCGACAGGTCAGAGTGATATGGCATTTACAAAACCTTACTCGGAGCGCACTGCACAGCAGATTGATGATGAGGTGCGTGCCCTAATTGCAAAGGCGCGAGCAATGGCAGAGAAGGTCATTGACGAGCATCGTGACGGCTTGGTTGAGTTGGCAGAGTTGCTCTTGGAGCGCGAGGTTGTGTTTACCGAAGATGTGGAACGCATCTTTGGCAAGCGCAAAAGCGCAGCCAAAGAGATTGACAATTGATAATTGACGAATTGACAATTAAAGGTGCTTCGCAGAATGTATTGACTTTGTTGTACTTTGAACGATAAATAGGGTAATATGAAGGCAAAGGAGAATGTGATACAAGAAAAAAGTATGCAGTTTGCTGTGCGCATTGTAAAACTTTGCAGATATATTCGAAATGAGAAGCACGAATACGATTTAGCATCTCAACTACAACGCAGTGGTACAAGTATTGGGGCAAATATCAGTGAAAGCAAAAATGCCCAGAGTCGTAGCGATTTTATAAATAAGTTAAATATAGCTTTGAAAGAGAGTGATGAAACAGAATATTGGCTTACATTGCTGTATAGAGCAGAGATTATTGATAAGCGTAGTTTTGACTCGATACACAGCGATTGCGCAGAATTGATAAAATTATTAACCTGTATAATCAGGACATCGAAAGATGTCTATTAAATAAAAATACCTATAATTGTCAATTGTCAATTCGTCAATTGTCAATTGGTGAAAACTAACCTGATATGAGTGAGAAATTTAAGAATTTATTGGTGCGAACCGTGAGTGGTGCGGTGTTGCTACTCGTTGTTGTGGGGGCGTTGCTCTGGTCGAAGTGGAGCGTAGGAGCCTTGTTCGCAGTTATTATGTTAGGCGGACTTGTTGAGTTCTATCGCTTGTGCCGCAAGGCTAACGCAGAGCCGATGTATAGTGTAGGTATTGCTACCTCGTTGGCAATTTTCGGCTTGGCATTTGCAGTGTTTTTGCAGTGGGGAACACCTGCAACCGATTTGACGGGACGCATCGTGCTGGGTGCATTGCTCTATACGATGTTGATTGTGCCGACAGCCTTTGTATGTGAGTTGTGGCGCAAGAGTCTGACACCGATTGCAAATATCGCAACAACATTTATGGGTATTATCTATGTCGCCTTGCCGATGGCGATGGTGTTGTTTATTCCGCAGTTGCTTGTCGGCAAGTGGTCGGGTTTGGCAATGTTGGCATTTATCGGCATAATCTGGGTAAATGATATCTTCGCATATTTGGTCGGCGTGACACTCGGAAAACATCGCCTCTGTGAGCGTATCTCGCCTAAAAAATCGTGGGAGGGATTCTTCGGAGGTCTGATTGGTGCAGTTGGCGTAGCGGTATTGTTCGGACACCTCTTCGGTGGTAACCTGCTTATTTGGGGAGGTCTTGGACTCGTTACTGCATTGGCTGGTGTAGCAGGCGACTTGGTCGAGTCGTTGATGAAGCGAGAGGTCGATGTGAAAGATTCGGGAAAGATGATGCCCGGACATGGGGGCTTCCTCGACCGTTTCGATGCGTTGTACCTGGCGGTTCCGTTTGCACTATTCTATCTTATTGTAACATCGTTTTCGTAAACTATAAAATGACCTTAAAATGAAGATTAGTAGAGAGGGCTTCAAAATTATAACCGTATCGGGCGTAGTGCTGCTGGCGATATGGTTTCTTATATTTTACATGCTGAAAGCAAATGATTTGACATGGCTTATCATTACGCTGTCGGCTCTGTTGCTGGTATTCTGGTTCTTTATCATCTCCTTCTTCCGTGACCCTCGCCGTGTGCGTATTCACGATAGCGACCTTGTCTTTTCGCCTTGCGATGGTCGTGTGGTTGTTACCGAGATAGTGAAAGATGACGAGTACTTCGATGGCGAGGAGAAGATGCAGGTGTCGATTTTTATGTCGGTAACCAATGTGCACATAAATTGGTCGCCTGTCGGAGGTCTTGTAAAGTACTTCAAGTACCACCCGGGCCGCTTCTTGGTGGCTTGGCACCCGAAATCTTCAACCGACAATGAGCGCACCACTACCGTTGTCGAAACAAAAGAGGGCGTAGAGGTATTATTCCGCCAAATCGCAGGTGCTGTGGCACGAAGAATTGTGTCGTATGTGAAAGTTGGTGAGCAGGTGGAGCAAAATAGTGTCTTCGGATTTATCAAGTTTGGCTCACGCATTGATATATTGTTACCAAAAGATGCGAAACTGCTTGTTGAGATTGGCGATAAGGTGGTGGGAACTCAAACCCCTATTGCCCGCATCGGTGGTGTAGAGGAGGAGTCGCTTGAAACTCCGGAAGAGGAGACCTTGGAGCAGTGAGGAGATAGGAGTGAGGAGATAGGAGCTGAAAAACTTAAAGCGCACCCCAGTAAGCACCAAAGGTGCGCCCCTAGTAAGGGCGGAACGCCCGCCCCTAGTAGTCCCCAGAAAACTTGCGCCTTGACAAGTTAGGGAGTTTGGAAAACAGAAAACAGAAAAAGAATACTTAATGGGAAATAGTGTAAACAACAATCTGACCTTGCAGACATTTCTGCGATGGGTAATGGGTTTGGCAATTGCCGTTGCGGTGGGTGCTGCGCTGTGGTATTTCCGCGAGGTGGTGGTCTATATCTTGATATCGGCAGTCCTTGCAATTATAGGTCGCCCATTGGTGCGTCTGCTCTGCAAAGTCAAGGTTAAGCGTTTCTCGTTGCCACGCTGGCTGGCAGCGGCTATTACATTGGTTTTGCTGTGGTTGGTTATCGGAGGGTTGCTGTCGCTGATTATACCGTTGGTGGCAGGCAAGGTTTACGAACTCTCTTCGCTCGACCTTCGCTCGGCGTTGGAGGGCGTGGAGCAGCCATTGGAGAGGCTGCAAAACTATATCTCGACAATCTTTGTACTGCCCGAAACCCACTTCTCGATTTCAGATATTATCGTTTCGACCTTGCGCCGATTTTTGAATTATGACACTGTAAATTCGGTCGTTTCCTCCATAATAAATATGGGTATGTCGGCTGTGATTGTGCTGTTCTCGGTGTCGTTCATTACATTCTTCTTCCTTAAAGAAGACGGACTATTCTCGACTATGGTGTCGGCGGTCTTTCCCGATAAGTATGTAGAGAATGTGCATCGCGCCATCGAGAAGGTGTCGCTGTTGCTATCTCGCTACTTTACGGGATTACTCACCGAAAGCCTTATCATATCGAGTATTATTGCGGTGGTTCTGCTGCTCTTCGGAATGAAGGTCGAAGATGCCTGCTTTATTGCCGTCATTATGGGTATGCTGAATGTGATACCATATGCAGGTCCTGCGTTTGGAGTGTTGGTATCTATATTTATAGGTATCGTATCACCGATTGATGGTTGCACAATCGCCTATACACTTGCGGTTATCTGCTCAACAATATGCGTGGTGAAGGGTATTGATGACTTTGTACTGCAACCGACAATCTATTCATCGAAGGTTTCGGCTCACCCACTCGAAATATTCATCGTGATTTTGATGGCAGGTTCGGTAGGTGGAATTGTCGGTCTGCTTATAGCAGTGCCTTCATATACTGTATTGCGTGTCTTTGCCAAGGAGTTCTTCTCGGAGGTATCGTTGGTACGCAAACTAACCAAAGAAATTTAGTGCGATGTTGATTGTTGAGGGTATAGTCATAGGTGGAAACAGGTTGGGGCGAAAGTTGGGCTTCCCGACCGCTAATATCGCTATTGACGATGCGCTCGATATCGAAAATGGTGTCTATTGCTCGAAGGTTTTTGTTGAGGGCGAGGAGTATTCGGCGATGACAAATGTGGGTGTAAGACCATCGGTTGATGGCTCGAAACGACTGCTCGAAACACACTTGTTTGGCTTTCAGGGGTTGCTCTATGGATTGAGGTTACGAGTTGAACTCTACGAAAAAATCCGAGATGAGAAGAAGTTCTCTTCGGTCGAGGAGTTGCGCAAACAGATAGCCTCAGATGCCGAAAAAATAAAGAATAATATAAAGTAATTGTCAATTATCAACTATCAATTGTCAATTTTAAAATATGAAGAGTATTTTAATAGTTGCTCCTACCGAGCGCGAAAACAGAAATATCCGCCTTGCTATTGAGCGCAAGGGCGAAACCCTGAAAAATAGATACACCGTAGCATTTAGTGGTATCGGTAAGGCGGCTGCGGCTGCCACTATTACCCGCTATCTCTTGCAGGCAGAGCAACCCTACGACCTCGTGGCGGTGATTGGCTATGCCGCAGGAACGCTCGGCTTTCGGCAGGGCGAGGTGGTTGTGCCTAATCGCGTACAGTACCACGATGCCGATATTCCCGAAGGGTTTATTCCGGAGGTCAGCGACCCCCGCAATCTGCTCGGCACAGACGATGTTACAGTCTTTACGGGCGACTCGTTCGTAAATGCCAAGTCGGTTGCAGAGATTAAAGCTCGATTTGGCGTTGAGAGGGCAATTTTCGATATGGAGATAGGTGCTATTGCTATCGCCTGCGAAATGTGCAACAATATGCCTCTCGTGGCGGTTAAGGTCATCTCTGATGTTCCCGAAGATGGACATACCGAGTTGTCGTATGACGAGTTTGCCAACACCTGGACAGACTTTTTGCCAATTTTGAATAGAGTCGAGGAGTTGTAAAATTACTCTAATCGAAAATCTTTGCACGAGAGTTGATGAGATATCCTATGAGCCTAAGTGCTAAATCGGGATATCTTTAATTGTCAATTGTTACCTTCACAACCGAAGTGCAAAATTAAGAAGCTGTTTAAAATCTGTTTATCTCCCTCTTTTATACTCTTTACGACTCTTTCTCTTCCGATTATGGCCATATAGTCACCGCCATACGCCTCAAATTAGGAGATGAAATCGCCACAAGTAGTCTATATAAAATAATTTCGAAAACAAATTTCAAACAGCTTCTCTATATCTAAGATTAGCGCAACTGAATACTATTTCTCCCACTCAAACGGTGCAAAGAGAGCCGATTTGTTGCGCCATGTCGGCTTACGCATTGCGTAGATGATAAATGGAAGAATTATAACTACAAACGCACCGCCGAAGAGCACCGAGTACCAAACTGTTGTACTGCCCGTAGCAATCTGTGCCGGTGGTATGAAGCTCAACACAAAGGCGAGCAATGAACCGAGGAAACCTACGCCTGCAATAAGCCACATTGTGGTATTACCTCCAAGACGGAATGGGCGTTCCTTCTGCGAACGGCGATAACGAAGAATAATCGCCGAGGCAAACATCAGCATATACATCACGAGGTAGAGCAGTGCGGTGAGTTGCGACAATATCTGATAGAACGACTGAACAGACGGCATAACAACGAAAAGTAGTGCCAGAAGTGTTACGATACAGCCCTGAATAAGCAAGATATTGCGCTGTACGCCATTTGAGTTCTCCTTCTGGAAGAATGGTGGAAGATAGCCCGCCTTACCCACAGCGAAGATACCCTTCGATGGACCTGAAACCCAAGTCAGCACACCTGCCAACACGCCAAACATCAAGGCAATAGCAATAATAGGCGATGCCCACGACATCTTAAAATAGGCAAGATAATTATCGAAGCCAACCAACAACGACTGTGTGAGATTGACCTCCTTTGCCGGGATAATAAAGCCCAACGAGAAGGTGCCAAAGATGAAAATCAGTACCGTAATCAATGCACCGAGAATAATCGCTTTTGGATAGTTCTTGCGAGGGTTATCGACCTCCATAACATGCACGCCCATCATCTCCATACCGGCATAGAACAGGAAAATACCACTCGCCAAGACCAAATTATCAAATTTCGAGAGGTCGGGGAAGAAGCCCTCCTTCATATCCATATGGTTTGTACCGCCCGTAGCGAGATAGGCGATACCCATAATGATAAGGAGTGCCGCAGGGATAATTGTGCCTATCATACCACCCCACTTACTGATTTTTCCTACCCAACTCAGACCTTTTAGGGCGATAAATGTAGCCACCCAATATATTGCAAGAACCACGATAAGGGTAAAGACTTTGTTCGAGGCAAGTGCCATATCATGCGTCTGATCCATACCGATAAAGGCAATCGATACCGCACCGAAAGTCAGCACCGTTGGGTACCAAATTGTGGATTGTATCCACTGAATCCAAATCGCCAAAAAGCCCATTCGTGCGCCCATAGCCTCGCCTACCCAACGAAAGACACCACCCTGTTTGTCGGAATACATCGCTGCCAACTCCGCCGCAACGAGTGCCGTAGGAATAAGGAAAACAATCGCAGCAAATAGATAATAGAAGGCAGACGAAAGTCCATATACCGACTCCGCTGCCAAACCGCGCAGACTAACTACCGCGGTAACATTCATAATCGCAAGGGTTGCTACCGATAGGCGAAACCCTGTCGTCTTTTTTGTATCCATGATATTCTATTTTTTTGTTATCACTTGTCGGGTAACGCAAGAATTGAGCCAACATTTTATAGCCATATATATATGGTACTAAGACTATAATTGTATATAGTGTATTTTTGGCGATTTTATTTTTTTGTCTTATCTTTGTAAAACCGATACTTGAACACATAACTATATGAAACACTTATTAATTACAAATCTGCTATTTTTTGCAGCCGTACTTTTTGGTGGTTGTCAGAGAGACTTAACCAGCGGCGTTGCAGGTGACAATGAGACCGTATTAACCATATCGCTCGGCAAAACCCGTACCTCGCTGGGAGGAAAGGTTGGCGATAAGTACTCTGTCTGTTGGAGTGAGGGGGACAAAATCGTTGTCAATGGTATTGAATCGAACGAGATTGTAATTGATGCCGACAACCATTCGTTGGCAACATTCACTTTTAGCGGTGATATCAAGCGACCATATAACATCACCTACCCATACTGCGAAGCAACCTCCGCAGAGCAACCCGTTGTCGAGTTTCCTGCCGAGCAGAATTATACCGAAGGCTCTTTTGATACAAACTGTGCTCCGATGTGCGGATACTCCGAGAGCAGCAATTCTTCTACGCTGAAACATATAAACGGCGTTTTGCGCTTTCCGGTAACTGCATCTACTGACGGTGTAGTGCTTAATCAAATTGTTATCACTTCAACAAATAAAATCGCTGGCGAGTTTGCGGTAGATTGTCAAAATGCTACAATTGAAGCAACCGAGAATAGTGCAAATTCAATCACTTACACCGTAAATGAATCCCTTTCCACAACAGACGAAAAGGTGTTTTATATCACTATGCCGGCTGTTGATGCAGGCAGTTGTACGGTGGAGTTCCTCGACTCTAAGGGCAAGAAGATGACCTCCAATTGGAGCGCAAGCACTATCAAGGCGGGGGTTGTTCGTGAGTTCAAGGAGATTACTTACATCGCAGATGCAACATGCGGATTAATCTCTTGGGATATAGATACCGATGAACTGTACTACGGTAATATCGCTGAGGGATATGTCAAAGACAATAGCGGCAATCCGATAGCAAATGTGGCTGTAAGTGATGGTTTTACTGTTGTAACAACAGATGAAAAGGGTTATTATTCGATGGAGGTATCTTCGGATTGTTGGTATATCTATATCTCGTTGCCGGCAGAATACGAGGTGCCGATTAACGAGTATGGACAGCCTTGTTTCTACAAAAAATATAACGAGAGTGTATATCAATACGATTTTACCCTAACGCCACTTCCAGGGGGTAAGGAGGAGAAGTTTGCTCTGTTTGCATTCGGAGATGGTCATATATCATCTTCAACTCGATATAAAAGATTTACAAATGAGACCATTCCTGCTGTCAAAAATCACTCTACCGAATTGAAGACAAAAGGTATTCCATGCTACGGAATAACTCTTGGCGATGTAATATCAAATGGCTATACAACTAATAATAAAGGTCAATGGCGTGATGATGTACGCAATGGTTATGCCGTATCGAATACAGGACTCCCTGTATTCCAAGTTATGGGTAATCACGACAACACTTTCTGTAACGCAGAAAATCCTCTAACTACTGATAGCAGAACATCAACTTACGAACTAGCAGCACAACGCGAGCACGAAGATATTTTTGGTCCTGTGAACTACTCTTTTGACAGAGGCAATGCCCATATTATCGGTATGCGTGATATAATCTATCAAACACATACGAGTGGAGGCAACTACACCTATGGTTTTTTGCCTGAGCAGATTAAATGGCTCAGACAAGATTTAGCTTTGGTACCAAAGAATAAAATGGTGGTATTGTGTATGCACATTCAGGTCCTTTATCGAACAGCTAACTACTTCTCTGAGATGTTGGCTTTGCTTAATCAATTCAACGAAGCTCACATTATTAGTGGACATACTCATATTATCTGGAACTACGAACACGCATTGGAAGGCAAACCCAATACTAAGGTCTATGAGCACAATTCCGCCTGTATCAGCGGTGCAGGTTGGACATCAAACCTATGTGGAGATGGTGTACCTATCGGCTATCAAGTCTTTATAGGTGGAAATAATTCAACCGGTGGAGCCTTTACCGATTGGTACTATATGGGGTGCAACGAGGGTATAAACACACGCTCCCACCAGATGCGTTTGTATCGTGGAGGAAAAGGGACTCCTATGGGAATGGACACTCCGGCAGATGATGCATCGGGAGTTAGAGGCTACTACTCGTTCAACTATGGCGATGATTACATTATTGCAAATGTCTTCAATGCCGATAAGAGATGGCAAATAAAGGTTTACGAAGATGATACATATACAGGCGATATGACGCTTATTACCACTTCGGGACCCGATTTCAGCGAACTCATTGGAAGTTATAGCAAAGAAGACCCTCGCCGAGTTCAAGATGGTGTAGAATCTATGCACGATATGTATGTAGCAAGTCTTAATCTTGGCGTTTTAGGTCGTTATAGTGAATCTAGTGGCACGGGGGCGTGGGCATGGTCTAATTGCAGACACCTTTACAAGTACAAACTGAAAAACAGTTCTTCCAATATCAAAGTTGTTGCAGTGGATAGATTCGGCAATGAATACACCGAAACATACTTTACCACAGGTACTACGGAGGACTATAACTTAGTAAAGACACCAAACTAAAAGAAAAATAATGTTTGTCAAGTGTTTTGCAGGTGCGATAGTTGGCATTAAGGCTGTTAAGGTTGATGTCGAGGTAAATGTAGCAGGGGGAGGCATAGGACTCTTTCTTGTCGGACTGCCCGACAATGCCGTGAAGGAGAGCGAGCAGCGTATTCGCTCCGCCTTCGAGAACTCTCAACGCCGAATGACTGCCAAGAAGGTGGTAGTAAATCTCGCTCCTGCCGACCTTCGCAAGGAGGGCTCAGGCTTCGATTTGCCTATTGCCGTAGGTATCCTTGCTGCCACGCAACAAGTGCTTGACACCCACCTTGCCGACACGATGTTTGTGGGCGAACTCTCGCTCGATGGTGCAGTGAAATCGGTGCGAGGGGTGCTTCCATCGGCAGTTATGGCGAAGGAGTGCGGCTTGAAGCGTATTGTCGTTTCGGCTGCAAGTGCGCACGAGGCAGCTGTGGTTGAGGGTATTGATGTCATACCCGTAAATTGTCTAAAAGAGGTTATAGCCTACCTAAATAACGAATTGGATATTGCCCCTGCTGTAGGTGAAGAATCTGTCGCAATGGAGGAGCAGAGCCTCTATGCCGAGGACTTCGCCGATGTCAAAGGACAGCGCGATGTGAAGCGCGCCTTGGAGATTGCCGCCGCAGGAGGGCACAATGTATTGATGATTGGAGCCCCGGGCTCAGGCAAGACTATGTTGGCTCGCCGTCTGCCTACGATTATGCCGCCAATGAGTTTAGAGGAGGCTGTCGAGGCAACAAAGATACACTCCGTAGCTGGTAAGTTGGGCGATAATATAGGGCTGATGAAAAAACGCCCATTCCGCGCACCTCATCATCTCACTTCACAGGTCGCACTTATCGGAGGAGGTCAATCGCCACAACCGGGAGAGGTGAGTTTGGCCCACAACGGAGTCCTTTTCCTCGATGAACTTCCTGAATTTGGGCGAAATGTTTTGGAGGTGTTGCGCCAACCTTTGGAGGATAAAATGATAACTATTTCGCGTGCAAAATATAGCGTGGAGTACCCATCGAATTTCACCTTGATAGGTGCCATGAATCCTTGTCCGTGCGGATACTACAACCACCCGACAAAAGAGTGTTCCTGCCAGCCATTTGCAATAAATCGCTACTTCTCACGCATATCGGGACCACTTCTGGATCGTATCGATATGCATATCGAGGTTATACCTGTGCCTCTATCAGAGATAAATGGCGACAAGGTCGAGGAGTCGAGTGCTGAGATTCGTAAACGCGTAGTTGCTGCTCGCGAAATACAGTTGCGCCGTTTCAAAGGTACGGGTATATACTCCAACGCCATGATGAACTCGGCAATGCTACGCAGTTTCTGTCCATTAAGTAACGAGGTGCAAGCACTGCTCGAAAATGCCATGCAGCGACTAAGCCTATCGGCGCGTGCCTACGACCGTATTATCAAGGTTGCACGCACAATAGCCGACCTCGCCAACTCCGAAAATATCGAGGTGACACACATCGCCGAAGCGATAAATTATCGTACTTTGGACAGAGATAGTTGGGGAAGATAACTATATCTCTTGGCATCTATCCCGCGTTAAGGCTCGCAGCAAGTCGCATGGAGCAACAGCATACTGCTCAGGCGAGATACCTCGCTCCTCCAACGCTCGCTGCATCACAGGGAAACGCACCATGAAGTGCTCGTTTATCTTGATTGGAGGGCACAACTCTATACCCTGCTCCTTATATATCAACCACACCAACTCCGAGCAATAGACATAGTCGTTGTCGAAGCTGAATTGCAGGTCGTACCATCGTCCTAACCACTTCTCCTGCTCGATTGGTTGGGTAAGTTGCTGTGCAGGGCGTTTAATGATATATTTTCCACCGACCGACTTGTCGATAAATTTCTCTATCGGCAATATACGCACCGTGGTATCTGCCTCCATAATCTGCACCCCTTCGGGGGTATTGACAGCTATTCCGCAGTGGCTCCAAATCGACATCATACCGAGTTTCACAAACTTCGACTGGAAAGAAGTTGTCTCGATAAAGAGGATATCTCCCTCGCGCAAAGAGGTCAAATCACCACCCCTGCGACACGAACCACACAACAACACCAATAATATAAGCAGTATCTTTTTCATCTCCTATCTCCTAACTCCTATCTCCTAACTTCTATTTTTTGCCCCACTCGTAGCGTTCGCCCGGCAAACCCAACATCGCCGTTATGCGCTCGGTAACTGTTCGACAGAGAGCCTCCATATCTTGTGGTCGCGAGTAGAACGAAGGTGTTGCAGGCAGAATCACCGCACCTGCCTCGGTCAAGGTTGTCATATTACGCAAGTGTATTAGCGAATATGGCGTTTCGCGCACCACGAAAATCAGCCGTCTGCGCTCCTTTAACATCACATCGGCAGCCCTCTCAATCAGGGTTTGCGACACCCCCGAAGCAACTCTGCCGATAGTTCCGACACTCGAAGGTACAACAACCATAGCGTCCCATCGAGCCGAACCACTTGCAGGCGAAGCAAACATATTATTGTTCTCGAACACCTCTATCTTATCCGAACAAGGCATCTCCTCTCCCTCGTGAGCCACTACGGCGCGGGCATTTGTGCTGTAAATCAAGGCAATGCGTTCTACCTCTGCACACTCAACCAACATCTCCAAGAGTTGTCGTGCATAAATTGCACCACTCGCCGCCGTTATTGCCACCACTATCTTCATTACAACTCTATTGCTTTACATTTTAGACCAAGTTTCTCAATATGCTCCAAAGTCTTTGGCAATGCATAACTCATATTTGCAAAGGACTTCTCGCTATCATGGAAGAGAATTATCGAACCCGCTTCGATATATGGTAGCACACCATTCAAACACATCTCACCTGTAAGTTTGCGGTTATAGTCGCGTGATATTATGCTCCACATAACAACTTTGTAGCGCTTCGCTACGGCTCGCAGCTGTGACGGCGTAACACGCGCATACGGAGGTCGAAAAAGGTTACTCTTCACCGAATATGAAGCAAGGTCAACATCCTCCAAATAGTGTTCCAACGACATCAGAACTCCCTTTTGGTGCGAGTAGGTATGATTACCCACGCGATGTCCTTCGTCTATAATTTTCTGGTACAGGTCGGGGTACATCTCGACATTTTTACCCAGCACAAAAAAAGTCGCCTTGGCATTATGCCGCCTCAAAGTGGACAATATCCACTCGGTAATACCCGGCGTAGGACCATCATCAAAGGTGATATAAACACCTCGCTCGTCCTCGATTTTCCAAATCAAATCGGGGAACATATTGCGTATAAATTTCGGAGGTGTAATCTTCATAATATATATACCCTAACACCTCGCAAAGATAGAAATTTTTCGGCAAAAAATTTGCGAATAAAAAAAAATGACTACCTTTGTTAAAAGAAAATTTTCCTTATGAAAAAGCTCTTAAAAGCCATACCTATTGCAATGATACTGCTTTCAATAGCAGGTTGTGACAGTTTTCGTTCGCTGACGGGAGCTAAAAAGACGGCACAAGGCTCACCTTATGAAGTGCTCGTTGTCTGCGATGGTCGCGAGTGGGAGAGCGCATTGGGCGAGGAGTTGCGCTCTGTTCTCGAATCACCCGTTGAGATGCTCAATCAAGTGGAGCCTATGTTCAATGTGGTGCGCATCACAGCACGCGACTTCAAACATCTGCTCCCTTCGTATCGCAATATCCTGAAAGTTCTCTGTTCACCCGAAGTAAAAGAGACGGCAATACTCGCACAGTACGATGTGGTGGCATCTCCACAGATTGTATTGACCTTTCAAGGTCCATCAATCAATAGTATGGTTGAGTATCTCAAAGCCAATGGCAACAGCCTTTTGCAGGTGCTTGAAATAGCTGAGCGCAACCGCACCATTGAGTACGCCAAGAAGCAGGGTGCTCAGACTTTGGAGAAGATTGTACGCGAGGAGTTCAATATCGAGATGCCTATCCCAAATAGCTATCTCTTCCGTGCCGAGAGCGATGACTTCCTTTGGGTATCAAACGAATATCCGGCAGCAAGTCAGGGATTTTTCATCTATACGCACCCATTCAGAGGGGAGCCGAGCCTTACCACTAAATCACTTGTGAAGGCTCGCAACGAATTTGCAAAGCGCATACCCGGACCATCGGAGGGCTCATATATGACTACGGTAAAGCGTATTCCGAATGTCGAAGATAACGGATATGTCGATTTCTTGCCACAACGCAAAGTTGTCAAGATAAGTGGTCGTGAATGGATTGAGTTGCGAGGTTTTTGGGAAGTTGAGCACGACTTTATGGGAGGTCCGTTTGTAAGTTATACCACCCTCGATGAGCGCGAAGGCGAATTGCTGACTATCGACTGTTATGTCTATTCACCGAAATATGGCAAGCGCAACTTCCTGCGCCCGTTGGAGCATCTTGTTCATGGCATTACATTTCCAAACAATAAAAATTAAAAATTATGAAGAGAATTTTAACCGTTTTCACTTTGATTTTTGCCTTCGTGGCAAATGTTTATGCTGAGGAGTTGCCAAAGATGTTTGCGCATCGTGGTTGTTGGAGCAGAATTGTTCCCGAAAACTCTATTCCTGCTGTTGGTCGTGCGGCTCGCCATGGTTACATGGGTATTGAGTGCGATGTAAAGTACACCAAAGATGGCAAAATGGTCATTATGCACGACCGAACCATCAATCGTACTTGCCGCAATGCAGATGACTATTCGAGAATTAAGGGAAAAGTCAAGGTTGCAGACCTCACCTTCAACGAATTGCGCGAGAACTATGTTTTGGAGTCGTACAACCCAGAGTACCGTACTCCTGTACCAACTTTGGAGGAGCTTTTGAAGGAGTGTAAGAAGCATAATATCGTGCCTATGCTCCACTCTAAAATTGTTGAGTCATACAAACTTGCTCAAAAAATCATGGGCAATAACTGGATCTGCTTCACTAACGATGTAGAGGCCGTTAAGGAGTGCCGCAAGATCTCGAAATGTTTAATTCTCTACTCTATCAATCCTAGAACTGCTGAGACCGCATTCGAGGTATTGCCACAACTCGGCGGCAAGGTTGGTGTATCGTCTATGCAGCGCGAGGCTCTCACTCGTGAGCGTATTGCCCGCCTTCGCGAGAAGGGTTATGAGGTGCAGGCATCAGTCTATTACGCTCCTCGCGAGGTATATGCTTTGCGTGATGGCGTAACAATGCTTTTGTCGGACTTCTCCATTATGCCTGACCCAAATAATAGACCTGTAAAGGTTGTAGAGGTTGAGCCACAGACCTTGGCACAGGGTGCTACAATCAAATTTGCAGCCGATGATAAGGTGAGCGATGGAGCAGCGGCTATCGAAATTGAGTTTGAGGGTGTTATCGAGATTGCATTCGACAAAAAGAGAGATTTTTATACCCTCTACAACACCGGCAAGCACTGCGATCGTGTAGGTATGCGTTTTATAAATCGCAAGGGAACAGTTGCTCTGCACGGAGTTGAGGAGAGTAAAATTAAATCGGCAAAGATCTATTTCTACAACTTTTCAGAGTAATAGACTTTGATATTAGCCCGGAATTGGCTACTCTATGAGTTTAGGCATATAGTAGTCAAAAAATTCCATAATTTTCAACTATCAATTGTCAATTGTTAATTTTATTTCTATCTTTGCAGCTGGAAATTTCTAATAATTAAAAATATACATTTATGACAATTACAGCAGCTGATATCAAAATCGGTATGTGCATTGAGATGGACGGCAAGACCTTCCTTGTTGTCGATTTCCAGCACTGCAAGCCAGGCAAAGGTCCTGCGTTCGTTCGTTCGAAGCTCAAAAACTTAGAGAATGGTCGCGTTCTCGAAAATACCTTCTCTTCGGTAGGTATCAAAATTGAGCAGGTGCGTGTTGAGCGCCGCCCTTACCAGTTTACCTACGAGGACGACCTCGGTGCTCACTTTATGCACACTGAGACCTTCGAGGAGATTAACATCGAGAAGTCGCTTATCGACAACTACGACCTTATGGCAGATGGCCAAATTGTCGAGGTTATGTACCACACCGACAAAGATGTTGTGCTGGCAGCAGAGTTGCCGCCAATCGTTGATATGGAGGTTACCTACACCGAGCCGGGCATCAAGGGCGATACCGCATCAACAAACTCGTTGAAGCCTGCTACCGTAAACACAGGTGCTACTATTAAGGTGCCTTTGTTCATCAACACAGGTGATAAAATTCGTGTTGATACTCGTACTCGCGAGTACTATGAGCGCATCAAGTAGGAATAACTTACAATACAAATAGAAGAAGGGGGAGCGTGTCAATAAGTTTTTTGACACGCTCTTTTTATCAGAAGTTGTATAACAAGAGGGATTTCAAGGCTTAAACCTTCTTCGAAGGCTTTTGGTTGCTTCGGTTCGGCAAAACAAGCATTTGTTTTGCTCTCCCCTTAATCGCAACCTTGCGAAGTGTGAGAAACCGCAGCATACTTAGCGTATGTAAGGATTTCGAACACGAGTATAACCGACGCTGCGGAGCGAGAGCAGAGAGTGCTCGCACTCTTTGCCGAGCCGCGAGGAGGAAAAGCCCTTGTAAAGGGATTAACGCAGAAATCACCTTGTTAGATAGCTTCTCTTTTTTGCACAATAAGTATAATTTTTGCTATATTTGTGCCACAAAATAGTTGATATGGAGTCGTTAAGAGAGTTATACAAGATTGGAAATGGTCCTTCGAGTAGCCACACAATGGGACCAAAACTCGCTGCTGAACAATTTTTGCAGCGTTGCCCCGATGCCGAGAGTTTCAGAGTTACACTCTACGGCTCGCTCGCCGCAACAGGTCGAGGTCACTTGACCGATAAGGCGATAGAGTCGGTGTTACAACCTGTTGCTCCGACCGAAATTGTATGGCAACCCGACATTGTCTTGCCATTCCACCCGAACGGCATGCGTTTCGAAGCGTTACGCAACGGCAAAACCTACGATGAGTGGGAGATTTTCAGCATTGGCGGTGGAGCATTGGCAAACGAGCAGACTAAACCTGCCGACAAGAAGCAGATATACCCACTTAGCACCATCAGTGATATTAAGGAGTGGTGTTATCGTGAGGGTAAGACCTATTGGGAGTATGTCGAGGATTGCGAGGGCAAGGAGATTTGGGACTACCTTGACAACATCTGGACAGTGATGTGCGATACCATTTCACGAGGTTTGAACAACGATGGCGTACTGCCCGGTGGATTGAAGGTTGCCCGTAAGGCGAGTACCTACTTCGTAAAGTCGAAGAGTTTTACCGACTCGCTCGCTACACGAGCAAAGATATATGCCTATGCCCTTGCCGTAGCCGAGGAGAACGCTTCGGGAGGAACGGTAGTAACGGCTCCGACCTGCGGCTCGTGTGGAGTTCTGCCTGCGGTAATATACCACCTCACTACATCGCGTAACTTCTTGCGTATCCGAGTATTACGCGCGTTGGCAACTGCGGGATTGTTCGGAAATGTGGTGAAGACCAATTCGAGTATTTCGGGTGCTGAGGTTGGTTGTCAGGGCGAGATTGGCGTGGCGTGTGCCATGGCGGCAGCGGCAGCATGCCAACTCTTTGGCGGCACTCCCGCACAGATAGAGTATGCCGCAGAGATGGGCTTGGAACACCACTTAGGTTTGACCTGCGACCCTGTTTGTGGATTGGTGCAAGTCCCTTGTATTGAGCGAAATGCCATAGCGGCAGCCAGAGCGTTCGATGCCAACACATACGCAACTCTCTCTGATGGCTCACACCTTGTGTCGTTTGATAAGGTCGTGGAGGTGATGCACGAAACGGGACACAACCTCCCATCGCTCTATCGCGAAACCTCGGAGGGAGGCTTGGCAAAGAGAGTCGAGAGATAGATTTCAAACGGAAAACGGAAAACGGGAAACGGAAAACTTTTGTTTTTCGGTTTTCGCTTGGAGTGGGAAAACGGAACGCTGCGATTAAGCCGAGGGCAGAGAGTGCTTGCGGTCTTTGCCGAGGCGGAGCAGCGAAAAGCCCACGCAGTGGGATTAAAACGGAAAACTTCTATTCTTTGTTCTTCGTTTTCCGTTTTTTACTATCTTTGCGCCCTGATTAGGTTAATATATTAAGGTTAATAAGTGATGAAACCAAAATTTTCTATCGATTTTAGTCCAAAGTTATTCTACACTTTGCGCCACTACGACCGCGCAAAGTTTATGAAGGATATTATGGCAGGTATCATTGTGGGTATCGTAGCGATACCTCTTGCCATTGCATTCGGTATTGCATCGGGCGTAGGTCCGACCGAAGGACTTGTTACAGCAATTATTGCCGGATTTATCGTGTCGGCTCTCGGAGGTTCGCGCGTGCAGATTGGCGGTCCTACGGGCGCTTTTATCGTCATTATCTATGGCGTAGTTCAGCAGTTCGGACTCGGTGGTTTGGCTATTGCAACCATCATGGCGGGTATTATGTTGGTGCTGATGGGTGTATTCAAACTCGGCACAATAATCAAATTTATGCCTTACCCTATCATCGTGGGCTTCACCGCAGGTATCGCTGTAACAATCTTCTCGACACAGATTAACGACCTGCTCGGACTCGGCATCGAGGATGTTCCGGCAAACTTTATCGAGAAGTGGAAGTGCTATTTCGTAAACCTCGGCAACACCAATTGGTGGGCATTGGGTATTGGTTTGGCTTCGATTCTGATTATTGTAGGCACTCCTTATATCTCGAAGAAGATTCCTGGCTCGTTGCTCGCAATTGTGGTTATGACAGCCTTCTGCTGGGCTTTGGAGCACTTTACAGGTATTCACCCCGTAGCGACTATTGGCGATTTGTACGAACTCCCTTCGGGATTGCCCTCATTCCGTATTCCTTCGCTCGGCGAAGAGTCGCTTTGGGCAACCATTCAGGCTCTATTGCCAACCGCCTTCACAATCGCAATGTTGGGTGCTATCGAGTCGTTGCTCTCGGCGATGGTCTCGGACGGAGTTATCGGCTCACGCCACAACTCCAACACCGAGTTGATGGCGCAAGGCTTGGCTAATATCGTAGTTCCATTCTTCGGCGGTATCCCTGCTACGGGAGCCATCGCACGAACAATGGCAAACATCAACAATGGAGGTCGCACCCCCGTTGCCGGTATCGTTCACACCGTAGTTTTGTTGCTTGTACTGCTCTTCTTGGGCGGCTTGGTAGGTGCTATTCCGATGCCTTGCCTGGCAGGTGTGCTGATTATGGTATCGTACAATATGAGTGGTTGGCGCACTATCCGTTCGATGTGTCGTCAGTCGCGCTCGGATATCGCAATTCTCTTTACCACGATGTTGCTCACAATCATCTTCGACCTCACAATCGCTATCGAGGTGGGATTGATTTTGGCGGTAGTACTCTTCGTACGCCGAATTATGGAGACCTCGAATATCTCGGTTTTGCGAGATGAGATAGAGTTGCACCATGACGGCGAGGAGGGCGATGTTCAACTCGCTATTCCGCAGGGTGTAGAGGTGTACGAGATTGATGGTCCTTTCTTCTTCGGTGTGGCTACAAAGTTCGAGGAGATGACCTCGATGCGAAATGCAATGCCTATCCGTATTGTGCGTATGCGCAAGGTGTCATTCATTGACTCTACAGGCTTGCACAACCTCGAAATTTTCATTGATGCAGCCCGCAAAGAGGGACAGCAGATAATTCTTTCAGGAGTAAATAAGAAGGTTTATAACTCTATTGAGCGTGCCAGAATAGTCGAGAAGCTCGGCAAAGAGAATGTTCTCGACCATATTGATAAGGCATTGGAGCGAGCAGAAGGGCTCTCGCAAGAGTTGAAGAGGTAGTTCTAAGACAGACAAAACAAAGATGGCGTGTCCGACACTATTGGGCACGCCATCTTGTTTGGAGAATACCTCTCTATGTTTCATTTTGATAATCGCATAGATTGGATAGTGGTCCGACACAAATTGTACTGTACCATACTTCCCGATTATGGTATGATACTCCACCACAGTTTAGTGTTGTAGAGAAATAGAATGTTATACCCCACCGCCCTAACGGGCACCTCCCCTAACTCAGGGGAAGAATACAGAAAGTAATAGATAATTATTGAGCGTGTCTAACAAGTTTTTTGTTAGGCAGGTTTTTGTTGTGTTTGTTTTTTTTGGGGAGGAGTTTTTTTGAGTATTTTGGAGGATTTTCAGGTTATAAATTTTGCTAATTGAGAAATAATAACTACATTTGATATAGAAATATGCGATAGCTGATGGCTATTGCTGGTATGTTCACCAACTG
>JAZOBZ010000010.1:0-5885 GCA_045596245.1 Alistipes sp. | reverse complement strand
AGGGTAACAAAGTTCCTAAGTTAACCCCAACCGCAGATGCAAAGAGCGTTATCAACTACTCGTTTGGTTATATAGAGGAGTCTGAGAGTGGTGGTCAATCTCTTTCGACCGATTCTAACTATCCTACCTATATCCATGTAGCAGTTCCTGCTGGCATATACGATGAGTTGTATGTAACATTGTACGATACTAATGGTGGCGTAATGTACGCAACTGTTAAGGCAGGCGACACTAAGCCTTTGAAAGCAGGTGCAGTGCGTGAGTTTAAGAAAGACGAGGTTGAGCAGCTTATCGAGTACACACCGGCAGATGTTTATGTTGTAAACGATGCTGGAACATTGGCAGGTGTTAAGAATAACTTGGACAAAACTGTTGTAATGGTTGCCGATGTTGATATGACGAATGAAGATTGGAGTTCAATTGATGACTTCGCTGGCTCTTTCTACGGCAATGGCTATGCTATCAAGGGTTTGAAGGCTCCTTTGTTCGGCATTACCACTGCAAGCGTTATCAAGGGTGTACACTTGGAGGGTGTGAATATCGATGGTAAGTTAACAGATTATTGTAAAGGTAATAGCTACAATTCTTTTGGAGCATTAGCATGTGTATTAAATAATACTGCTATCATTATTGAGAACAACTCGGTAAGCGGTAATATTAAATTAGATGTAACTGGTCACACAAAAGCGGCTCGTATTGCTGGTGTTATAGGTGCTGCTCAAACTAGTGATACATCATCTCCAATATCGAAATTGGTAAATCGAGCTAACATAACTATTAGTGGTACAACTGATGTTAATGATGCGGATACTTCGTTTGATATTATCGCCTGTGGCGTTATTGCTCGCTGCTCTACAAAATGTTCAATTAGTGATTGCCAAAATTTGGGTTCTATTACATCTACTGTTTCAATTACAAATGGAACTCATTATATTGGTGGTGTCGGGGGTGCATTGTTTAAGGATATGTCAAATTGTACGAATGGTTCATCTGAAAATCCAAGTTTGGGCGCTGTAAAATTTAATGGAACAAGTGTATCTACCGTACATGTTTATGGTTTAGGAATAACTATGACAAATGCAACAAAGTGCAATAATTATGCTTCGGTGGAGCTTGCAGGAACACTTAAAGGCACAAGCTCGCCGCAATATGGTGCAACCGGATTGTTTCCTGAGCTGAAAAATGTGTCTGGCAATGTCGAAAATTGCAACAACTATGGACCTATCACAGTATCTGCGGACATGAGCGATGCAACAGCGGGCACGGTATATTTATCAGGTGTAGGAAATCAGTCAAATGCAGGTGTAGATTCAATCGTTAACTGTACTAACGAAGGAACTCTTACATTTAATTCGGAAAAACCTATTTCAAGAGGTGTACTTATTGGAGGTGTCGTACAGGTTGGTGACAGCACTTGTAGAAGGGAAAATTTAACAAATAAGGGTGATATTAATATCTCTGCAAGCACAACTGGCACTATAACTGTTGGAGGTGTTTTAGGTCGTATTAGAAGCAACGGACTATATGGAACTATTACAAACGAGGGTAAAATAACCATAAGTGGTTCGTACGGAAATCTCTATATGGGAGGATTATATGGTCGTGCAAATAATACTAGTGCAGTTTTCACCAGTGCTACCTTTGTGAATAAAAAGCGTTCGGGAAAAGAGGATGAACCAAGTATTGTATTTAGTGGTACAGTAAGTGGCGCTGCTCATATTGGAGGAATTATAGGAGAGAATATAGAACCCGGCTCGCCTATATCTGCTACCAACACAGGAGATATTGAATGTACAGGAACCTTTACTGATACCAGCAATGTGTTTGTAGGCGGAATCTATGGTTCAATGACGAAGAATATTGCAAACGCAAATTGCTACTGTAAAGTTAAAGCTGAAAATGCTACTAATGTCGGCATGTTGACCGGCTCGGCATATAGCGATGCAATTGCAGCAACCAATTGCAAAGTCGGTGGTTGGATTTGGGTATATAATTCCGAACCAGAAGATGCGTATATATATCTCCCAATTAGCCTTTCAAATTTCTCCGACTATATCTACGGTAGCGAAAATAGCGCGGTAAATGCAAATGGCTGCACTTATTGGGACGGCACAGAGGAGTAGTACTCCAATTGATAATTGACGAATTGATAATTGACAATTAAAGGTAATTTTGACTATGAAAAAGTATATAGCACCAGAATTTGATATTTACGAGGTTGTTGCCGAGCGCGGCTACGGCGATAGCGAGGGAGGTGGAGGCGGCACAGCTGCTCCGGGATTTGGACAAGATGACGATAACTTCTACTTCCCATATTAATTAAGAAGGTTGTTTTTTAATTAAGGTTTATAAGTTAGTTGGTGGGCTCTGCGCAGCAATGCGCGGAGCCTTTTTTTAGTGAGGAGTTAGGAGTGAGGAGAGAGGAGAGAGGAGTGAGGAGTGAGGAGTGAGGAGTTGAGAATGAAATGCAGAATGCAAAATTGATAATTCTTAATTTTTAATTTTTAATTCTTAATTCTTTCAGCGCAATCCCTAAACTCTCTAAAACGGCTTGCGCCGCGATAAGAATAAGAGTTCGCAAAACAATTTAACCATTGGTTATTCTCTGTACCACCCTCCTCCGTACTACTTAGTTTTGTAGGCACAGCTAAACTGACCTTTGGCGAGTTTCAGAATTTTGCTTTTTAGCAGGTTGCGGCGCAATGGTGAGAGGTGGTCGGTGAAGACCTTACCTTCGAGGTGGTCGTACTCGTGCTGAATAACTCGTGCCGGATAGCCCGAAAACTCCTCATCATGCTCCACAAAGTTCTCATCAAGGTAGCGCATACGGATAGACACCGGGCGCACCACATCCTCGTGAATGCCCGGAATAGAGAGGCAACCCTCCTCAAAGTGGGAGGTCTTTTCTGAACGCTCGTAAATCTCGGCATTTACAAAGACCTTGCGGAATTCTGCGAGTTCGGGATTCTCCTCTGCCCAAGGGGTGCAATCCACAATAAAGAGGCGGATATTCTTGCCAATCTGCGGTGCAGCCAAACCCACACCACTCGCCTCACCGAGTGTAATCCACATATCATCTACCAACTTCTTGAAGTCGGGATATGAAGCATCTATATTCTCGCTAACCTTACGCAAGACCGGAGAACCGTATATTACAATTGGATAAATCATAATAAAATACCTTAATTGTCAATTATCAATTGTCAATTATCTCGCAGCCATATACGACTGCAAGATTATTGTTGCTGCGACCTTATCCACCAACGCCTTATCTCGGCGAGCCATCTTGCCAATGCCACTCTCGCGAATTGTGCGTTGCGCCAGCACCGAGGTAAATCGCTCGTCATACATAACGATTTTCTTATCGGGAAAATTGTGTCGCAAACGCCCAACCAACGGCTCGATGTAGCGCATTGTTTCGCTCTTCTCGCCATTCATCTGCGAGGGTTTTCCCACAACGATTGTCGTTACATCTTCCTTGGCGCAGTAGTCGGCGATATACTTTTCGAGTTGCTTGGTTTCGACCGTTTCAAGCGCACCGGCAATAATCTGCAACGGGTCGCTAACAGCCAATCCCGTACGCTTTACGCCATAATCTATTGCAAGTATTCGCCCCATTGCGGTCGCCCCGAAAGGTTACTTCAACTTCTTGTACAACTCGCGGAACGAGGTCTCACGCTCAACCATTGCGTAGAGGTCGGCAATAGCAACACGCTCCTGCTGCATCGAATCGCGATGACGAACGGTTACGGTGTTGTCCTCCAAAGTCTGGTGGTCAACGGTTACGCAGAACGGAGTACCTACTGCGTCCTGACGGCGATAACGCTTACCAATCGAATCCTTCTCATCGTATGCCACATTGAAGTCGAACTTCAACGCATCGATAATCTCGCGAGCCTTCTCTGGAAGACCGTCCTTCTTTACGAGTGGCATAACGGCAACCTTTGTAGGAGCCAAGCAAGCCGGAATACGCAATACTACGCGCTCCTCGCCATTCTCCAACTTCTCCTCGCAGTATGCAGCCGACATAATCTGCAAGAACATACGGTCCACACCAATCGAGGTCTCGACAACATAAGGAACATAGTTCTCGCCACGCTCAGGGTCGAAGTACTGAATCTTCTTGCCCGAGTACTCCTGATGGCGACCGAGGTCAAAATCGGTACGAGAGTGAATACCCTCAACCTCCTTGAAGCCGAATGGGAAGTTGTACTCGATATCGGTTGCGGCATTTGCGTAGTGTGCCAACTTGTCGTGGTCGTGGAATCGGTAGTTCTCGTCACCGAAGCCCAAAGCGCGGTGCCAAGCCATACGGGTATTCTTCCACTCGTTCCACCACTGCATTTCGGTACCCGGCTGCACGAAGAACTGCATCTCCATCTGCTCGAACTCACGCATACGGAAGATAAACTGACGAGCAACAATCTCGTTACGGAACGCCTTACCAATCTGTGCAATACCGAATGGCAACTTCATACGACCTGTCTTCTGAACATTCAGATAGTTTACGAAGATACCCTGTGCTGTTTCAGGGCGGAGATAGATGGTATTTGCGCCCTCGGCAGTCGAACCCATCTGTGTCGAGAACATAAGGTTAAACTGACGCACATCGGTCCAGTTGCGAGTTCCCGAAATAGGGCATACAACCTCGCAGTCGAGGATAATCTGCTTCAACTCGGCAAGGTCGTTGTTGTTCAAAGCCTCTGCAAAGCGAGTGTGAACAGCATCGCGTTTTTCGGAAATTTCCTTTACACGAGGAGATGTTGCACGATACTGCTCCTCATCGAAAGCCTCGCCGAAACGCTTGCGAGCCTTCTCGACCTCCTTCTCAATCTTCTCATCGAGTTTTGCGAGGTAGTCCTCGATAAGCACATCGGCACGATAACGCTTCTTTGAGTCCTTGTTATCAATCAATGGGTCGTTGAAGGCTGCAACATGGCCCGAAGCCTCCCAAGTGCGTGGGTGCATAAAGATAGCGGCATCGATACCCACGATATTCTCGTGGAGCTTAACCATCGAATCCCACCAATAACGCTTGATGTTATTCTTCAACTCAACGCCATTCTGACCATAATCATAGACTGCTCCAAGACCATCATAAATCTCACTCGAAGGGAATATAAAACCATACTCCTTGCAGTGCGCAATCAACTTCTTAAACAACTCTTCCTGTGTCATAATACTATATATTTATACTCTTTTTAACCTAATTAATGCGCAAAGATAGCAAAACGAATTGAGAAACAACCTATTTGGAGATGATTTTTTTGTAAAATGGTATCAAATTAAAATAAATTTCTTATATTTGCACTATATGACGCCACAAATAGTGGTTTTGGTGAGATAAAATCCCTCCCCCGAAATTGTTCGGGGGGGGGATTTTAGGGTTCTAAATAGTTGTATTTCAGTGAGTTACGGTGTTTTAGCTAATGAATTACTTTAACTAAAACGGAAAACTTTTAATTAGTGAGGAGTGAGGAGTGAGGAGTGAGGAGTTAGGAGAGAGGAGAGAGGAGAGAGGAGATAGGAGTGAGGAGTGAGGAGTGAGGAGTTGAAAACTTACAGCGCAATCCCTAAACTCCCTAAATTCCCTAAACTCTCTAAAACGGCTTGCGCCGCGATAAGGGTAGGAGTTCAGGAAACGGAAAACGGAAAACACACTTTTTTAAAACATTATAAACTAAATTATTAATTAACCTAAAAATTAGAAGGATGAAAAATTTTGTTAGAATTTTCATGACAGTTGTGGCGGGAATGATGGTATTCTCTTGCGTTACAGACACAACTGATGACCTTGGCGTAAATCTCGGTAAAGGTCAAAAAACAGTAATCAGCGTCTAAGTCGGAGGCCAAGCGGTCTTAGGAAGACAAATGTCTTAGCCAAC
>JAZOBZ010000009.1:0-3619 GCA_045596245.1 Alistipes sp. | reverse complement strand
AGCATGTTAAAATTACGGGTGATGGCGGAACTTTGCCGATGGACTTTTCGTTTTGGATTCAATTGCATCAGGTGTCGGAGGGCGATACCCGTATCCGTTTGGTATTGCATGCCGAGCTGAATATGATGATGCGTATGATGGTCGGAAATAAATTACAAAAGGGGCTAGATCAAGCGGTCGAAACTTTTGCATCTGCATTTAATCGTTTTTAGAGGACAGCGCTTTGTACTTGGGGTATCAAAAATGGGCTAATTGCTTAATTTTGTAAAAAATAACAAATAAGTTTTGCTCGGTTGGCAAATTAAATGTATATTTGCAACCGCAAAAAAAACGAATATAAAACAAATTTACTATTTTATTTAATTTTTAATAGTCATGACAAAAGCAGATATTGTTAGCGAAATCGCTAAGAAGACTGGTGTTGAAAAGACCCAGATTCAGACAATTGTAGAGGCATTTATGGAGGAGGTTAAGGGCTCACTCGTAAAGGAGGAGAATGTATATCTTCGCGGCTTTGGCTCATTCATTATCAAGAAGCGTGCTGAGAAGGTTGCTCGTAACATCTCAAAGAATACAACAATCACAATTCCAGCACACAACATTCCGGCATTCAAGCCAGCTAAGTCGTTTGCTGCAACTATTAAATAAGACAAACCATCAAAATCATTATAACTATGCCAAACGGAAAGAAGCATAAGCGTCACAAGATGGCTACGCACAAGCGTAAGAAGCGTCTGCGTAAGGACCGTCACAAGAAGAAGTAGTCTTTACTTCTCATAGGTTTTAACGCTAAGGGTGCATAGTGCCTCTTAGCGTTACCTATTTAGAAGCCGTCTAACAAGGCAATTTCTGCGTTATACTCGTGTTCGAAATCCTCACATACGCCAAGTATGCTGCGGTTTCTCACACTTCGCAAGCCTTGAAATTTCTCTTGTTATACAACTTCTAACAATGGGTTGATTGATTGTCTTCGAATATGAATAAGGGCAAACTATTAACTCAAACAGTTGAAAATTAAAGTTCTAACTTTTAATTTTTAATTCTTAATTTTTAATTTGGCTTCCAGCCAATGTTGCATTGAAAATGAATAGAGAGTTAATCATAAATGTAACATCTACCGAGATTAGTATTGCCTTGTGTGAGGATAAGGTCTTGGCGGAGTTGAATCGCGAGGTTGCCCATACAGGCTTTGCGGTAGGTGATATCTATCTCGGCAAGGTGCATAAAATTATGCCCGGACTCAATGCTGCATTCGTGAACATAGGTCACGAACGAGATGCCTTTATCCATTATCAAGATTTAGGAACACATTTCTCTTCACTCTGCAAAATAGTTAAGAGCAACCAACCGGGTAGTAAAGGTCTTCGCCTTGAAACAATGAAGATTGACAATACTCCTGAGGTGGAAAAAGATGGTAAGATAACCTCTTATTTGCAGGTTGGACAGTTGGTTATGGTGCAGATTGCCAAGGAGGCAATATCGACCAAAGGACCGCGCTTGACTGCCGACATCTCATTGCCGGGGCGAAATATAGTGCTCCTTCCATTTACCTCGAAGGTGATGATTTCGCAAAAGATTCGCTCTAACGAGGAGAAAAAACGATTGAAGCGAGTTGCAACAGGTGTATTGCCAAAGAACTTTGGTGTAATTATTCGTACAGCAGCAGCAAATGCCTCCGACCTCGATATCGAGCAGGATATCTTGGCTGCGGTAGAGAAGTGGCATAAAACCTGTCAGCAGATTCGCAAACGCACTGCTCCGGCACTATTGATGGGGGAGATGAGTCGTGCAAACACGATTATTCGTGATACGCTCGATGGTTCCTTCTCGCAGATATGTGTTGATGATGAGGCGATGTACAATGATATTCGCTCATATATTCGTGGCGTAGATGCCGACAAGGAGCGTATCGTGAAACTATACCGCGGCAATGTGCCTATTTTTGACAACTTCGATATTTCGCGACAGATAAAATCTCTGTTTGCGAAGTATGTATCGCTGAAACGAGGTGCCTACCTTATTATGGAGTCCACCGAGGCGATGCATGTGATAGATGTCAATTCGGGAAATCGCACCAAGGCCGAGGATAATCAGGAACAGACGGCAATGGAGGTGAACCTCGCTGCTGCGGCAGAGATAGCGCGACAGATTCGCTTGCGCGATTGGGGAGGCCTTGTGATTGTCGATTTTATAGATTTGCATAAGTCGCAGAACAAACAACTCCTATACGCGGAGATGCAGCGACTTATGGCATCGGATAAGGCAAAGCATACAATACTTCCACTGTCCAAATTCGGATTGATGCAGATTACCCGTCAGCGTATTCGCCCTGTGGCGGTACACAATACGGAGGATATCTGTCCTACTTGTGGAGGTACGGGCAGAGTGGAACCTACAATACTTCTCGACCGAAAGATTGAGAATCAGATATCGTTGCTTACCATGGAGCGCGGACACAAATATATCCGCCTTGTTGTAAGTCCTTATGTAGCAGCCTTTTTAAAGAAGGGCTTTTGGTCATTGCGCCGCAGGTGGTCGTGGCAATACAAGACACTAATAAAGGTGGTTGCAGACCAAAGTGTTGGTATGATAGAGGTGCGCTACGAGGATAAGGAGGGTAACGATATTTTGAAGGCTAAGAGGAGTGAAAAACCTAAGCATAGTAGGAGGTAGGTAGTCCATACATAGTATATGCACGAAATACTGAAATTTGCCGAGCGCTCGCCTCAGATAGAGCAACTCGGTAAAGTGTTGGAGAAAAAAGGCAGCACCGTCCTTCTCAACGAGATGGTCGGCGGTGCTTTTTTATTTTATATGGCGGCAACCATCGCCCGAAAGGGTGGTGTGCATATCATCGTCAGCGAGGATAGAGATGCCGCTGCGTACGCACTGAATGACCTCTATGCGTTGTTGGGCGAGGAGCGAGTTTTGTTCTTCCCTTCGGCATACAAACGCTCGGTTGTCTATGGCGCAGAGGAGGCGGAGAGCGTGGTTATGCGTACGGGCGTTCTCAACGCCTTGAAAAATCATCGCGAAGGCTTTTTGGTGGTTGCGACCTATCCCGATGCGTTGTCGGAGCGCGTTGCCGACTTGGAGGGTTTGACGGCCGAGTCGTTGCATCTTCGTAGGGGCGACCTTATCGAGGTTGCGGAGTTGGAGGAGAGGGTTCAGTCGCTTGGTTTCGAGAAGGTTGATTTTGTCTATGAGCCGGGACAGTACTCGGTGCGTGGAGGTATCTTCGATATATTCTCCTACTCGGAGAGTAAGCCCTACCGTTTGGACTTTTTCGACTGCGAGATAGATTCGATAAGGAGGTTTGAACTGTCGAGCCAGTTGTCGAGTGATAGGTTGGAGGAGATTGATGTTATCTCGAATATAAATCGCGCTGATGTCGGGCGTGTGTCGTTGGCAGAGTTTGTGGGCGAGGCGACCTATTGGTTCCAAGATGCCGACTTTGTCTTGGGCAAGGTCGATGATGTGCGCCGCAAGTCGTTGCAGGATAGCGACGAGCCAGAGGAGATAAGGGCAAAACTCACCTCGCGCAAGGTACTCGTTGAGGATATGTCGGGGGCGAATGTGGTGGTGTTGCGAAATACCTTGTCGGAGCGACCTGCATCGC
>JAZOBZ010000008.1:0-4388 GCA_045596245.1 Alistipes sp. | reverse complement strand
AGACCGAGAAGGAGGCTCCTGCATTTAAGAGCGAGGCTCAAATCAAGGCTGAGAAGGCAGCAGCTCGCAAGGAGCGCAACACTATCGAGTTCAATGCAACACTAAATGGTTCGCTCGCTCATTTCAACGACCGATGGCTATCGGTGAACGGAAATACAAACTCGCTTACCGGTATTGGTAACATTCTCTTTACACACACCTATACAAAGGGTAAATTTACAATCGGCACGAAGGTTACCGGCAAGTTGGGCTATGCCTACAACTTCACAAGTAGCGAAGAGGGTAGTACTGTATCGAAGAGTCAGGACGAGTGGTTTATCCAGACCTCCCCAGCTTATGTCATCTCGAAGAGTTGGAATGTCGGAGGTACTATCTCCATGCGCTCGCAGTTTGCGAATGGTTGGAATAGCACTGACAAGGCAACCCGTAAACTCACCAGCACAGGTTTTGCTCCTGCATATCTTATCGCTTCGATTGGTGTAACCTATGTATGCGCCAACAAAAAATTTCCTATTAAAATCAACATTGCGCCACTCTCTATGAATGCTACCTATGTAACCAATAGTGTTGTTCGTGATTTCTACTATGCAGACAAGTTTGGTGCCGACACAGATAGCAGCACCCTTACATTGGAGCAACAAAACACTCCGTATGTTTACGGTTTGACTCTAAGAAACAAGAATCAGCGTTATGAGGGAGGTTCGTCTATTCAAGTTGACTTTGACAAGACATTTGGTAAGAAGGGTATATTCCGCTATCGTACTACACTCTACTCGTTCTATGGTTGGATTAACGAGGTGGCACAACAGCAAGATAGCAAGAAGTGGAATAGCAACCCTGCAAATGCAGGCAATCCTCTCCAATACGAGAGTATTGCACCTACTGTTCGTTGGGAGAACACTATTGATATCAAGGCTACTAAGTATTTCTCGACACAATTCTACTTCCAGCTCTACTACAACAAAGCACAGAATACGAAGATTCAAACCCAAACCGTTCTTGGCGTAGGTCTTGCATATACATTCAAGAACAAATAATGTAATTGGGTAAGCAGGGAGGTTTATTCTTGTTGGACGGGCGCTGATGCGGTGTGTCACCGCATTTACAAATCTACCCACCCCTAAATCCCCTCCGAGGAGGGGACTTGGTCGCCAAAGGCGATAGAGGGGAGGGATTGCAAAGTTTAACAAAAGAGAGACGAATGACGAGAGATTTGCGCCGCAGGCCTAAATAAAAAATACCTTTAATTGTCAATTCGTCAATTATCAATTATCAATTTTAGTAAAGTGAAGGGAATCGCTAAGCACCTTATTAGAACGGTTGTTCTACTTTTGATACTGTTTGTGGGTTGGTTTGTCGGAGTATATTCCGGCAGACAACTTGCAAATAATCAGGTGCGTGTCTATCTTGGCAATTCCCACAACGACAAACTCGCACGCGTACTCACAATGATTGAGAACGACTATGTCGACTCTATCTCACGCGACTCGTTGGCGGAGCTGGCTATACCCGCTATACTTCACAAGTTGGATCCCCACTCCGTATATCTGCCACCCAAGCAGTTCGAGGAGGCGGAGGAGCCTCTTAAAGGGGAGTTTGACGGTATCGGCGTAGTATTTAATATGGCGACAGATACGGTTATTGTCCTGAATGTAATCCCATCGGGACCAAGCCGCAAAGCAGGAGTGCAGGGTGGTGACCGTATTATAAAGGTTAATGATACACTCATCGCAGGAGAGAAGATGTCGCAGATTGCCGTAATGAAGCGTTTGCGCGGTCCTCGTGGCACGCAGGTAAAACTCTCAATTGAGCGCAAAGGTATCGAAGATTTGGTCGATATTGTTGTTACACGCGATGCTATTCCGTTGCATAGCGTAGAGGCATCGTTGATGCTTACCGAGGATATCGGCTTTATAAAGCTGTCGCAATTTGCCCGCACCTCATACGCCGAAATTAAGAAGGCTCTCACATCGCTCCGTGCGCAGGGAATGAAGTCGCTGATTTTCGACCTGCGCGGCAATTCGGGCGGTTTCCTCGACCAGGCGATTCTTATCGCTAACGAGTTCCTGCCTGCCGGCTCATTGATAGTATATACCGAAGACAGACAAGGCAAGCAACTGCGTCAATATAGCGATGGTCGTGGCGGCTCGACAGATATGAAAATGGCGGTTTTGATTGATGAGACAAGTGCATCTTCGAGTGAGATTTTGGCTGGCGCACTACAAGACAACGACCGCAGTACAATTGTAGGTCGCCGTTCATTTGGCAAGGGATTGGTACAGTCGCAAACACCATTTGAAGATGGCTCGGCACTGCGCCTTACCGTAGCACGCTACTTTACCCCGACAGGTCGCTCAATACAGAAGCCTTACACGGCAGGCGAGGGTGAGTCGTACGAGCACGACCTTATTGACCGCTTCAAACGCAACGAGTTCTTCTCGGCAGATAGTATTCACTTTGCCGACTCACTGCGTTACTCCACGCCGAAGGGCAAGGTGGTATATGGTGGTGGAGGTATTATGCCTGATGTTTTTGTGCCACTCGACACGCTGAATGTAACAAAGTACTTCTCGGAGGTTAGTGGCCGCAATATCCTTTACCGCTACACTATTGAGTATGCCGACAAGCATCGTAAGGCGTTAGAGAGTGCCAAAAATATCGCTGAATTGAAGGTTTTGCTCGATGGCGACAAGTCGTTATTCTCGGATTTCGTGCGCTATGCCGAGCGACAGGGCGTTAAGCCAAATTGGAAGGAGATAAATCGTTCACGCGACATTATGGAGGCGCAACTACGCGCTTATATCTCGCGCAACTCCGACCTCGAAGATAATGCCTTTTACTACTTTATCTATCCTATTGACAAAACAGTTCTTAGAGCAATAGAGGAGTTACAAGCGGAAAAATAAAAGCATGAAAGCAGAGAGGTAAATCATTGCTGTTTTTTATGCTTTCAGCCATCGGCTTTTTAGTGAAATTATTGTTCTTTTTTTCAAAAAATCTCTCGTCTCTCGTCTTTGGTCTTTCGTCTTTTTTGTATCTTTGTGATATGAATTTGAGTAAATATATACGCAGAACAAGCTGCGAGGTTAGAATCGGTGCTACCACAATCGGTGGCAAATATCCGATTGCGGTACAGTCGATGACAAATACTGCCACTGCCGATGTGGAGGCAAGTGTGGCGCAGATTGAGCGTATCGCCGATGCAGGTGCGCCTATTGTACGCCTTACAGCACAGGGCAAAAAGGAGGGTGAAGCCCTATGCAACATTGTTGCACAGGTACGCCGAGATGGCTATCCGACAGCGATTGTGGCGGATATTCACTTTGTTCCCGAGATTGCATCTATTGCCGCCGAATCGGTCGATAAGGTGCGCATCAATCCGGGGAACTACCGTACAAGCGGTGGCGAGTTGGAGGCGTTAATCGCAAAGTGTCGCAAGCGTGGTGTAGCGTTGCGCATAGGTGTTAATCATGGCTCATTGGCGAAACATATTATCGACCGACTCGGCGACACTCCTGCTGGAATGGTTGAGTCGGCAATGGAGTTTTTAAGAATGTGCGTCAGAGAGAATTTCGACCAAGTCGTAGTGTCGATGAAGTCGAGCAACACGCGCGTTATGGTCCATGCCTACCGCCTTTTGGTTGAGGCGATGGAGCGTGAGGGTATGGCGTTCCCTATCCACCTCGGCGTTACCGAAGCGGGCAACGGCATCGAGGGCAGGATAAAGAGTGCCGTAGGTATTGGCGCACTCTTGGCAGATGGCGTGGGCGACACAATCCGTGTTTCGCTGACCGAAGCACCCGAAAACGAAGTTCCCGTAGCGCAGATGTTAGTCGAGCACTTCCAAAGTCGCGAGGGCGAATTTGAGGTTTTGCACCCTGAGCGTTACTCCCCAACCGAGTACCGTCGCCGCACCTCGGCACCGATTGTGGCACACAGCGAAATTACCGATGAATATATCGTGGTTGATGCTGTAAGTGGCAACCCTACCGCCGAGTGGCGTGCCGCAATTCTCAACCGCGAGGATGACGCGCCCGTTGTTATTCGCCGTCACTACGAAGGCTCGAAGGAGGCGGTTGCTGTGCATGCCGCAGCCGATATGGGGCAGTTGTTACTCGATGGCTTGGCAGATGGCGTGTGGATTGATGCACCGCAGATTGCCGAAGAGGAGTTGCACGAGGTGGAGTTGATGATTTTGCAGGCCTCGCGCGCAAGATTTTCGCATACCGAGTATATCGCTTGCCCTTCGTGTGGGCGTACCCTATATAATATAGAGCAGGCATTGGCTGATATTAAGGCTCGCACCTCGCACTTGAAAGGGTTGAAGATTGGTGTTATGGGTTGCATCGTAAATGGTCCGGGCGAGATGGCAGATGCCGACTACGGCT
>JAZOBZ010000007.1:0-2547 GCA_045596245.1 Alistipes sp. | reverse complement strand
TATTGAGAAAATAACACATCGCCACAACCACCGCAAAGCGCACCTCAAACTCGCGCTCGGAGTCAAACCACCGTTCCAAAAACGCCCACAAAGTCGCCTTGTCGGCATGCGCCATCCACTTTGCGTGAGCGCAGTAGGAGTCGCACACCGCCCAATTATCCAGCACGGGCACATAGCGACCGAGCATCGCCAAACGCTCATCGAGCGAACACTTTTCGAGGTTGATAAGGTAGCCCCAAACGACGGTCTCCTCGTAGCAAAGACTCTCGCTCAGCACTGCTTCAAACGCACAAATCACCTCGGCACCATTGGCGCAAATTCGATGCGTTCCATCGGGCATAACAACCTCGCCACCCTCGCGCGAAAGTTGCTTTGCGACCTGCTTAATCTCGGGCGAATGAAGCCCCAACACACGCCTTTCAGGCAGCGCATTCACCACTCGCAAATGCCCCTCCCGATACCGCGCATCCGTCAAGAAGCGCTCGCAAACCAATGGCTGTAAAAGGTGGTCTATCATAGCACAATTAGCACTCTATATTCGGCTTGTCGATCAACTCGAACTTGCCGTGGGATATGTAGGTGTAGGCGAGCATAAGTCATTCTAATCTTTATGTGTAAATCTGCAATTTGGATAATTTGAGCAACCCCAAAAATTTCCATATTTTCCTCGTCTCTCAACAAGATTACCTCCGCATTTAGGACATCGTCGATTTGCTATGGCTAAATCTATATTTTGCTGTATTGTCTGAACTTGGCGTGTATGAAGTTCTCTGCTTCCCTCTGTGGTAATGTTTGCAGTTGAGAGTTTTGTTACAATCCGTTCTATGTTGTCAGGGGATATAGTCGGCGTTCTATACGACTTTATCACAGAACGCAAATTGCACCAATTTATCACAGTGTGATTAGGTGTGTTTATATTCAAATCTGCGCTATCCGAAAACGCTACAATAGGGATAATTGTAAACTCGCCAACATCTTTTAGAATATCTCTAACCGCTCTAAAATGTGCCAAGTTTTGGCGAATGGGATTTCTGAATTTGTGTTGTTCACTCGACCATCCCCAAAGGGTTTTCTTGCCAAGCAAACTTTGTTTCCACTCTTCCGAGTCTTGATGTCCAAATATCCAACCTTTATAATTCTTGGTTTCGATAACGAAAATCGCATAGGGAGACACTACAATATGGTCAATTTGCGTAGTCCCATAGCGTGTAGGCAACAACACATCATTAAGTGTGATGTACTCGTTCGATAACCAGTTAAGTTTTCGAGCCACACGCCTTTCCCCCATCTTGCCAATATTTTCGGGTTTGGAGAGCCAAACCCTCCAAACGATAAGCAGGACAGCTATGCAAATAAATAGTATCACCACAAGTACATAATCTAATCACTTACAAAGTTAAGCATTATTTCAATACAAAGAGTAGAGAATCATCAATAATCCTCCTCATAATCATCGTAGTCGTATGACGAATCATAGTCGCGAGTGTTGTTGTGCGAAGTGTTGTACGAGTCATTATCGAACAACTCCTCATAAATCCACGCTGCAAGCAGCCAATCCCAAACTGACATAATAAAAACATTTAAGGGTTACTTTGCGGCAAAGTAACCCCGAGTTTTTGACAACTTTTGACAAACACCAATAAAAAAAGAGAAAAAGCCGAAACTTTTTCTCTCCTTATCTCTTTGCCGCTTTCGCTCTGCTATCAGAAACTCTTTCGGTAGATGTAGGTCAGATAGTCATTGGAGTCGGTTTTCCACTCGTTACTCTTAAACTCGGCAACCTTCTCAAAGCCGTGGTGGGCGTAGTAGCCGTGGTTGCACGATGAGTCTGTCCAAAGGTAGAGACTCTCATATCCCTCGCTCTTTGCCAATGCCACAATCTCCGCAAGCAGTTGCTTGCCGCAACCCTGCACCGCCGTGATAAAGAACGACAGATACAAATCCTTATCTGCACGCATATAGCGATAGACCTTTGGCGAGGTCTTGCCGAAGTATTCGCGCAGAGCCAACGCCTCCTCGCGTTGCTGCTCGTTGAACGATGGCATAATGCTATCCAACCACTCGTTGTAGCCGTTATTCTGCTCGATATTGCCCGCAAGTATGCAACCCACCATCTTGCCCTCGTCGGTAATTTTGAAGGCGAATGGCGCACCATACCACCCATAGCGGATGATATACTCGCACATCAGCAGTCCGAACTCCTCGCCCTGACCGTTAGCAGCGTGACCAATACCCCAGACGGGATAAGCAAGCCGTGCCGCCTCTCGAATATCCTCTTCGGTAAATGTTTCTATTTTCATTGTCAATTGGTTTTTCGGGTACAAAGGTAGTGTTTTTTCGACACAGCGTTTGGTGGACTGCAAAATAGTTTTCTGCAGAAATACAGTGTTTCTGTAAATTTTTGCTTATCTTTGTAATGGCTTACGATGAAAATCGTTAAGTCAGTATATGATTGTGCATTATTAACGATTCTTCTGCGACCCAAAACTTCGCAAATTTTGTCAACAGGAGGAACGGTGATAGGCACCACCTGCGATGTTATATCGT
>JAZOBZ010000006.1:0-19036 GCA_045596245.1 Alistipes sp. | reverse complement strand
AGTTGCGCCGTCCTTTCGCTCAGTTGAACATCGGTACCAACGACTTCGATGCTTCGGAGAAGGCTGGTCATAAGGTAACTCACGCTATGGTTGAGGTTCCTGCATACGAGCAGCTCAACTTCGCAAATGGTGAGGTATCGGACAAGGCAGTTCGCACATTTGCTTACGCTGCTGTTCCGGGTGCTTCGCAGGAGTTCCCTGTAAACGATGCTGAGTACGACTATATCGCTATGAACTACCTCCTTATGGCTTCGACAAAGGAGACTGTTGATGTAGTATTCACTTACGCTACCGATGCAACCGGTGCTGCCGCAAAGAGTCGCACCGTAGGTGCTGTACCTGTACAGCGTAACCACCGCACCAACCTCTATGGTCAGTTGTTCACTAACAACACCAAGGTTAATGTTGAGATTAAGCCTGAGTACGATGACGATCTTCCTGCAACATTAGAGGAGAAACTCAACATTGCTGCACAACTCGGTGGAACTGTAACATTGACAGAAAATGTAACTCTTAACAAGCCATTGGTAATAGGTGGCACTCAGTCGCGTGCAAGCGTACCTGCTACACTTGAACTCGATTTGAACGGAAATACAATCTCTTACACAAGTGATGTGGCTGCTCACAGTGCAATGATTACCATAAGTAGTGGTAACAAACTTGTTGTTAAAGACTCGCAGGGTAATGGTAAAATCTCTTACAACTATACTGGTGCAGGCGACCCTTCTTTCGGTTGGGGAACATACACTATCTACAACAATGGTGGTACACTTGTAGTTGAGAATGGTACTATTGAGATGCTTTGCGACCTCAATGCAAATGGTTCTGTTGAGCATATGTATTGTGCCGTATCTCAGTATAGTGGTTCTACAACTATCAATGGTGGTACAATTTCTACCCCTTCTTATCGTTCTGCGCGCCTTTGGAAGAACAATATGACTATCAATGGTGGTGTATTCGAGGGACAGGTATGGGTACAAGCTGAGGATGACACATCGGTATTAACTATCAACGGAGGTAGCTTTGCTCCTCGCGGTGTTGATGTTTCATCGGTATTTGTAACAAACGACGAGTTTAACCCTACTCTTAAAGTAACAGGTGGTACTTTTGAGACCAAGATTGGTTGCTCCGATTTCACCAAAGAGGGTGTTAAGGGCTCTGTATCCGGTGGTACCTTTGGTGTTGCTCCTAATGTTAATCTTTTGGCAGAAGGCATGCACGCTGTCGAGAGCGATGGCAAGTATGTGGTTGCCGAGAATGTAGTTGATGATGTCGTTTCGGTGGGTAATGCTCAGGATTTGATGGCTGCTCTCAATTCATTGGTTGCCGGTAACAAGGTTGTATTGGAGAAGGATATTGACCTTACCGGTGAGGCTTGGAGCGTCTCGATGCCTTGGCAGGGTTCTGCTACTGATGTGATTTTTGATGGGTCCGGTCATAAGATTACAGGCTTATCTACAACAGGTTTGCAAGGTGGTTTGCTTGGTAAGTTCAACTCAAACGGTAACATCACCATCAAGAATTTGACACTCGTTGATGTAACAATTAGCGGAACTAATGTCGATGGCGAGAGTGCAGGTGGTGCTTTGATTGGCTGGATTGAGAATCATGGTGCAGGTACAATCACAATCGAGAATGTAAAAGTTGAGGGTATCAAGGCAGAGGGCTTCAAGTTTATTGGCGGTTTGATTGGTTACAACAATGGTAATGTAGAGATGTATGTTTCTGGTTGCTCTGTAATCGGAAAAGCTGACTCTTATTTGAATAGTACTTACAATGAGAGTGGCAACTACAAAGGTCATGTTGGCGGTCTGTTGGGCTTGTGGATGAGAGGTTCTCTCACCAATTGCGAGGTAAAAAATCTTACCATCAAGCATGGTACAGACGATATGACAGGTTCTTCAAATCGTGCCGGAGCTTTGGTAGGTACCAAGTATGCAGGTGTTGAGGTCGTTTCTGCAACCGTAGAAAATGTAACGGTTGATGGTGTTGCTGCAACAGCATCTTCGCTTTTCGGTCCTGACGCATCCTCTGCAACAGAGAGCGATAAGTCGAATGTAACCATCAAATAACAAGACAGATAACAAACAAATACATATATTATTAACAATTAAACACAAACGACTATGAAAAAGATTTTCTTTGGAATGGCGGCACTCGTAGCTTTTGTTGCTACATCGTGTCAGCAGACTCCTGACCTCGCAGAAGTGGGTGTAGGAGGTGAGACTGCTACTGTTTCGTTCAATCTCGGTACTCCGCAGATTGCAAGCCGTGCAGATTTTAGTGACGGTACTACTGCTTCACACTTGCAGTGGGCTGTTTATGACGCTAATGGTAACATCTTGAACGACCTCACAGGCGAGAAGACCGATTTCCAGATTAGCACTACCGTTGAGTTCCAGCTCACTACCGGCAACACCTACTATGTGTTGTTCTGGGCTGCTGCTGATGGTGCTCCTTACACCGTAAATTTGACTACAAAGACTATGACCGTAGACTACATCGGTGCTGTTAGCAGCGATGAGAAGCGCGATGCGTTCTACTACTATGATGATTTCACCGTACAGAACGGTATGGACCCTGTTAAGGCAGAGTTGCGCCGTCCTTTCGCTCAGTTGAACATCGGTACCAACGACTTCGAGGCTTCGGAGAAGGCTGGTCATAAGGTAACTCACGCTATGGTTGAGGTTCCTGCATACGAGCAGCTCAACTTCGCTACCGGTGAGGTTTTCAACAAGGTTGTTCGCACATTTGCTTACGCTGCTGTTCCGGGCGCTTCGCAGGAGTTCCCTGTAAACGATGCTGAGTACGACTATATCGCTATGAACTACCTCTTGATGGCTTCGACAAAGGAGACTGTTGATGTAGTATTCACTTACGCTATCGATGCAACCGGTGCTGCTGCAAAGAGTCGCACCGTAGGTGCTGTGCCTGTACAGCGTAACCACCGCACTAACCTCTATGGTCAGTTGTTCACCAGCAACACCAAGGTTAATGTTGAGATTAAGCCTGAGTACGATGATGATGACAAGTATGGCGCAATCAACGGTGAGGTTTATGTAAAGGTTGCAAATGCAGAGGAGTTCAAGGCTGCTTTTGCTGATGAGAATGTAGATATTATCATTTTGACTGAGGATTTGGTGTTGAGCGAGTCGCTCACTCGTGCAGCAGACCCAACTTTGGCTGTTTCGGCAGGTAAGAAGCTCACTATCGACCTCAATGACAAGAAGATTTCGGCAACTTCGAGCGCAACCGGCAAGAACTACAACATGTTCGATGTTTATGGTACTTTGACCGTAAAGAATGGTGACTTGGAGTATGAGCATAAGGGCGAGAATATGGTTTGGGACAACTACGCCGAGCTCTTCCATGTTGGTGGCAATGGTGTTTTGAACCTCGAAGGCGTAACTGCAAAGAACTTGGGTGGTTCGAATATGGCTTATGTTGTTGATTTGACCAACGCTTCGAACATCACAGTTAATATCGAGAACTCTACTTTGGAGTCTACTTACATCCCTGTTCGTGTATTCAACAATATGGAGAATGGTGTAAACAATGTAACTATCGAGAACACCACTTTGAAGGGTAAGTACTGCTTCTGGGTACAGTTCTATCTTGGCGATGGCGCAAAATACACAGAGGAGACTGTGGCAAAGCAGTTGAACATCGACATCTTTGGCAATGGCAACACCTTCGAGTACACTGGCAAGTCTCCTGTACTCTATGGTGATAACAGCGCTATCTACTTCGATGCAGAGGGTAACCGCTTGGCACTCGATCAGGCTGCTCTTTCGGCTGCTCTCGCAGAGGGTTTGGAGTATATCGTACTTGCAAATGGTGAGTATGAGCTTCACTCGGGTCTTACTTTCGCTGCTAACAACATCACTATTGTTGGTGCAAGCAAGGAGGAGTGCGTTGTTAAGATGGAAAAGCAGATTCGTGCAAAGGACGGTGTTACTGCTCTTACTTTGAATAATTTGACAACCGATGTTCCTGTAGGATTGGGCTACACAGAGCATACTTTTGCTTGGATTCACTACCTCAAAGAGTTCAATATGATTAACTGTAACTCGAATGGTCGTATCCGCCTTAATAGCCACAAGGCTACAATCGACGGATGTACCTTCGATGTAACTACCAGCAATGGCTTCGATGGTTATGCAATTCAGTATCAGGGTGCAACCAACTCGAATGTAGTGGTTAAGAACTCTACTTTCAACACTGTTGGTAAGGCAATTGTTATGTACAATGAGGGACAGCCTATACTCAACCTCGATGTAGAGAAGTGTACTTTTGTTTCGACTGCTTCGACTGACAAGGCTGCTGTTCAGATGCACACCGAGTTGGGTATCTCGGGTACTTTGGATATCACAGATTGCACTGCAACAGGTTTTGCTGCTGTAAATGGTGGTTTGTGGAACGAGTTGAACAACAACACCAAGGTTCCTACCAACAAGTTCAACATCACTGTTGATGGTAAGGTTGTAGGTATCGCAGGTGGCGCAGTTGTTAGCGGTGCAGACGACACCGAGCGTCAGGCTGCTCTCAACGAGGCATTGGCAGAGGGCGCAAAGGAGATTCTTCTCCCAGCAGGTAACTACACACTATGCCTGCCGCAAGCAACTTCACTGCAGAGACCGTTATCAACTGCGAGGAGGGTACTGTATTTACAGGTACATCTGGTTTGAATATCAACGGTGCGACTATCGTTGGTGCAGAGTTCAAGAACGAGAGCGGCTATGCAGTAAGCGGTACTATCAACGGAACTCTCAAAGATTGCGTATTCGATTCGGGCGAGGCTCTTCGTTGGTGCTACACAAACGAGGGTACAACAACCGTATTCGAGAACTGCGAGGTTAAGACCAATTTCCGTGGTATTCACTTCGACGATATGAAGGGTGATATAATCTTCAAGAATTGCAAGATTAACGGTTTCAACGCTTTCGGTGGTACGGGCACTGTTACTTTCGAGAATTGTACTTTCGACCACGATGCTTCGAGTTACAACGGTTTGAACCTCTATGTTAACACCATTATCAAGAGTAGCACCTTTGTATTCAAGAGTGGCAAGACCGACTTCGTTGACTTGGAGGCAGAAGGTTTGACCTTGACCATTACCAACTGCACTGCAACTCTCGATGGCACTGCTACCGATATCGCTAACTTTGTTGGCGGTAGCAAGAAGGCTAACTGTACTGTTGTAATCGAGTAAGTAAAACGGTGGTAATGGTGTAAATTAAATTACACCGACTACTCTACAAAATCCTCCCTCCGATTTTTCGGGGGGGGGATTTTGAGGTTTTAATAAGTGGATTATCAACACTTTACAGGTTTTATACTACAAACGATATTAGATAAAACTTCTATATTTTAGACAGCTTCACTTGTTTTGCAATATGGAGGAGAAATAGAAGGTATTACTTCGGTGCTTGATAAGAGACGGAACAATGAGCGATAAAAAGGGTAATGATGCCAAAACAAAAATGCACCACAATTTCTTGCGGTGCATTCGTATTAAAATCAACCTCTGATTAGTCAGAGAGCGATACTCGCTTGAATACGAGAACCTTTGCCTCTGCGTCAGCTGCCTTGATAACCTCCTTAACAGGAGTCTTACCATCGCCCATCTGATAGCCCTGCTCTTCGAGAGTGTTCTCTTTGAGGAACTTCTGAACACGGCCCTTAGCGATGTTCTCAATCATCTGCATATTGAGGTTTGCTGCCTTAGCCTCGCCTACGGTCTTGATAATCTCGCGAGCCTGTGCTGCCTGCTCTGCGGTAATCCAACCCTTCGACTGGTTCGACTCGATATGGTCCTCGCTATCAACATGTGCAGGGTTGATACCTGCCTTGGTGAGAGCCGAGTTAATCTCCTTCTGTACGAGCTCGTCCTTGGTCTTCTCAACTGCGGTCTTGAACTCTGCGTCAAGAACGCTCTGCTCAACATTTGCAGCCGATACAGCTACCGGATTCATCGAAGCAACCTGCATTGCTACACCCTTAGCAACCTGTGCGTCAAGCTCCTTGTTGAAGCCAACAACAGCAGCAAGCTTGCCGGTGATAACATGCATATAAGCCACAATAAATGGAGCCTCAATAGCCTCGTAACCCGCAACAACATGCTTCTCGCCTGTCTGACCTGTCAACTCGGTAACAGCAGCCTCAACTGTACGGCCATCTGCGAGTGTGCAAGCCATGAGGGCCTCCTTATCAGCAGGGAAGTGAGTGAGAGCTGCATCTGCAATTGCCTGAGCAAGTGCCTGGAAGTCAGCATTCTTTGCCACGAAGTCAGTCTCGCAACCGAGTCCTACTACGATAGCCTTACCGTCCTGAACCTTTGCAACAACAGCACCCTCCGAAGTCTCGCGGTCAGCACGCTTTGCTGCTACGAGCTTACCCTTCTCCTTGATGATCTCCTTAGCGCGCTCGTAATCGCCTTCTGCATCTACGAGAGCCTTCTTGCAGTCCATCATACCGGCACCGGTCATCTTACGCAACTTCATTACATCAGCTGCCTTAATCTCTATTGCCATAGTTTTCTGTAATTTACTTAGTTAATAATTACTCTGCCTGTGCCTCCTCAGCAGCAGGAGCAGCCTCAACAGCAGCAACAACCTCTGCTGCAACAGCCTCCTGTGCATCAACCGAAGCCTTTACGCTCTTCTTGATACGAGTCTTAGCAGGTTTCTTTGCAGGAGCCTCTGTATTAGCCTCAGCCTCAACAGCCTCCTTCTCCTTCTCGAGCTTGCGCTCCTCTACGCCCTCAGCGATAGCAGCACATACAGTGTCGAGAATCAAAGCGATTGACTTTGTAGCATCGTCATTTGCAGGGATTACATAATCGATGTCGGTTGGATCACAACAAGTATCTACCATTGCAAATACCGGAATATTCAAACGCTTTGCCTCCTTAACAGCATTCTGCTCCTTCTGCACATCGATTACGAACAATGCAGCAGGAAGGCGAGTAAGGTCAGCGATAGAACCAAGGTTCTTCTCCAATTTAGCACGGTGACGCGAAATTTGCAACTTCTCACGCTTCGAGAAGTTCTCGAAAAGACCGTCTGCCATCTGCTTGTCGATGGTAGCCATCTTCTTGACAGCACGGCGTATAGTTGGGAAGTTTGTAAGCATACCGCCAGCCCAACGCTCAGTAACATAAGGCATACCAACGGCTGCTACCTTTTCGGCAACAATCTCCTTTGCTTGTTTCTTTGTTGCTACAAACAACACACGGCGACCGCTCTTAGCGATATTTTTGAGTGCTGCCGCAGCCTCATCTAACTTCACTACTGTCTTGTGAAGGTCGATGATATGAATGCCGTTCTTCTCCATAAAGATATATGGAGCCATTTTAGGATTCCACTTGCGCTTCAAGTGTCCGAAATGTACGCCGGCCTCCAACAATGTATTAAAATCTGTTCTAGACATTTTAGTTTCTTTTTTTGTAATTTTAATTTCTCTTTACTTCAACTCTCACGGTAGTAACCTTGTTAATCCTGAGAGTTTTCCGCGACAGGGCAAGTAGCAAAGTAGCACTTTTTTCTGACCATTAGCTATTAGCCATTGGCCATTAGCTCTATATAATAATATAAGTATAAGTGGTCTTGCTGACTTTCGTAAACCCTTGTCGTGCTTTGCCGATTTGTTAGTCCGCTTGCGAAATAAATATTAACGCTTGCTGAACTGGAACTTACGACGAGCACCAGGCTGTCCCGGCTTCTTACGCTCAACCTCACGGGCGTCACGAGTAAGGAATCCGTTCTTCTTCAAAACAGGACGATACTCTGCGTTGATCTCGCACAATGCGCGAGCGATACCCATACGAGCGGCCTCTGCCTGACCCTTGATACCACCACCTACGAGGTTTACAACAACATCGTAAGCCTCAGCAGTCTCGGTTACGAGCAATGGCTGCTTAACCTCGTACTGCAAGATGTTCAATGGGAAATAGACATCGAGAGCCTTGTGGTTGATTGTAATGTTACCAGTTCCCGGCTTCACGAATACGCGAGCTACAGCTGCCTTACGGCGACCAACTGTGTTTACAACTTCCATAATTCTTACTTAATCTCGTTTAACTTAATTTGCTTTGGGTTCTGAGCTGCGTGCGGATGCTCTGCACCAGCATAAACCTTCAAGTTTTTGATAATAGCCTCTCCAAGACGAGTCTTTGGCAACATACCGCGAACTGCCTCTTCGATTACGAACTCAGGTTTCTTTGCCAAATATAAGGCAGGAGTAGCGAAACGCTGACCACCCGGATAGCCGGTGTGGCGGACATAGACCTTGTCGGTCAACTTCTTACCTGTGAGCTTTACCTTCTCGGCGTTCACAACGATAACATTGTCACCGCAGTCAACATGAGGGGTGTAGCCCGGCTTGTTCTTACCGCAGAGAATCTTTGCAATCTGCGATGCCAAGCGTCCCAATACCTCGTTGGTAGCGTCAATGACAACCCACTCCTTGTTGACTGTCGCTGCATTCAACGAGATAGTTTTGTAACTTAATGAATCCATCTAATACTTGTTAAAAAATTTATGTAATCCAACCTCGCACTTTGCGAGTGCGCAAAGGTACGAACATTTTTTGAATTACACAACTTTTTTAATAATTAAAAAACATAAAGCTTTTAGCTGTTGGCCATTAGCTATTAGCTGTTTTTTTTGCGCCAAGCTTGATTGCATCACACAGATACCCTACCCCTCACAAATACGGGTATCGAAAACGATACCCAGCACAAGAGGGGGCACTCCTCCATACAACAAAAGAACTCACCCTCGCCCTCATGGGTATCGAAAACGATACCCAGCACAAAAGGGGGCTCTCCTCCATACAACAAAATAATTCACCCTCGCCCTCATGGGTATCGAAAACGATACCCAGCACACAAAGGAGACACACACTACACAACTGAGCAAGCCCCACCTAAAAAATACGGGTATCGAAAACGATACCCAGCTATAATATAGAAGAGTTTTTAATTTTTAATTTTTAATTCTTAATTCTTAATTTTTAATTCTTAATTCCCCTACAAGTATCCCTTCATCTTGTCGGGTTCGGCGCAGGCGATAACGATATTTTTGCCGTTCCACTTGCGGATAAGGAAGAGATTTTCCGAGCCGGTAGCATATAGCGAAAACGAGCCGATACTGCGAGTATAGTACTTTCCATAGTAGCCGAACAAACCGCCTACTCCACCCGTACGAATTGCACCACGCATAGCATTTGCGGGCAGTTGTTCCACGCTCTTTATCTCATCTCGACTAATCACAACGCTCTGATAGCGGCGCAAAACCACAATCTGCGATTCCCCTATCTCCAAGCGTTGCGGTGCCAACCCCTCGCACGCCAACATCGTAGGCAACATTATGATATTAAAGACGATAAGCCCTATCAGCGACTCTGTATTTTCCGCCTGCGTAAATATCTCATAGAGCATAAACGCAGATATCCCCACCCAAAAGATAAAGAAGGAGAATGTTAACACCCACACGCTCTTGCTCCACACAAACGGAACGGTATAGAAGCCTTTGTTACCCATATTTTTTGCCATTAGCCGTTAGCCATTAGCTATAAATAATTTTTAATTTTTAATTTTTAATTTTTAATTTAATGCTCCGCATTAGAACTGCACCTTCACTCCCACCGTAAACGATGCGCCCATCTCGCGGTAGAATGCCCAACGATAGGTCGGCAAAACATCGCCAAGCAGATTATTTCCCTCGACATAGACGGTACAACTCTTGTTGATATGCCAATCGGCATAGAGGCTCAAATCGAGTGACACCGGAGCATCAAACACACCTGTCTGTGCCTGTGTAGTCAAACCAAAGAGCGAGTAGTCCTGCACATAGGTCCACTTGGTTGAGCCGTACAGCTCCGCCGACAGTCCCAAAGTGAATTTCTTGTGTGTATATCGAGCCTTCAACAACGCCTCAACATCCGGCAAGGCATCTTTGACATTTGCGAAGTTGGTATAGAGCGAACCCTTAACCTCTGCCGTAAGCAACAACTGTGAGATAGGCTTGTAATCCACCGCACCACACAACGACCAGATATTGCGTTTTGCGCTCTCTACACCAAAGAAGATTTGGTTTATATTGTACCAATAGAGAGCATTTTTCATAAACGACATATTGGCGTAGAAGCGGTATGCAAACTTGCTGCTTGCCGAGTGTCCCGACACTCCGAAGCGGACATTCCACAACTCGGTATTCGGCAACACCGTATTTGCCGTTAGAGAGCCATCGGCACCGCCTAAAATCGCGACATACGGATTGCGGCGCACCAACGAGTAGTAGCTGTTGTTCTGCAACTCGCCATCAACCTCTACATACGGTACAAACGAGCCTCTATCATTGATATTCAGCGACATCGCCACATACGGAAAGGCATGCCATCTATCCTGTTTCTTCGTATCTGCCGGATTGTGGTCGTAGAGCACCTTTGCTCCTACCGTCAAATCGACCAGACCTCCCGAACGATAGCGATACAAGAGTGTACCGCCCACGATTGAGTTATTGTACGCCTTCAACGAACGCAAACCATAATAGCCTTTATAATCAATATCGAAAGACAAGGCACTGCGTTTGGTAATCTCCCTTGCCAACGCCAAACCTCCCGCAACATTCATCTGCTGATAACGAGCACCATCAACAAAGGTTTGCGACTTATCATTGTAGAAATCTGCCGAGGCATACACCTTGAAGTTCAAGTGGCTGTAATCGGCAAACGAATCGCCAAATGACAACGACAGATTAACATCTTCGAAGTCTATTTTTCTGCGCTTAAACTCCAATATAGGTGTTCCATCATCGGCATACTCATTGTGGAGAGGATAGCGGTGATAGGTATCCATACGGTAGAACAAATCCCCCGCCAAGGTGTATCGACCGAAGTACTTACCGCCCATAACGCCAAACTTATTATTCATCTGCGTTGAACGGTTGTCCTTATAGGGCTCGCCATCAAAGCCACTCTTGTAGAGCAACTTTGAGTATTGTCCATAGTGTTGCGCATATCCTGTCAGGTAACCCACATCGGCACGATGTGTCGTGGCATACAAATCCCCCACCGTATTGAGTGGATAACCTGCGCCCAACTTCAAATAGAAAGGATATTGGCGTTTGTACTCCCAATAGGTTACGGTTGCGGGGTTAAATCGATGTGTACCGAGAGCCGAAGCAAACGAACGCGGTGTAATCGTATAGTCAATTTCGGGGCGCAGGGTGATAGTATCGACCATATTAGGAGCGATATCCATCTTGTGCGCACTGCCAATCTCGGGCGCATAGTCCTTTGTCACTTCGACCTGTTTCGCAACTTGTGCCGATGCCGAGAGCGACACCGCACAGAGTGCAATGAGTATTGTTATATATCGTTTCATAATAGCTACTAATTCAATTTTTCGAGTTTCGACTGTGCCTCTGCCACAATGCCGTCATCGGCAGGAGTGTAACCATCTACCACACTACGATATGTAGCCTTCGCCTGGAAGAGGTCGTTGCGTTGCACATATATATCGCCCAGCAAGATAAACGCCTTACCCAACCAATAGGAGTGAGGTGTTTTGCTATCCGCCAAGGCGTATATCTTTTGCTCGCACTCATCGAGTTTTGCTTCGCCAAAGAGAGCCTCTATAACACGATAAGCAGACTCGGCACCCTCCACATTCGACACATCTGCCGACAGAAGTTCATATATCTTGCGTGCATCGACAACTTCTCCTCGCGAGGTATGCACCTTCGCCTTCGCAAAGCGTACTCTGCGCAACATCGCAGCATCAATATCTGCCAAGGTATCCAAATCGTTTGCCATAGCCATCAATGCATCGTCATCGTTACGCAAAAGCACCGATTCTGCATATCCGTTTGCCGACTCCATACGGGAGGTTGGGTTATCAGCCAACTCATACATACGGCGGAAAGCAGGAGCCGACTCCCCGTACATTCGATTATCGAATGTTACGCGTGCCAACTTCTCAACCACAGGCACTGTGTATTGGTTTTGTGGCTGCTCAGCCAACAATTTCAGGCTCTCGACAGCGCGGTCAAGGCTATCGCTTTTGAGGTAGCAATCGCTCAGACAGAATAGCGCATCGTTGGTATAATAACCCTTCGGATAATTCTCCAAATAGCCCTTCAAATGCGATATTGCATCGGCTGTACGGTCGGCGAGGTATATATTTTGCGCTGCACGGAACGACAACGAATCACGAGCCATAATGCTCAAATCACACTCTACTCCCGTACGCTCGGCATAAGCGAAGTAGTCGTTTATATTACCCTTCGCCACATATATCTCACGCACACTCTGCATTGCATCTTTGGCAGCAGCCGACTGAGGAGCCGAAGAGATAATGCGGTCGTAGTAGTGTAACGACTTGTCGCTATTACCGAGATTGAAATGCACCAATCCCAAATCGAGCAGTGCAGGTGTATGGTATGGCGACTGCGGATATCTATCCACAAAGTTTTCCAACACCGAAGCTCCATCGGCATAACGACCTAACGACACATATGTACGACCGAGTTCGTATGCCGCATCGTCATTGTAGTCGCCACAATTCTCGCTCTGCATCTGTCGCAAAGCTCCAATTTTCGCCGTAGTCCTGCCCGCCAAGCCGAGCGAGATTGCCCGCTGATATTTTGCGTAGTCCTGCTCTGCCGTTCCGAGTGCCACAGCACCCTCGTAGCTCTTTACAGCATCGGCATATTTGCGTTGCGAGTACTGCGCATCGCCCAAGCGATTGAAGGCATCGGCACGATAGCGGTCAGCAGCCTTGTAGAGCCATACAAAACCTTCAAATGCCTTCTGGCTCTTCGCCATATTCTTCTGCGTAAAGTGAGCATAACCGAGGTTATAGAGAGCCATCTTATACTCTCGCTCCGACTTCGGTGCTCGTTTGAGGTAATAGTCGTAATACCCTATCGCCTTGGCATAATCACCCTCCTTGTAGGCTATTTCGCCCAACCAGAACAGACACAAAGCGTTATATTTAGGGCTCACACCAATCTTTTGCGACTCATTCAATGCAGACTTTGCCTTCGCATAGTCGCCCACCATAAAGTACTCCAAACCATTGAAATAGGCTATCTTCTGCAACGCTGCTCGTTGCGTTCCGTCAGGATTCGGAAAGGCCTTAATTGCCTTGTAAGCCATCTCGTAATCGTGCGAGTTATAGTATGCGGCAATCAGCAACTCTCGTGCCTCATCTGCACGCTCCGAATCGGGGTACTTCGTAACATAACGAGTCAATACATTTATAGACTCGTTGAAAGTGCCGCCTCCCGTTTCAAAGAGCAGTTTACCGTAATTAAAGAGGGCGTCTTCCGAAATTTCGTTGTTATACTTCTCGTCCGCCGCCATAGCAAAGGCGTGTATGGCCTGACGCTTATCATCACGGCGAATATAGCAATCTGCCAAGTGGTACGAAGCATTTTGTGCCAACTCATCACTACCCTCTGCCACCTTGCGCAAAGCCTCAATCGCAGTGGCATAATCGGTCGAACGATATGCCGAGTAGCCGAGGATATAGTTCTCCTCACGCCCCATCTTACCGCCCGAACGCTGGTACATAGACATATAGAGGAACGCCTTATTGTAGCCCTGCAAACGATACCAAGCCTCCGCTATCACACGCATCAACTCGGTACGCTCCACCTCAACCGACTGCTTCAACAACTCATCACCACTCTTTACGACATATTGGTAGTTACCCCGTGCAAACTCGATTTGGAAGAGGTAATAAGGGATAACCTTTGCGTAGTTATCACTCTTACGCAAAGAGTCAAAGCCCTTGTATGCCTCTTTGTACTCGCCACGAGCATAGTGAATATATGCCTTGTAGTATGTGGCATGGTCGGCATAATTTCCCGTAGGAGAGAGTGTAGAGAACAACCTATAAGCCTTATCGTGATTACCCGATGTAAATTCGATATAGCCCATTCTCATATTGTATCGCTCCTTGTTATCCTCAGTCAATGCCTTGTAGGAGACCTGGTCGAGATATTTGCGAGCCGCGCTATACTCCTCTCTTTCGCAGTAGTACATTGCCAACATAAAGCGGACATCGTTCACATGTACCGATTCGGGATAGCGGCGTAGGAAGGCAAGCATAATCTTCTCCGCTTCGTTGTCGCGCAATTCGGCAGCACAAAGAGCCAACTCAAAATCGATGTGGCGCACCAGCACCTCATCGTCAATCGGTATTCTCTCACGCAAAGCGGTCAGGGCGTGACGAGCCTCAGTATATCTGCCGTGCTCAATAAGGGAGGTTGCACGCTCGGTTTCTCGCTTGATATCAGGCGAAACCACCGCCTCTGCCAAGCCTATATTCATCACTGCCAACAGCAGTATCAATGCACTCTTTCTCAACATAGCAACACTATATTTCTTAATTTAGGCAAAAGTACAAAAAAAAAAGAAAACTGACACTGTGGAGCGAGTAAAAAATCAAAATTATCTATTTTTTTCGTTTTTTCTTGTGGGAGTTGACGGATTGGCTACTGCGCTCACTTTGCTCGCTCCGCTTAACGCCTTTCCGTTCCGCTCGCCGCGGGGGCCCTTACAAGAAATACACTCCGCAAGAGGTTGATAACCCACTTTTATTTTCGTTGCTACGCTCCACAAACAAGTTTGCGAAGCGTAGCACCAAAAACAAAAAAGATGTCTTTCGACATCTTCTTGCTTCGTTTTCCCTTGTGGAATTTAACGGATTCGAACGGTCGCCGCAGGTTTGCGCAGAGCAAGATATGTGTGCATAGGCGTACAACAAAGTTGTAAGCATGTGGCGGAGGAATAAAAGGATATTCATATACTTTTATTTGTCTGCCATAGGCTTGATATTGCGTAGCAATACGCCTATGCTAACTATCGCCGATAACTCTGCCACACCGCCCCCGACTGACCGGATTCGTCAACGGAGACAAAAAAAGACGACTTAAAAAGTCGTCTTGATTTTGTGGGAGTTGACGGATTCGAACCGCCGACCCTCTGCTTGTAAGGCAGATGCTCTAAACCAGCTGAGCTAAACTCCCTCTTCGTTTACGGGTGCAAAGGTAGTGCTTTTTTTGTTACTCGCAAACTTTTCACCTAAAAAAACTCGAAAATAGCGCTCAGAATACTCTAAGATAGCACTAAAACGCAATTATTTGTATTTTTTAATCGTTTTTATGAATAACTTACAAATAATTTTATATCTTTGCATACACGAATTTAATCAACACAATTAACCCATGGGAAACAAAGTAGAACGATTGAACTTAATCAGGCGTATTATTGGCGAGGAACTTATAGGCTCGCAAGAGGATTTGATTAAGCGTCTTGCAGAATTTGGAGTACAAGCAACACAAAGTACTCTATCAAGAGATTTCAAAGAGATTAATATCTCCAAAATGCCACATCCCGACAAGGGATATGTCTATGTTTTGAGCGAAAAATTAGGCTCGGACATCGTTACAAATGTTGCAAATTTAAGCGATGCGGTATTAGGAATTAAATTTTCACACAATATCGCCGTTATTGCCACCAAATCCGGCTATGCAAGCGCGATATCTGTGATTATAGACGCTCGCAAGAGTAGGCATATCATCGGCACCATTGCAGGAGATAACAATATCGTAATGATTATGCACGAGGAGGCAACCCACGAGGATATAATAGAACAGATGGGCGAGCTATTCCCTACTTTGAAATAGACGAAATAGCAGTAACTTATCACAAACAGCACAGGGCGAAAACCGATGTTTCGCCCTGTATTGCTTTTGGTGGTAACGATACGAAAGCAGCTATTTTCGTATCATTACCTTATCGCTACAACAATTTATTGCTCAACAAATTTAATCTTCGACATATCTCGCTCTTTTGCCTCGGGAGCCTCATCGGGATACCCCACCGCCAAGGCATAGCGCAAGTGGTAACCTTCCGAAAATCCGAGCGACTGCAAACACTCCTTCATCGCAGGCTCGGCAAACATCATCTGCACACTGCCCAAAAAGCAAGTACCCAAGCCTAACTCAGTGGCAGCCAGCATGATATTCTGTGCCAAACAGCCTACATTTTCACCTGCAAAAACTCCTTCGGGAGCAGCCACAAATATCACGGCAGGTGCATTTCGGAAGATATTTTTAAATCCGGGAGCATTCTTCATATAATCAGCCTTACCTGTACCCTCAACAGCCTTCAAATATGTAGCGGTACAATCATCAATCCACTCCTTCGAATTGACAATACGCAACTCCCACTCCTGGCGATTCATAGCACTCGGAGCCTTCACTCCGCACTCGGCAAGGAGTTGTAACTTTTCGCACTCAACAGGGGTATCTTTGTAGGCGCGAATACTACGGCGAGCCTCAATAGCCTCAATCACCCCGCTTTTACTCTGCAACTCGGTAACCAAATAGACCGACAATACTGCTGCTACACACAGCGCAAGCATCAATACAATTCGTTTCATAGCACACAATTTTAAGTATTTCAATGTCAAAGTTAATGAAAATTTCCGATTAACGCACAAAATTTACCTTTTTCTCGAAAAAAGCACTATCTTTGCAAACAATATGCGTGCGCATATACGCGCAACTTGCACGCGAATGGAGCGAACGGATAGATATCTAACAGAAAAAAATTATGGGAAAGAAAGATAACAACGAGATTACGATTATTGATGATTTGGGCCTATCGCCCGACATCACCGACCAGAAGCACCAGGTAATACCAATCATCGCAGGCAATGACGATGATACGGTTGAAGAGGTACAACTGCCAGAGATTTTACCGATTTTGACACTGCGCAGTTCCGTACTCTTTCCGGGTGCTATAACACCTATTACCGTAGGTCGTGAAAAGAGTATTGCGCTTGTGCGAGCTGTGCAGGCAGAGGGAGGATTACTCGGTGCTGTATTGCAAAAGAATGCCGAGATTGAGACGCCGACACCAGACGATATGTACCGCGTAGGTACAGCTGCTCGCATTTTAAAGATTCTCGAAATGCCGAATGGAAACCTCACCGTCATTCTTTCGGGATTGGAGAAGATTGAGGTGGGAGAGTATATCTCGACCGAGCCATTCTTCAAGGCAAAGGTTACTCCCCTACTCGATTCAACGCCTGAGCGCAACAGCGTGGAGTTCGATGCGCTTATCGAATCCATCAAAGATGTTGCACTCAACATCATCAACACCTCGCCTACAATGCCCAAAGAGGCGACATTCGCCATTAAGAATATCGATTCTCGGCGAGGTATCGTCAATTTCATCTGCTCGAATTTGGAGTTTTCTGACGATGACCGACAAATGCTGCTCGAAGCACCGGGTTTGTTGGCTCGTTCGAGAAAACTGCTCGAAATACTTATCCGAGAGCAGCAACTGCTCGAAATCAAGCAGGATATCCAGAGTAAGGTCAAGCAGGAGATAGACAAGCAACAGCGCGACTACTACTTACAACAGCAGATGCGAACCATACAACAGGAGTTGGGCGATGACGAAGATGGCGATATCGCCCGTCTGCGTGAGGCTGCATCGAAGAAGAAGTGGAGCAAGGCAACTGCCGAACTCTTCGAGAAGGAGCTCTCGAAAATGGAGCGATTAAACCCTGCTGTTGCCGAGTACTCGGTGCAGATGACCTACTTGCAGTTGATGGTCGATTTGCCATGGGAGGAGTACACCGAGGATAACCTCGACCTTAAATGCGCCCGTGAACAACTCGATGCCGACCACTTCGGATTGGACGAGGTTAAGGAGCGTATTTTGGAACATCTGGCAGTTATCAAGTTGAAGGGTGATTTAAAATCCCCTATTTTCTGCCTCTATGGTCCTCGGGGAGTGGGTAAGACCTCGCTTGGCAAGTCGGTGGCTACGGCTCTCGGTCGCAAGTTCGGTCGTATTGCCCTTGGTGGTCTGCACGATGAGGCGGAGATTCGCGGACACCGCCGCACCTACATCGGAGCGATGCCTGGTCGAATTATCGAAACTATCAAGCGTTGCGGTTCGTCTAATCCTGTAATTATTCTCGATGAGGTGGATAAGATAACTGTCAGCAATCATGGCGACCCTTCGTCAGCGTTGTTGGAGGTGCTGGACCCTGAGCAGAACACCACATTCCACGACAACTATCTCGATACGGAGTACGATTTGTCGAAGGTGTTGTTTATAGCTACGGCAAACGATATCGGTGCGGTAAACCCTGCACTGCGCGACCGTATGGAGTTGATAAATATCCCCGGCTACATTCTCGAAGATAAGATTGAAATTGCCGAGAAGCACCTCATTCGCAAGCAGTGCGAGGCGCACGGTTTGAAGGAGGAGCAGATGGTTGTAGAGCGCGATATTGTAAAGAAGATTATCTCGGACTACACTCGTGAGTCGGGTGTTCGTTCGTTGGACAAGCACTTGGCAAAGTTGGCTCGTTCGCGTGCCAAGGATATTGCATTCGAGGAGGAGTTCTCGCCTTCGTTTACTGCCGAGCAGATAGAGAAGATTCTCGGCAAACCGAAGTATCGCAACGATGAGTACGAAATCAAGGATATGGTCGGAGTGGTTACCGGTTTGGCTTGGACACAGGTAGGTGGCGATATTCTCTATATCGAGAGCGTACTCACGCCGGGTAAGGGTAAGTTATCGCTTACGGGCAACCTTGGCGATGTGATGAAGGAGTCGGCAACTATTGCCCACGAGTGGGTGATGGCCCACCACAAGGAGTTGGGCATCAACCCTGAGATGTTCGAGAAGAACGACCTCAATATCCATGTTCCGGAGGGTGCAGTGCCGAAAGATGGTCCTTCGGCAGGTATCACAATGATAACCTCGATTGTTTCGACATACACAGGACGCAAGGTTAAGGAGCGTATAGCTATGACGGGCGAAACCTCGTTGCGTGGTCGTGTATTGCCGATTGGCGGAGTTAAGGAGAAGATTTTGGCAGCAAAGCGTGCAGGAATACACACCATACTGCTCCCAGAGGAGAACCGCAAAGATGTCGAGGAGATTACAAAGGAGTATATCGAGGGTTTGACCTTCCACTATGTCCGCAGCAATC
>JAZOBZ010000005.1:0-7075 GCA_045596245.1 Alistipes sp. | reverse complement strand
ATAGCAGTTATACAAACAGGCGTATTTGCCAAGGTGGTCCCGAATCCAAATGCACTTTACCTTCAACAAAGTGACTTTGACGGTAATGGCGAGTTACGCAACACTACTCAGCCTACAATTATCGTTGCCAATCAAAAGCACCTATTGACTGCTGGTGATTTGCTTCTGGCATCCAAAGGTAATAATAATATGTGTGTGATTGTTCCAGGGATTGAGCAAAAATGTGTGGCTTCTCCATCATTTTTGGTGATACGCCTGCACGACAAATCTGCCATCTTGCCTGAATTCGTGGCGTGGTATCTTAATCTCCCGACTACACAAAACACTTTGGCAGTCCAGGCTCGCGGTACATCCATAATGTCTATTTCGAAGGCAACACTTGAAGATTTGGAAATACCTATCCCTTCGGTAGAGAGGCAAAAAAAGTATATTGAACTTTCAAAACTTCAAAAACGCGAGCAACAATTGTATGCAGCCATCGCCGAAAGACGAAAACAAATATTGGATTATAAAATGATAAAAAATATATAGTAATGAGCACAAAGATTACCCAAGACGAAATCAACAAGGTCGTATGGAAGGCCTGCGACACATTCCGCGGCGTTGTTGACCCCAGCCAATATAAGGATTACATTCTGACGATGCTCTTTTTGAAGTATGTCAGCGATGTCGATAAGTCGAAATATGCAGAATATTTAGAGCGCTACGATGGTGACGAGGAGCGTGCACAACGCGCAATGCGCCGCGAGCGTTTTCAGGTGCCTGAGACGAGTTCGTTCTACTATTTGTATGATAACCGCAATGCGGTAAATATTGGCGAGTTGATAGATATCGCCCTTGTCGATTTGGAGAATGCCAACCGCGAGAAACTCAATAGTGAGGACGGTAGTGGTATCTTCCGCAACATCAGTTTTAATAGTAGCAACCTCGGCGAGGTGAAGGATCGCAATGTGCGCCTCAAACAACTCTTGGAGGATTTTGCTGACGAGAAGTTGCAGTTTGACGAGTCGCACCTTGATAACAACGATGTCATCGGCGATGCCTATATGTTCCTTATCGAGCACTTCGCCAGCGATGCAGGCAAAAAGGCCGGTGAGTTCTTCACACCAAAGGAGGTCTCTACTCTACTCGCCAAATTGACGAAGAGCAAGCCCGGCTCACGCATCTGCGACCCCACTTGTGGCTCAGGGTCACTGCTTATTAAGGCTGGTCGTGAGGTCGGCTCTGACAACTTCTCGCTCTATGGTCAGGAGCTCAATGGTAGCACTTGGGCGTTGGCTATGATGAATATGCTGCTTCATGGCTTCGACAGTGCCGTTATCCGTTGGGGCGATACCCTGCGTAATCCCAAACTCAAAGACGGCGATGCGCTGATGAAGTTCGACACCGTTGTTGCAAACCCGCCATTTTCTCTTGAAAAGTGGGGCGCAGATGAAGCTCCTAACGACCAATACAACCGTTTTTGGCGTGGCATTCCTCCCAAGAGCAAGGGCGACTGGGCATTTATCAGCCACATGTTGGAGGTCGCTAACGAACACGGCAAGGTGGGCGTTGTTATCCCGCATGGTGTGCTTTTCCGAGGCGCAAGCGAGGGCAAAATTCGCCAGCAGACTGTCGAGGAGAATCTGCTCGAAGCCGTTATCGGTCTGCCAGCAAACCTCTTCTATGGCACAGGTATTCCTGCCGCTATCGCAATCTTCAATAAGGCGAAGAAGGGTGATGATGTACTCTTTATCGATGCCAGCCACGAGTTCGGGAATGGCAAAAACCAAAACCGCCTGCGCGATGCTGATATCGACCATATTGTCTCGACCTATCGTGCATTTGCCGAAGGCAAGCTGGGGCGTAGCGTTGTCGAGGAGAAATACGCCTATGTAGCCACTCGCAAGGAGATTGAGGAAAATGATTATAACCTCAACATTCCTCGCTATGTCGATACCTACGAGGAGGAGGCAGAGATTGATATTGTAGCCGTTCAGCAGGAGATCAATGCCCTCGAAACCGAGCTTGCCGAGGTACAAACCAAGATGAAAGAGTATTTAAAAGAGTTAGGAATGTAAAAAAAATCGGGCTATGAAAAAGATGCTATTTTTTATTACGGTCAGTGTATTCCTGTCCGTCAGCCCATCCATGGGGCAGAAACAGCCTATTCAAAAAGACTTAATCAAATTGAATGCTAAAATTGACTCTCTCGAAAAGATGGTTAATTCATTAGTTTATGACCAACAAAAATGTAGTGATTCGCAACTTGCAATTGCAAATCGATTAATTGAAGTTCGCGAAGACTACACCAATTTGTTGAATGATTCTCATGAAACAAGGAATTGGCTTTTGGGAATTGTTTCTTTGATTGTTGGTGCATTTGGCGTAGCATTTCCGCTATTTTCCAATAGGGGGGCCAAGAAAAAATCAGACAAAGCAGAACAACGAGTATTGCAGCTACATCAAAGTATTGAGGATATCAAGAAGAGGTTACTTATGTCTGAAAAAAATATGAAAGAGGTTGCTGTCCAAGTCAATAAAGATCGGGGTGTTGTACAAGGACAAATGGAGGGCATCAAAAAAATAAAGCAGCAAGTAGATAATATGCAAACAAAAATAGAAACCTCTGAAAGGAATGCTCGAGAATCACAAAAGGCCGCAATGATCAATAGATTATTTGCCCAGGCTGCCAATGAAAAGAATCCGAATACTGTAATAGACTTATTGACTAAAATTTTGAGGCTTGAACAAAATGTAACTGCATATATCCAACGCGCAAATCAATATTTGGAATGTAAGTTATATCATGAAGCTATATTGGATGCAAAAAAGGTAATTGATTTAAAATCCGAAGATAAAAGTGATATTGCTTATGCTAATTATATACTTGCTGTCGCAAATGCAAACCTTAATATTTACGATCAAGCTTTACAATATATAAATGAAGGCATAAAGATTCTTCCAAATGTTGCTGAGGGTTACAAGATTAGAGCATCAATATATGCACATCAGGAACGGCCTCAGGACACAATAGCTGATTTATATACAGCTGCGTCTTTTACAAAATTAAACGCTAACGACTACAACGAATTGGCATATTCTCACTACAAGTTAGGGAAGTTTGATATAGCGTTATCAAATATTACAGAGAGCTTGAAACGGAATCCTAATTTTGCAGAAGCATTAGACACTCGCGGATGTATCTACATGGAATTAGGAGAACAATATTATATATCTGCATTAGAGGATTTTAATCAGGCCTTAAAGTTAAATCCTCAATTGTGGGAAAGCTATGAAAATAGGAAATGTCTTTATGACAAAATGATGGCTATCGAAACTGATCCCCAAAAAATTAAAGACCTACAACGACTGCGAGATAATGACATGGAAGCATTTGCAAAACACGAGCCTCTGTTAATAAGCAAAGAACAAAATGATAACCAAAAATAACATACCTGCGGGCTACAAGGATTCGGCGGTGGGAATAATTCCGCAGGAGTGGGAGGTGAAATATCTTGGAGATTTGTGCGACAACATTTGTTCTGGGAGCAATAAAGAAAGGAATGAGTATGGTAAATACCATATTTATGGTTCAACAGGCATAATAGGATATTCCAATTCGTATTCGTACAACTACCCAACCATTCTAATTGCAAGAGTTGGTGCAAATGCAGGAATAATAAACAAAGGTGTGGGTGAATACGATGTCTCTGACAACACCTTGATTGTGTGCAACAATAACATTGTTTACGAATATGACTTTGCTTATAATCAATTAACCAACTATAATCTTAATAAGTTGGTTTTTGGGTCAGGGCAACCTCTTGTGACTGCTGGACAATTAAAGCGCATTAAGCTTCCCATTCCGCCGATGGAGGAGCAGAGGAAGATTGCGGAGATATTGGGTGTGTGGGACGAGGCGATTGAGAAGCAGAGCCGACTGATTGAAAAGTTGGAATTGCGTAAGCGTGGGCTTATGCAACGCCTTCTCACCGGCCGCACTCGTCTCCCTGGCTTCACCTCCCCTTGGCAAAAAGTCAAACTCGGCGAAATAGGAAAAATTTCATCTGCTGGAGTTGATAAGAAAGTTAACGAAGGTGAAGTTCCTGTAAGATTGCTAAATTTCGTGGATGTATTTTACCGTAATTTTATTTATAATGATGAACTCACGCATTGGGTAACCGCGAAACCAATCAAAGTCGAGCAATGTTCGGTGCAAAAAGGTGATATATTTTTCACTCCATCATCTGAAATGCCGACAGATATCGCTATATCCGCCGTTGCGATGGAAGATATGAAGGGTGTCGTGTATAGTTACCATATAGTAAGATTGCGCCCTCATATTGAAATGGATTTGCATTATAGAGCGTATGCGTTCAAAACAGATGAGTTTTATAAACAAGCCGAGCGAATATGCGATGGCAGTGGTCAAAGATATGTTATTTCGCAAGATGGATTTAGAAATATGTCTATCCATTTACCTTCTCTCCCCGAACAAAAAGCAATAGCGGAGGTACTTACGACAGCAGACAAAGAGATTGCCACCCACCGCAAAAAGTTGGACGCCCTACGCCTACAAAAGCGCGGCCTTATGCAACAACTACTAACCGGCAAAACAAGAGTAAAAATATGAATAGACAGGCAAAACCATTGCATTTAGGCGGGCATCTTCTCAAAATGGTAGGGTTTGATGAAAATACAACACAAAAAATAAAGCAGCTACTGACCGTACCCGACGAATGTGAAACATTGTATCAATACACCACTATTGATGCACTTTTTAACGGAATATTAGTTAGACATCCTATGGCAAAAAAGGAAGGAGATGATATTTGCTTATGGGGTAGTAATTGTGCATATATGAATGATCCAAGAGAAATGCACCCAGGGAGACAGATAGTAGATAGCATATTGAGCATTCAGCCTGGGGAACTAGGACCTAAAGACGATATTGCCTTTGAAACACTATTGGAAGGTGTTTTCTTAACTTCATTGTCGATGACAGTGGATAGTTTGCCTATGTGGAGCATGTACGGTAAAAATGGGGCAGGTATAGCACTTGGCTTTAACAAAGAACACCTTAATGAGGTAGCAAAAGGCAGACTTCTTAAATGTGTATATCATACAACTGAAATAGAAGATAGTTTCATACAATTATTTTTTGATATCTCATTGGTAAAACTTAAAAGTATGTCGTATGAAGAAAAAGCGGAATTATACAAAAGAAGATTGCCGTATATCGTTAGCAATATGGATCTATTATTAAATATTCTTATGGCATCTAAATCATCTGAATACTCGCACGAGCAGGAAGTTCGTATCTATAACAATTTGGGAAAAGTCAAATATCGATTAGCGAATAATTTAATTATACCCTATGTTGAAAACTACTTCCCCAAAGATGTTCTGACGGAAATATGGGTAGGTCCGACAAACGATATGAGTCGCTCTGTTAAATCATTAAGACGATATATAGATCATTTAGGATTTGAACACGTAAAAATTAAAGAATCAAGCATTCCATATAGAGCATAATATATGACACTCTCCTTCAAAGAAGATCATATTAGTCAGATTCCGGCATTGATGATGTTGGAGAAGGTGGGTTACACCTATCTGACACCTGCCGAGGCAATGGAGTTGCGTGGCGGAAACACCGGCAATGTGTTGTTGGAGCCGATATTGCGTGAGCAGTTGGCAAAAATCAACACCGTGCAGGTAAGTTCGCAGCGCACTACCGTATTCTCGGAGCAGAACATAACTGCGGGCATTGAAGCCTTGCGAAACCTACCGATGGCAGAGGGGTATATGACCGCCTCGCAGGTGGCCTACGACCTTTTGACTGCGGGCAAGACACTCGAACAGATTGTCGATGGCGACAAGAAGAGTTATGTGATGCAGTATATCGACTGGAGGGATTTTGGCAACAACGTATATCATGTTACCGAGGAGTTTGCGGTAAGCCGCACGGGAATGAGCGACACCTATCGTCCCGATATCGTGTTGTTTGTGAATGGTATTCCGTTGTGTGTGATCGAGTGCAAGCGACCCGATATAAAAGATTCACTCAAGCAGGCCATATCGCAACATCTGCGCAATCAGAAGGAGGATGGCATACGCGCGTTGTATGTCTATTCGGCATTGCTGTTGGCTACCAATGTCAATGAAGTGAGTTATGCGACAACCGCCACGCCCGAAAAGTTTTGGAGCAAGTGGACGGAGCAGTTTGCCGACAAAAATGCCGAAGAGTTATATCGCTACAAGTTGGCCGAGAAAGTAAATGAGAAGCGTATCAACCCCAAGATGTTCAGCGAGCGATATAGTTATGTGCGGACAGATATAGAGAAGAAATACGATGCTCCGTTGACACCTTCGGTGCAGGATGCATATATCTACAATCTTTGCCGCCCTGAGAGGTTGCTGGGGCTGATGTATGGGTTTACGCTCTATGATGACGGCATCAAGAAAGTAGCTCGCTATCAGCAATTTTTTGCTGTTGAGAAAGTGATGGATCGTGTGCGCAACATCGAAGGAGGTAAACGTCGAGGAGGTGTCATTTGGCATACGCAAGGTTCGGGTAAATCGCTAACGATGGTTCTGTTGGCACAAGCAATTGCGCTAAATATTCATAATCCGCGAATTATTCTTGTAACCGACCGCACCGACCTCGATAGGCAGATTACAACAACCTTCCGCAAATGCCAGGTTCGTGTGGAAAATGCCACGACAGGTAGCAATCTTGTGAAATTATTGGAGGGGGCAAGTGCCACGGTGATTACGACCATCATCAACAAGTTTGAAACAGCTGTAAGAGGACTAAAGTCGCCTCTTACCGACCCCAATATTTTTGTGCTGATTGATGAGGGGCATCGCAGCCAGTATGGTGAGATGGGAATCAAGATGGAGAAGGCATTACCTAATGCTTGCTTTATTGCGATGACCGGCACGCCATTGATGAAGAAGGAGAAGAGTACTGCTGCAAAGTTTGGTGGTATTATTCAGCCAATTTACACCGTAGATCAAGCAGTGAAAGATGGTGCAGTAGTGCCATTGCTTTACGAGGGCCGTATGGTGCCACAAGAGGTTCACGCAG
>JAZOBZ010000004.1:0-8523 GCA_045596245.1 Alistipes sp. | reverse complement strand
CGCATCTTGGCGGCATTTACCGTAGCATCGAGTAGCGATTGTCGCTCCTCGTGAAATAGTTTGTCGGCATACTCGACCACAAGGATAGAGTTTTTGGCAGCCAAGCCTATCAGCATCGCCAATGAAATCTGCATATAGATATCGTTTATGAATTTCGGCTCGATAAGGTGCGCCAAACCCACACCGCACAACGCTCCAAGCACTGCAAGGGGTACGCCCGTAACAATTGATAGTGGCAGACTCCAACTCTCGTACAAGGCCGAGAGGGTGAAGAATACAAAGATAAAGGCTATTGCAAATACCCAACCGCCTTTGCCGCCCTCCTCGCGCTCTTGGAACGATACACCACTCCAAGCGATGGCGGTGTCATCGGGCAGGGTGTTGTCGGCAATCTGCTCTATCTTATCCATAATCTGTCCGGTAGAGATACCCTCGTCAGGGGTTACATTTATGCCAATCGAACGATAGAGGTTGAACTGCGAAACATACTGCACACCCGTAGTGTCGCGCACCTCGACAAACGAGGTGAGAGGTACGCTCTCGCCATTACCATTTTTGAGAAAGTAACCTTCGAGTGAAGCGGCACTCTCACGATATTCGGGCGCAGCCTGCAAATAACTTTGGTACAGACGACCGTAGAGGTTGAAATTGTTTATCATTCGACCTCCGAGAAGGGCCGCCGTTTCGGCATAGAGTGATGAGAGCGAAACGCCACTCATCAGGGCGTGTTGCTTGTCGATATCGAGGTGCTTCTGCGCTACGCCATTGCGGAACTCGGTTGTTGCCGACTTGATGCGTGGCTCCTTGCGAAGTGCCGCGAGGAGTTTGTCGCTCTGCTCGGCGAGATAGTCGATACCTCTGCCTGCTCTGTCCTGCAACTCGAATGTTACACCCGAAGTTACACCCAAACCCGGTATCGAAGGCGAGATAAAGGCTCCGCACTCCGCTTCGGGAATGGCGGAGTACAACACTTCGTTTAATTTGGCTACCGCCTCCATTGCCGACATCTTGCGCTTGTTGAAGTCGGTGAGTTTAACGAATATCACTCCGCTATTGGTTGCGGCTACGCCCGAAATCATATTAAAGCCCGAAACCACGCCCGTACTCTCCACGATTGGCAAGGTCGCCTTTGTTATTGAATCAACCTTTGCCATAATCTGCTCGGTGTGTGCGAGGGCGGTGTTGTCGGGAGCATTTACAGATATGGTAAAGAAGCCTTGGTCCTCCTCAGGCAGAAAACCGCGCGGCAATAGGCGCAACATCGCAACTATCGCCACTGCCATAATTGCCACCATCGCTATCGTGGTGCGCCAGCGAGCAACAACGCGACTTATCGTACTTCCATAGTTACCCATTGCTCGGTCGAATATGCGGTTGAAAGCACCGAAAAATCCCTTTGTGCGCTCCTTGCGTGGGCGCAATAACTGTGCGCAGAGGGCAGGCGAGAGCGACAGGGCATTTATCATCGAGAAGATTACCGATACCGAAATTGTAACGGCAAACTGCTGAAATAGTCGTGCCGAGATACCTCCTGAAAAGGATATCGGAAGGAAAACAGCCAGCAAGACAATGGTCGTGGCGATAATTGGCGATGTTACCTTACTCATCGCCTCCTCAGTGGCGGCAACGGGCGAAAGTCCTCGCTCAATGCCTGCTTGCGAAGCCTCGACCACAACTATTGCATCATCAACGACCAAACCGACCGAGAGTACCAAACCGAGTAACGATACGATATTTATCGTAAAGCCCAACAATGGAAAGACCATAAATGTTCCGATAATCGAAACGGGTATGGCGATAAGGGGTATCAGCGTGGCTCGCCAATCCTGCAAGAAGAGGAAGATTATCAAAATAACCAGGATAAGAGCGATAATCAATGTTTCGAAAATCTCGCGAATACCTGCCGAGATGCTCTTTGTTCCATCGACCAATACCTCGTACTCCACGCCATCGGGCATACGCTCGGCAAGCGAAGTCATCTTCGCCTTGACCGCCTCGCCAAGGGCTACGGCGTTGGAGTTTGGCTCTTGATAGATTGATATGATGGTTGTTGGTTTGTCGCCAAAGCGCGATGTTGCTCCATAATTTTGGTTGCCGAGTTCTACGGTAGCTACATCACGCAGTCGTACCTGCGTACCTGTCTCGGTGGTGCGCAGTAGAATGTTGCCAAACTCCTCGGGTGAGGAGATTTGGCGTGGCATCGTTACCGTATAGGTGTATTGCGTAGAAGGAGGTGTCGGCTCGGCTCCAAACTGACCGGCAGGGTATATGCCTGCCTCTACGGCGATGGCATTGAGAATCTCGCTTACCGATATATTATAGTAGGCAAGGAGGTCGGGGCGTAGCCATACACGCATAGCGTACTCTCCCGCACCCATAATCTCCACCTTGCCGATGCCGTTGATTTTCAGTAACTCGTTTTCGAGGTTGATGTAGGCGTAGTTCGAGAGAAAATTCTCATCGTAGCGCCCATCGCTATACAGGGCATAGACCATCAAAAATCCGGTCTGCGTTTTGCGAGTAACAACTCCCTGCTCTGTGACCGAAGAGGGTAGCTTCGCCATGGCGGTAGCGACATTATTTTGCGTAAATATGGCATCGAGGTCGGCATCGGAGCCGATGTCGAAGGTTACCTGCAATGTCATCGAACCATCGTTGGCACTTGTTGCCTGCATGTAGAGCATATCACTTACGCCCATAATACTCTCCGCCAGAGGTGTCGCTACGGCATTATTTACCGTCTCGGCATCGGCACCCTCATAGGTCGCCGTTACCTCCACTACGGGTGGAGTGATGTCGGGATATTGCTCAATCGATAGGCTGCCTATGGAGATAGCACCCAGCAGAACAATAACTACGGATAGCGATATGGCAAATATCGGTCGGCGAATAAAAAAGTTTTTCATCTTCGTATCGGTTTATTTTGTTGTTGGTAAAACCTTCATTCCGTTGTGCAGCTTTTGTAACCCTGTTGTAGCAACAACCTCACCATCGTTGAGTCCACTCTCCACAATCCACCACTCGCCTGCGGTATTGCCTAACTCTACTTCCCGATACTCGGCTGTGGAGTCGGGGCGAATTATCCATACGGAGGAGATATTTTGAATCTGCCTTACGGCTTGTTGAGGTACGACAATGCGCTCTCTGTCGCCACCGAGCGATGCAGTAATGCGGGCAAACTGTCCCGTCTTTAAGGCGTAGTCGGGATTGCGAAAGCCTACAACTATAACTATTGTTCCCATCTCGCTGGCGATATTCTGGCGGGTGAATTTGTAAAATCCCTTTTCGGGATACTCACTGCCGTCTGCAACTCGAAGGCGAATATCGGATAGGAGCGAGGCGTTGTTGTACGAAAATGCTGTGCGCCCCGATGCTGCGAGATAATCCCGCATCGGAATAGCCAAATCAACCGCTACGGTGTCGATACTCTGTATGGTTGTCAAGGTCGAAAATTGTGTGCCCGGACCGATATAATCGCCTGCGGTGGCGGCAGATGACGATATGATGCCGCTTATTGGGGCATAGATGCGTGTGTAGCCCTCCTCCAATCGTGCATTGCGCAGACTCTGCTCGGCAGATTTTACCGAGGCTATGGCGGCAAGGTTTTCGGCGGTATATTGGTCGAGTTGTGTCTGGCTTATGGCATTAATGCGCGCTAACGGAATAGCACGCTCGTAGTTCCGCTTCGCCTCGGCAGCCTTCGCCTTTGCCGAAGACAAAGCGGCTTCGGCTGCAAGACGATTGGCTCGTTGCGGAGCATCGTCAATAGTGAAGATTAACTGACCACGCTTTACGGGCATTCCGTTCTCGAATGATGACGATGCAAGAAAGCCCGCAATTCGAGGTTGTATGGTAGCCGAGTAGTTGGCAGAAATAGGTGCAATAAATTGCATCGTATTAGGCAATACCCGACCTGTAACAGTTGCTACCTCAATTGCAAGGGGTGCGGATAAATCCTTCGATTGTTGCTTGCAAGAGGTTGTAAATGTTGCAATAAGCAACAAAATGATTGGACTGGACTTTAAGAACATAGCCTTTATATTTTTTAAGTGTAAATCATTGTCTCAACCCTATTTACACAAAAAATATACCCATTATGCAGGAGAAAAACTCAAAAAAATGAATTTTAGATAGAATTATGCAAAAAAATTTGGTTTGTAAAAAAAAATAATCTACATTTGTGTCATAAACCATTAAAACTAAAATTAAAAGGTTATGAAAACATTAGTAGATCAAATCAATGCACAAGTGGCTGCTTTCCAGGCAAATGCTGCTGCACAGGTAGAGAAGAACAACAAGGCTGCTGGTACTCGCGCTCGTAAGGCTGCTTTGGAGCTTACTAAGCTCTTGAAGGAGTTCCGTAAGGTTTCGGTTGCTGAGGCTAAGAAATAGTTCTTGTTAACTTGTAGAGATAGGCGTATCGTTTCGGTATGTCTATTTTTTTTGTGCTTGTCAAAAAAAACATTATAGCTATTCGTAACGCACTTTTTACTTGTTTATCCGACTAAAATTTCATACCTTTGCGGCGCAACTGTGGGGGTTGCATTAGTTTGGTTAGGTATATTTAGTTAGAGATGAAATTTTTACAGAGCTTGTTATTCTGTATCAAGGTCTATTGTGTGTTTGCAAATGGGGCTCGCAAAATTAGACGGGAGAATTTAGGTGTATCCCCCTCTCTGTATGCCGAGCGTATGAATAATGAGCTGCAAAGGCTGTATAGCATATTGCTTGAAAAAGCAACCCATTTGACAATGAAGGGAGATGAGGATATATATTACAATATCCTCGATACCCTTTATGATTCTGCACAAAGAAGGTATGTGAAGTAGGAGTATATAATGATATTGAAAGACACTCCTGCTTGGCTTGATTTTTGACATAATTGGAGTTGTTATGATGAAACAACTCCTCGAAATACTGCATGAATATCGTTTTATCGATAGGGCGATTCTCTTTTTAAGGCTCTTTGTAGGGGTGCTTATTGCACTACATATAATCAACAAGCTACAAACATACAACTTTGTCCTTACGGGCTATCCTGCTCTCCTCTTCGAGAACAGCTGGGCAACCTTTGTCATCTTTACACTCTTGGAGGCGATTTTTGCCGTTATGATAATTCTGGGGTGGGGAACCCGCTTTGCTGCCTTTATTATGGCACTCGGTATGTTTGTCGAGATTTTTATTATCTATCCATCGTTGGGGTGGCTTGGTGTGGAGCGACAGATATTATATATAGGTATATATGTAACCCTTGTTTTGTCAGGTTCGGGGCGCTATGGTTTGGAATATCATCTGAACCGTAAGTCTAAAAATGTGAAATTATAGGGTACTATTTTGAAATAATTTCCTATATTTGTACTGTTAAAGGATAAAAAAACAGAACGGAAATGAAAAAAATCTTTTTATTGGTGGCTGCGATGTTCGTGGCATCGACAGTTGAGGCTCAGGAACTTTCGTTACCTCGTAAGGTGGAAAATTTAACCATTAATGACATTGCCGGAAATGCTGTAACACTTCCGGAGTTCGGTCAGAAGAATCTCTTGATTTTCTATGTGGATCCCGATAGTTACTTGAAGGGCGGTGCAAACAAAAAACTCTCCGATGAGTTGGAGGATAATGGCCGTGCAGCAGGTTCTGCCATTCGAGGCTTCGGTGTGATGAACTTCCCCGATACAGGACTTCCAAAGAATATGGTGCGCAATATGGCTCGTAAGCGTGCAGCAAAAAATGGAGCCACAATTCTCGATGACGACCAGCAGCTCTTGAAGAAGTCGTGGGGACTGGGTGACTGCAACAATAAGTTCGTCATTATGATTGTATCGAAAGAGGGCGAATTGGTATATTGTGCCAAAGATGACCTCGATGCAGCAGGTGTAGAGGAGTTCTATAAAGTTGTAGATAAGTATCGTAATTAGTTAATGCTTAGGCGTATAACTATATTGTTTGTGCTGCTTGCTACACTTTCGGTAACGGCAGTGGCGCAGAATGATAGTATCCTTGTCACAGGCAGGGATACTGTTGCATATAGATATACGCCGATAGGGAGTACTTCCGCTAAGAAACAGAGTGGCGAGGGGTGGCGCAGATTTGTGCGTTATATTGCCGAGAGTAATACGGATAGCAGCTTCGAGCGAAAGGTAGATATGAGCTTTGTTCCGGCAATCTATTATTCGCCGTCAACTTCTGCCGGATTGGCTGTTATGGCAGCGGGACTGTATCGCCTTGATAAGAGAAACCGCAATATCCCTGCATCAAATTTCTCGGTATATGCAACAGCTTCGCTTACAGGCTTTTATCGAGTAGGTGTAAGGGGCAATAATATCTTTTGTAACGACAATCAGCGCATTGTCTATAATGCTGAATTTTACTCTATGCCTACCTCTTTCTGGGGTGTAGGCTACGATGCGGCAATGACGAATAGTGCAATAAAATATCTTGCATCTCGTTGTGTAGTAGAGGGAAAATTTCTGCAAAAAATCACAAAAGGACTCTATGTTGGTGCTGGTGTTGACTATAATTATCACTTTGGGAAGTTCGGTGGTAAGTATAATTCGCAGGAGGCGTTAATGTCGCGACTTGATGGCGAAGGTGTAAAATATAATGCAACCGGCATATCTCTATATGTGGAGTTCGATACGCGCAATGCAATATCTGCTCCGCAGAGGGGAGTATATGTTGCCGTTCAGGCAAAGGTGCGTCCGAAAGGTATGAATAATGTAGGGCAGACCTTGTGGAGTAGTCGTCTTGTTGCAGACTACTATCAGCGATTGTGGCGAGGTGCAATAGTTGCGCTCGATTTGCGTGGCGAATGGAATAGTAAGGGAACGCCTTGGGTTTATAATGCTTCGATTGGAGGATTGATATCTATGCGAGGCTACTATGATGGCAGATTTAACGATTTGTGTGCAATTACTTTACAGGCCGAGTTGCGTCAACGCATATATAAAGGTTTTGGTGCTGCGGCATGGGGCGGTGTAGGAAATGTTTTTTCCACATTCTCTGCATTCGATTGGAGTGCAACATTACCAACTTATGGAGTAGGTTTGCGCTATGAGTTGAAGCATGGTGTGCATATCCGTTTAGATTATGGCTTTGGCAGGAAAGACCGTAATGGTAATCTTATTCATGGAGCGATATTCTCTTTAAATGAGGCATTTTAGTTATTAGACTACCTCGGCAATGAGGATGGGGCTTTATATATATTGCCATGTAATCACAGGTATCGAAAACGATACCCTGCGAAAAGAGGGGCAACCACTCAACAAAGAGGTGTCATACGCAAACATGGGTATCGAAAACGATACCCGGCAATGAGGATGGGGCTATATATATCGCCATATAATCATGGGTATCGAAAACGATACCCGGCATACGAGAGGAGTATCACACGCATACATAGGTATCGAAAACGATACCCAACAAACAATGGAACAATACTCCCGTACGCATGGGTATCGAAAACGATACCCGGCAAGGAGTGGGAGGTGTTTTTTATTTTTTTTGTGGTCCCCTTTTGCGTAAACAAAAATAAGTTTTTAACTTTGCAATTAGTTAAACGAAAAACAGATTTTTGCCTATGGTTAGATAACAGACAATAGGAAGATATAGAGATAGAAAGCGTTAATTTTTATTTTGGGAAATTGAAACTTCGACACTTTCAAATTTGCACCCATGGAATAAAGTTTGACGCTCGCATCATAACTTGGTGTGGGCTTTATTCCGTATATTTGGGTGCACAGGTAGTCGAAGACCTCAATTTCCAATAGACGAATTTAGTCCGCACTCTTTTTATGCTCTTTTTTGATATATGGTTGTTTGATTTACACTATAAATTTATCACTATGTATGCAGTATGTTTGGTTAGTTTTGTGAGCTGTTTTGCATGTGCTTTGGTAAGTTTTTAATAGAGCATTTTGCAGATAAAAAGAGAAGAATCTGTCTAACAAGGTGATTTCTGCGTTATGCTTGCCCTCAAAATGCTCATTTACGCCGAGTAAACTCCGCTTTTTCGGGCTTCGCAAGCCTTGAAATCCCTCTTGTTATACAACTTCTGACAAAATTGAGCCTGTCTAACAAGTTTTTTGTTAGGCAGGTTTTTGTTGTGTTTGTTTTTTTTGGGGGGGGGTTGAGTATTTTCAGGTTGTAAATTTTGCTAATTGAGAAATAATAACTACATTTGATATAGAAATATGCGATAGCTGATGGCTATTGCTGGTATGTTCACCAACTGATTGTCGGCTTACAAAGGTTCAAAATAAAGGATAACGACAGACAAGCAGCCAGGGATGTGCAGATATGCGCGATTCCTGAATGTCTGTAAGATGTCGTTGCGACTTGAACCTCGTGTAAGCCATCTTCAACAATTAGGTTTCGCGCATTATTTTGAAAATAATAACTTTTCAAAAATAATGCAAAAATATGAAGAATCCAAACACTCACGCAGATTTAATCCGTACGGAGATTTCAATTTTATCCCTATTTGACACAGAAACCCATGAGGAGCGAGTTCTCTCGGCTCGGTGT
>JAZOBZ010000003.1:0-20254 GCA_045596245.1 Alistipes sp. | reverse complement strand
ACTATCCAACGCTTCGCCAATCTCTTGTGCCAACGAACAGATATAGGTTCCCTTGCTACACTCCACGCGAATACGCATCTTCGGCAGGTCGTACTCTTCGAGGGTTATAGCATATATATTTATCAATGCCTTGCGAAGTTCCACCTGCTCGCCCGCACGAGCCAACTCGTAGGCACGCAACCCCTCAACCTTCTTTGCCGAGAAAATTGGCGGAGCCTGCAAACGCTCGCCAGTGAGCGACTGCAAAGCTGCTTCCACCTTCTCACGAGTGATATGTTCAATAGGATAGGTCTTATCTACGGGGTGCTCCATATCAAAGCTTGGGGTTGTAGCTCCAAGCATCAACTCGGCAACATACTCCTTACGCTCCGACTGCAAAGCATCAACCTGCTTGGTCGCCTTGCCTATGCAGACCAACAAAATCCCCGTAGCCAAAGGGTCGAGTGTACCGGCATGTCCAACCTTAATCTTGCGATATCCCATCTTATTCAGACGGAACTTTATCTTGCGCACCACATCAGACGAAGTCCATTCAAGCGGTTTGTCTATAACCGCAATATAGCCCTCATCTTTAAGGTTTATATCCTTAAATTCCACCATGCTATATGCTTATATGAAATAGGTTACAATAGCCACTGCACCAACAATAGCACAGTAGAGAGCGAACCAAACCAACTTGCCTCGCTTTACAATTTCGAGCATAAACTTACAAGCCAAACAGCCTGTGATAAAGGCCGCCAAGAAACCTGCTATTAACGGTAATGCATCTACTCCACCACCAAAATCGCCCTTAATAATATCGAGTAGCGCATTGCCAAGAATTGGAGGTAGCACCATTAAGAATGAAAATTGCGCCACACTCTCCTTCTTATTTCCCAGAAGAAGTCCGGTAGCAATGGTTGTTCCAGAACGAGATAATCCCGGAAGGGTTGCGAATGCCTGCGCTACACCAATTATGAAGGCATCTCTGTACGATATCTCCGCCTTTTGGCGAGGCTTTGCCTTATATGCAAAGGTGAGCAGGAGTGCTGTTACAAGCAGCATCACTCCCACAACCAATACCGAAGAGAATGCAATTTCGATATAATCCATTAAGAAGAATCCAACAATACCGACAGGTATCATCGAGATAACTATCTTCAAAATATAGGCTTGCTCCTCGTTGAAGGTTTTAGAGAATAGTCCCTTCAAGAGTCGCCACACCTCTCGCCACAATACCACGATTGTACTTAGCACTGTTGCTGCATGAAGCGTAAGGCTGAATGTCAAATCGTCAGCAGCCGAAAGGTCGGTATCGAGAAGTTCCGAAGCCAGCATCAAATGACCACTGCTCGACACCGGCAAGAATTCCGTAAGCCCCTGTACTATACCCAAAATTATTGCTTGTAGAGTATCCATTTTCTTAGGTATTTTAAAAATCGCGTAAAGATACGAAATAAAACGGAACTGACGATGCAGAACAAGCGAAAAAACAAATTTTATTCGGAATTATATAGTTAAAACGGAAGAGGAAAGGATTGGAGCTTAGCAGAAGAAGATTATTCCAAAACCAGACAGTTTTTTTGAGGAACGAAGGATATAAACAAACGAGAGGTTGTCATATCTGCAACCTCTCGTTTGTTTAACACCATCTAATTTCCTGTACTAATCATACAGGTGTTTCTGATAGACCGCAAAGGTGAGTGTCTTAACCTCGTCCCAACCGTCAACATATGAGAGTTCAATGTTCAACAGACGAGGCTGTCCCTCTGTATTCTCATTAACATCAAACGAAAGCACCTTGTTCTCAACTTTCAGATTCGAGATACCGGTTGCATGCTCACTCTTGCAGACAATTTGATGGTCAAGGCAAGATGTTCGCAATCTCAATGTTACATTCTCGGTCTTCTGCGCTCCCAATATCATACGGGTATTATCTTTCTCGGTAAGTTTCTCCGCCTTATCCTGAGGGTGAATTTCGAGATAATCCTCAAATATAGGGTTACAAGCCTGCTTAATTTTAATTACACGCTCGTATCCCTGAGCAGACAACACAAGGTATGCAACTCGCTTATCGTGATTATTTGCGATATGTTCAAATCGAATGACATCATTACCCTTACCCGTTATTGTGAACGAATCAAAATCTGCAAATCGCAACCAATCGCGTCCGGATTGCAGAGTAGCGGTATATTCAACATTCGAAAGAACATTCAATGTTACTACACCCTCCTCTTTTTCACAGAGCAAATTGTCGGTACTTGCACCCAATGAGATAATTGGCACATACTCCGGATAGTATGGAGAACTACATGATGCCAAAAGTGCCGAAGTGGCAACAATCAATACTGTTAATATCTTTCTCATAATCCCACTTTTTATTTTTGAGTTATTCGCATTATGCAAATATCGTCCGTATCAACACGGCGAACGGTAAATGTTGCATAACGCACAGATCCTGTTGTCAAATAACGCATTGGCAACCACACAGTACCACTTCCGCGAACCTTGCAGCCTCGTTCTGTATTCTCGTAGTAAGCGATTACCTTTCCGACATACTTCTTTTTGCCGTTCTTATCAATATAGTGATCTTCAAGCCAGCACCAAGTCTCTCCGTCAACAGATGGCTCCAAATAAGCCTCCCATGTTCCGGTCGAGGTAATCTGAACATAATTCACAGGACTCTCTGTACCATCTCCTGCCTTCGGAAGTGTCAAATCCAAATTGTTCAATGCAAGTGGAAGAGTGTACTCAAACTTCTGTACGCACGAAGTCATCACACTTGCGACAAAAATTATCGATATTAATACTATCTTTTTCATTACAATCCGTTCTTTTCGTATTCTTTATTATCCAATGCATAGTTCGACAATATCACCTGCTTATCAGGGATAGGATAGTAGTGCAAACAGTCATACATTGTCACATTTGCCCTTAATTTAGAGTTATCAGTATAAGCCATAATTCTATCTCTGAACACACCCCAACGAACTAAGTTATGACGGCGAGTGAACTCTCCGAACAACTCACGGCCAGACTCTGCCATAAGTTCCTCCATAAAGGTCTCCTCATCTGACGGATTTACAGGCGTAATACCTGCTCTGGTCTTTGTTGCATTGAGATATTCACAAGCCTTAGTTATATCTCCCATTCGCATATGAGCCTCAGCCAAGTCGAGGATTACATGTGCAAAACGGAAAATTTTAAGATTGTTCGAATCCTGAGTATATACCATACCTGGACACCAGAACTTATCACCAAGGAATGGACGGCCACTAACACTTTTGACCGATGAGAACCACTGCATGTGACGAGGTACAACATTCATGTTCTCCTCCTTTGTCCAGCCTGAGTAGCACCATGCAAGGTAGCCACCACCACCCTCTACGAGATTGATATCATCGTACGAGAACTTGCTGGCATCGTGTGTAGAACGGCGCTTGTCATAGACACCTGCAATGGTATTGCCATTGATATCCTTTGTCTGTCCCGGAGGCATTAACTGCTGATAGAAGTACTTTGTAGGACGATATGGGCTGGTAGTACGCATCTGCTTACCCAACTCAGGAATACGAATACCATTATACATATCATCTTTCTTCGAAAGGTCAATAGTCTCATCGAACTCCTCCGCATCTTCATCATCGGCACCTTCTACCACAGTGGATGAACGAGGAGGCGTACAACGAGAAGCAAGACCTTGTGTAACTCTCAGACCATACTCCTTACTATATCCCGGAAGCTCAAAGATTGACTCAGGAGTGTAGCGGTTACGGAACATAATATCCGTAATAGGATATCCCATCAAAGCGAGATTTGGTTTGTAACCAGTAGGGCCGGTACTTTCGTTACCGCCTCCGTCACCTTCGCCTTCGCCTTCACCTTCACCGTCACTCGAATCAGAGCCTGTATCACCACTATCGTCACCACCGAGAGCAGCATCCGGATCGATATAGCCATAGACATCTTCTATGTATTTATAGAAAGTAATTGCTCTGTCATACTCACCATTCCACATTGCCAACTTACCTGCAATGACAAATCCGACCATCGAGCCAATACGATAGTTATTCGTCACATCGTAGGTCTTGACATAAGGAAGGGCCTTCTTTGTGATGAGCCAATACTCCAACTCGTCCATCAGTTCATTACGCAAATCAACTGCCGACATACGAGGGAGCTGAGCAATACGATCGTTATTAGCATCAGTTACCTCCTCGAAGTAGTATGGAACATCACCGAAGTTGATGGTCAAAATGTAGTAATAGTATGCACGCAGAATCACGCACTCTGCAAACAACGGAGCCTTCTCCTCATCTGTAAGAGGCGAGCGCTCAATTGCCGCATAGATGGCATTACAGCGCATCACACCAAGGTAGCCCTGTGTCCATATAGTCGTACCAAAGCGCGGAAATGTTGGGTTGTAGTCGCAGAAGGCATCGTAGTAAGACGAAGTGTTTCCATGATAAATCAAGTCCGACACCGCCTCACATACCTCAAAATAGTCTGCTGAACGATACAGAGCCTTCAATGGCAAATAACAACCATTAAGACCTGTTTTACACTGTGCTGCCGTCTGATAGTAGGTATCAGGCGTTGAAGAGGATATTATCTTCTCTTCAAGCGTACAACTCGCAGCAAGTGCTATAATCGAGATTAATATAAATATCTTCTTCATAACTAATAGCGAATTTGAATTGCAAGTGAATATGTTCTATTCTTTGGATATCTACCCGTATCCATACGCCTACCTCCACTTATAGCATCAGGGTCATATCCTGGGAACTTTGAAAAGAGTGCTACATTGTTTACAGATGCGGTAAGCATTATATCACGCAAATAGCGAGTCTTCTTTCGCAAGTCGAAACGATAGCTGAGGTTAATGTTCTGTAAACGCAAATACGAAGAGTCGTAAATAAAGCGGTCACTACCGTAGCTATCGGTTAGATATGCACCAGGTATATTCGAGAATGGATTACGGCTTACATGCCATGCCTCCAACATTCGGCGATCCTTATTGGAGGTTGCTCCTCCTTGCATTGTAACAAACTCCATAATGTTATACATACGACCTCCAATGCTGTATGTAAAGAATACGCCCAACGACAAGTTCTTAACGATATTGAATGTATTGTTAAAACCTCCATATACAATAGGGTCTGCCGAACCTAAATAGATTCTATCCTTATCGTTAAGTATTCCATCGTGATTGACATCGGCATAACGAGCACGACCAAGAACCTGAGTATATCCGGCATAAGTCTTAGACACCTTATTCAAATCAATCTCATCTTGTGTATGCCATACTCCCTCATATTGGAAGCCCCACAATGAGTTTGCCGGGTAACCCTCAGCATATCCGTAAATCATATAACCACCTCGCGAATAGGTCGATACATAACCATATGCGGTTGCAATATCGGTTACTTTTGACGAGTTGTGAGCAACGGTCAAGTTGGTTGTCCACTGGAAGTTACGGCGTGAGATGTTACGAGATGTAAATGTAAACTCTATACCTCTATTCTCGGTATTACCGATATTTGCCAAACGAGAAGAGAAACCTGTTACAACGGCATTATCCATTGTGTAGAGCAGGTCTTTCGTATATGAGAGATAACCCTCCAATGACATAGTAATACGGTCATTAAGAATCGAGAAGTCAACTCCAACATTGTAGGCATCAGTCTTCTCCCAAGTCAAGTTAGGGTTATCGATGTGCGATGGATAGTATGCAACTTCATACGAATCGCCAAAGAACCAACCACTTTGGTTATTTGTAAGCACAGACTGAGAGCGATACAACTTAATAGAGTTGTTACCCGTACGACCTGCACTGATACGCACCGAGAGGTCTGACAACCACGACTTAGCACCGCGCATCCACTTCTCATTGCTGATAGTCCACTTGAACGCTGCCGATGGGAAGAACGCCCACTTGTGTCCCTCTGCGAAGAATGATGATGCATCACCACGAGCTGTTACTGTAACATGGTAGCGTCCGCCATAAGAGTAGTTCACACGGCCCAACACAGAGAAGTCTTGTGCCTCAGACGCACTCGTTGTACCACTAAGGTTTCGTTTATCGAGCAAGCTACTCATATTATTAGCCGTTACATTATCGTCAAGGTATCCTGTACCCTCCAACGACATTGCCTCCGTATGGCGATTCTTTGCTGTAAAGCCGACTACGGCATTTATCTTATGCTTCTTCTTAATCGTGCGATTAAATGTGAGTGTTGTCTCGCTATTCAAGTTACGAGTTTTACCCGAATAGCGCTCAGCTGTACCTCCTCTTACATATCGCTCTGCAACAGGCATATACGATGGCGAATAGTAGAACCTCTCATTGACGGTATTAATATATGAGAATTGGCTCTTCAACTTCAAACCCTTCATAAATGTCAGTTCTATGTAAGGAGTGAGTATCAAACGATTCTGACTATCCTCATTTGTAACATTCTTAGCTATCAAATATGGCGAGTTGTAAATCGAACCACCATTCGTACCATTATCACCCAGCTTATCCCAAATATCAGTTGGACTTTGCAATGGGTTAAGGTTAGTCGCAGCCTTAGAATTTGTTCCAGATATTGCAGTAGAGGTCTTATCGCGATAACGCAAACTATAATTGGTATTGATACCCAACTTCAACCACTTAAATACTGTATGGTCAATCTTCAAACGACCAGCCAAAGTCTCAGTTCCTGTATTTAGAACGATACCATTCTGATCTCTGTAATTCAAAGAGAAGAGGACCTTGGTACTCTTACTACCTCCTGACAACGAGAGGAAGTAGTTCTGTGAGAATGCCTTACGAGTCATCACATCAATCCAATCAGTACCCTCGCCCCAACTTGTAGGGTTATCGTAGCGCTGATAGTTTGATGCTCGCATCTGGTATCTGTATGTTCCACTACTATTTGTAAAGTAGTCATTTCGATAAGATGCAAACTCTGCTGCATTCATCATATCCAACTCGCGTGGCAATTCCGAAAGCTGGAATGTTGCACGGAATGTGATATTCAACTTATTAGCTTTTGCCTCGTGGGTGGTTACGAGGATTACACCATTCGCACCTCTTGAACCGTAGATTGCCGTAGAAGATGCGTCTTTTAAGACGGTTACATTCTTAATTTCGGCAGGATCAATCTCCGAGAAGTTCGATACAGCGTCCATAACACCATCGACCACAATCAGAGGTTCATTCGATGCCGAGATAGAACGAGTACCTCGAACTCGAATCGAAGCAGACGAACCCGGCTCACCATCGGTCGAGATAATCTCCACACCGGCCATACGACCTTGAAGAGCCTCATCTACCGATTGAGCTGCGGTATTTGCCAAGTCCTCCATATTCACCGATGTTACAGCTCCCGTCAAGTCACTCTTCTGTTGGGTACCGTAACCAATGACTACTACCTCGTTGATGTTTACATTCTCTGGATTCATCACTATATTGACGGTGGTACGGTTACCTACACGCTCAGTAACCTCCACATAACCAAGGAACGAGAATGAAAGCTGATCGTCAGCAGTCGCCTTAATTTTAAACTTACCTTGCATATCGGTAGTTGTACCGACATTGTTATTGCCAACCACGACAACTGTTGCTCCAATCATCGGCTGGCCGGTATTATCCAATACCTGTCCTGATATCGTGCGCGCCTTTTGCGCCATCGCTGCCTGGCTGAATAACAGGGCTACGATACAGAACGATGCATAAATTACGCTATTAATTATTCGTTTCATCTGCTACTCCTCCACTTTAAGGGTTGCCATAATAGGATAGTGCATTGCGCCCCATGCAGTACTCTTATCCATTTCAAGTGTTTCAAACAAGTTCCACAACTTTCCCGAAGAGTACAAGAAATTGGTTCGCGCATCTGTTGGGCAAGATGGTGTATATACCGAGTGATGTACACCAATACAATCAACCAAACCACAATATATAAGTTCTCTATTTACCGAGAAATAAGCATCTTCTGCCGTGATATACTCCTCGATTATACAGTTGTGGTGATGCTCACCGATAAATCCGTCAGGTACATTATCATAGCAATCTACCAAGGCGAATTTACGACCATACTTGAAATCAAAATGTGATGGTGCATTTACATTCACACACCATAACCAGTATTTCTCCGAGAGATAGCTGGCATGGTCAACAGTATTGCTGATGATATAATCAATCTCAGCCTTACGCTCTGCAAGATTGTCCGGATCATAGACAAAAGTCAATGTCGGATCATTCAACATAGCATCTTTGGTAGCCTCCCAATCAGCAGGGATAGCATTCTTAGCAGGATACAACTCAGTAACAACCACCTGCATTCCGTTGACCTCGAAGTGAAGAACCGCATTCTTGATATAATCATACTGCGGAAGTTCATGAGAGATTATGCTCTCCTCGTACTTCTTATCAACGAGAGCCGCCATAGTGAGTCTTCCATCGTTCTCATTTGTAACGGCCAATGCAACTGCATCATGCTCGTCAGCGTAGTCGTTCAACCAAGAAACAAACGAGGTACCGGCAACATGAGCCGGAGCCACAATTGCAACAACATCGGCACTTTTCTCAGTGAGATATGCTCCAAACTGCTGCAAGTCAACCTCCTCATCTGTATCGTTCAAATTGCAATACAGAGCCGACATTTTCATCTTGGTCTCTATATCTACAACCTCCGCATCAAGGTCATGGTCACGCGATACCAAAACCTCTTGTGTACATGACACAGCGAAGATTGACATTGTAATTAGTGTATATAGTATCTTTTTCATTATTCAAATGCCTTTTGAGTGAGTAAACATGTTTCTTCTGTTGTTTCGCCACAAGCATCTGTGAAGGTTGCTTTGATAGTTGCCGTACGCTCTGCACCACTATTTGCAGAGAATGTTACTAACAACGAAGTTCCCTCACCTCTATATTCGATACTCTCAACCCAATCTACATCTGCTGTCAGAACAAGACCTGAGCGACAGTCGTCAATTAGATTTGAATCGAAGGTCAATTCACAACTTGTCTGTGATGCCTCGACTGTCGTATCAAACATATTCATAGAAGCAGTTAATCCTCGCTGCTTCACAACGATTGTATCTGTTACGAAACCATCATAAGTATCAATCGCTACATATCCCACACGGGCAAAGTTACGATTATACATTGTCGATTCATTCGAATCGTAGTTAATAGTGATGTTGTAGGCATTCTGTTTCCAACCCTCATCACTTACATGCAACCACTCGCTAAGGGAGCGTGCTCGCCACACGAGTCGTGTAGTCTCATTCACCGTAATAGGCAACTGAAACTCACCCGCTGTCTTAGGTACACTCTTGACAGCAAGGACTTCACCCTGCACATCAATAACTTCAACCTTTGTACAGCCACATACTGCCAACAAGGCAACCATAATATAGAGTAAATATGCTCTCTTCATAATATCTATTTTTTTATTATCCAATACCATTTACTCTAATTAAATTCTCCCTCTTCGCCTTCGAAGTCGCCAACGCCATTGTTGTGATCTACCTTCTTTACTACACACTTGGTAGCTGCAATAGCGCGTGGTTTAACCTCGAATGGTCCTTCAACAGGGAAGACGGCACTACCGTTCTGTTTGGTTCCAACCTCGACAACGAAGTTCTGATAAACACCCGGAGCCAATGCTGCCCACAATGTCGCAGGCTCAGAAACCGAAGCATTTACTCCCTCTGGAACACCGCCTACACACACCTCTGCCGAGCTATTATCCTCGACAACGCCGGTATCAGTGCTAAGGATTGGGAGGTATCCTGCAACATAATCGTTGTAGTCCTGCTCCTTACTGATATTAGCAACCTTAACCTTCACATAGTCGATATTCTGGATATCGTACTCAATGGAAATCTCTACAAGTCCAGCATAGTAGTCAAAGACAACCTCATTCGTTGTAGTCGATGCCAAAAATGCAGAGTTGTACATCAAATGTTCGAGTGCGGTAGGATAGTAGGTCTGCTCCGCATGCATCTTTACTCTACCCTCCAAAGCGTTTGCACCACTTTCACTCGAATAAGGCATATAGACAATCATCTCGCCATCTACCACATTCCCGTAGAAATATGCCTCATAATCTCCTGTTGTTGACTTTACAATACGATACAACTCGTTTACGCCCGCCGAGCCATAAATGCCGATATTTGCCTTCTCGCTCCACTGATAGTTACCAACTTCGGTAGTACCCTCCAATTGGAGAGGCTTAACCTCAGCCCTAACCATTGTGATAGCACCATTATCGACATTTGGCATCGCCGTCTCAGGAAGGCGGTCAGTACATGCCACCAACGCAAACGAGAATATAGCCATAATGTAAAGTGCTAATTTCATCTTACACATGTTTTTATCTTTTTATTATAATTATTATCGTCTTGTTGTTGGTTGTGCATCACCGCCATCGCCCTCATCGTCACCTGTGTCGGGAGTATTCTCCTCAGGCTTCTCATAGAACACGCAACCATCATACTTTGTATTCGGAACCGTTGAAACGAAAATCTTAGAGTTCCAATTCTCTCCGTAGATACAATCCTGATAGGTATCCTTATCGGTTGGCAATACACGGTTTGCACCACGAAGTATTGTTCCACTAACCTGACAATTGGAAACACCACGAGGCCACTCTTTTGCAGCTACTTTGGCTGCGATTGGATCCTCTGTCAAACTTGTACTTGTACTTGTGTACTCCGACAAAAGGACACTACGCTCCATACCGATAATAGCACCTACACGAGAGGTTGCACCCTCCAACGAGTAGATATTACCCGTATTACGACAGAACTCGATACCGCCCTTGTAAACAACATCAGGTGCAAGTTCTGCAGCTGCCATCTTCAACGATTGGTAGTTACCTACTATACCACCAGCAGCACCTGTACCACCTACATCGCCCTCATTAACAGCGTGCTCAACGCGTACATACTGCGTACCGAGTGGATACATAGGCCAACCCTCATTAGTACTAGCATTTCTCCAGAAGTATCTGGTATCAGAATAGTACTCCCAAAGAGTTCCCGCAATACCACCGGCATAGATAACCTTCGAGCCGTAGTTATTACGCAACACCACAGAACCACCATTTCTTGCTACTACAATATCACCTGTATTGATAGTTGGATTATCCTCGGTACCAGTAATCTTCACATACCAATAACCCAAACCTACAATACCACCGATAGAGCCTGTATAGCCCCAAATACGACCACTATTCTTACAAGAGGTAATGAGGAGGCGATAAAGATCATCTAACGGTCTTCTACCCGATAGACCTTCATAAGTTGCTGCTCCAGCACCAACACCCGTTCCTCCGCAGAAGAATCCGACCATACCTCCAACTGCGCTATACAGATAGCTATTATTGGTAGAAATATAGCCGTTGCAACGGTCGAACTGAATACTTCCGCTATTCGAACAGTTGTTCAGCGTTACATCTAACGCTGCAAAACGCTGCGCTCTATTACTCTGTGAGTTACTTGCGCAACCCAAGATACCACCTCCATAAGAGTAGGTATAATTCAACGAAATAGCAGACGATTTATACTCAATATCACCTGAGTTAGAGCAGTTATTAAATGTGATATGCTTATCACAATAACGGTATATAGTCTTTCCATTATTATCTCTTCCGAGATCACCAACATAGTGAAGTGCCTGACCAAGGATACCTCCTGCGCACTGCCACAACGATGCTCCAACCTCTCCGTAATAGAGTTTACCGCTATTACTACAATTATCAAATGTAAGTGTTTCGTGAGCTAAGGCCTTGCTTGTTCCCGATAGTCTCCATCTGTAATCGAAGCACTGCGCCATAATACCGCCCATATTCACAAAATATGATGCGTGTCTTGTTGTTGTAGCTGTACTATTTCCGTAGCCAACATTATCAACGGTAACATTACCTGTATTATGAGTAGCACTTACCGAAACATAACATGCCATAATCTCGCCGATAACACCTGCAATGTTAAAGTTCTTTGCCTTACCTGCATTAGGTGCCTCAACAAGCGCTTCGTTCTTACAACCAGATACTGTAAATGTCAATTTATTCTGCTCTGAATTGTCAAGCAATTTTCCAGCAATACCCGCTGCATTTACACGGTAATATGTAAATGTATTGGTACGGTCATTATCATCGACATCATTCGACTGAGGTGCGCTATTGCTAAGACCAATAGATGAAGTATTGGTTGTAGCGTATGGCGAACCCTCAATTGTAACAACACCTCTCTTAGTGTTGGTCAAAGAGATAAGGTTTACATACGACTGACTTGTACTTGTTGTATATACACGACCTACGATACCTCCAAGATCGAAACGAGAAGATGAAGTCTCACCCCATGCATCAACCTTCAACGGATTCAACAGACATTCGTGTTTTACAGCACCATCATTAGTACATGCATACAAATCGTGGTCTGTCTCTCCTACGATACCGCCAATGGCAAGGTCGTGTCGAAGAAGTTGAGCATAGCGGCGTCCGCCCTCAGATTTCAGTCTTGATTCCCAATCTCCGGCATGTCCCGAAGAGTTAATCTCACCTGTATTTTCGCAATCTACGATAGGAGTTGCCTGAGCCAGACCTACAACGCCTCCGATATATGCTCCATCAAGAGCTGTACCTTTATATATAATAGAGCCCGCGTTGCTACATTTATTGATTGTTCGAAGATATGAAGTTGATGTAGCTCCCTGAGCATACGGAACATTCAACTTGGCGAATGCGGCAACACCCGACACATAGATATTCTCAGCATACTTAGTTACACCCTCACTTTGAGCAACTTCAACAGTTCCACCATTCTGAACACCCAACACATTAATAGCAGAAGTCAAATGAGCTATACCTCCTGATACATAACAGTTCACTGCATAGCCGTCTGAATATACTCTTCCGGTATTAGATACCTTGAAGTTTACACCTGTAACGCTCGAATCACCCTGTGTGATATTTGCCTTACCTACAAATCCGCCAATATATGCATTTTCAATAGTTGAGTTTCGTCTGTGTCGGAAGTTCACCTCTCCTCTATTCTCGAATTCAACATTATGGAATTCTTCTTCGTACAAGCCGGCATATCCTCCGATATATATAACAGGAGCACTTCCTGCAAAAGAGATTGCACCTGCATTATACAATCCACCCAAAGTCTCCGTCTGGGAGTTAGAGGTCTCAGTCTTTCCGAACAATCCGCCAAGATAGATACTCGAATTAGAGACTGCATTCACCGATATCTCACCCAAATTATAGCAGTTATTGTACGACAGGTTCTCGTATGTAGAGGTCGAGGCTGCAATACCACCCAACAACAACTGGTCACACGAGATATTATCACCTACTACAATCTGTCCCTCATTTCTACAACCATCGAGTTTTGCACTTGCACTCTTTGCATAACCCAACAAGCCCGACATGTAGATATTCTTTCCGGAAGCGTTGTCGTATATAAACTTACCTGCATTACTACAATTCTTGATATCCAAGCAGTCTGAGAACAAGCTCGAAATCAAGCCCGACAAGTATAGTACTCTTCGAGATGTAGTCTCTGTTCCAACATTATCTACCGCAATAGATGTCTGATACAAGAACTCTCCACTCTTGGCATTATGGCAGTTATCCACCTTATCAGAATCGAGCAAACCGATACAAGCTGATGTCGCAATAAGTGGGTAACCAAGATATGTATAGCGACATGTGATGCGACCTTCATTGTCGCAATCCTCAGTGCAAACAGGCGACTCACAACCAAGTTTTGCCTGCTTACCACAACGAGAGCCTACTACACCTGCGATACTTGATAGTTTCGATGAATCGGTATCGCTATTAAGACTCGCTACTCCTCCGGCGATATCGATATCGGCACCCTCCTTATTATCACAGTTAGAAAGCAACTCTGCGTAGCAAATACCAACTACTCCACCAAGATGCAACGAAGCATTCGAAGAACCACCGTTAACACCATTACTGTTAGTCGCACTAACAAAGATACACTGACCGTCATAGGAGATATTACCGTAGTTGTGGCAGTTACGAACAATCTTAACTCCCTTTTCGGCATAAGATACGACACCACCGATATCGCACGACTTTTTGATAACAAAATCGTCCTCAAAGGTCAACTTTCCATAGTTATCACAATCCTCCATCGAAGGTTTTGAGTTTTCGATTGACTCCAAGCGACCAACAACACCTCCAACATGAGCAGTTGTAATCTCCTTGTCGATGGTAAGATGTCCGTTGTTGTCGCAACGATACAACGAAGTTGCCGATGCTCCTGCAACACCGCCCCAATCGAGGTCGTACATAGGTTTTGCAATGGTCAATTCGGCATTATTTTCATTATCAGAGAACTCTCCCGCAACTACATAACCTACAACTCCTCCAATGTATGGACAAACACTCTGACTCTCAGAATCATCATTCCAAACAACCTTTCCGTTGTTCTCATTCTCAACAACAACAGACTGTACATCATCGGCATTGCAAACATATCCTACAACACCACCGACACATGGAAGATACTGATTAACCTCATTCTTTGGTCCGATACTATTAACCACGACCTCAACATCGCTGCTCGAAAGAGATAGGCTACCGCCATATATACCTCCGACAATTCCACCAATGTTAATCAAACGGAGGTCGTTTGACACCGTAATCTCAGGATTGCTGTAAGTAAGCTTACCCTTTGCCGAACAGTTTACAATCGCACCTCCCGAAGCGAGAGAACGAGCAATAAGTCCAACCTTACCATTTGCTGTCTCGGTAATCTCTCCCTCAACATTTACATTTGATATGGTAGCCACTACATTCTCGCCAAACAGAGGAGCTTTTAAACCCTTAATGGTATATTCACGACCCTCGAATACAGAGGTATATCCCTCGACACTCTTCCACTCGACATCTGTCATATCGACATTCGACACGAGGAGTGCGCCTCCATTGTATTTCTGGTTGAATGTGCCATTCTCAACCTCGGTAGCAAATGTCAACATATCTGCATCGCTACCGATGAGCAACATCTTGCTATCAGAGTTGTACTCAATCTCCGGAAATTCGCGAACCTTGCCACCCTGCAAAACCTTGTCCTCGCCAGAAGCCTCAAACGATCTAACACAAACGCCTCCATCGACATCTACGAAATTAACATCGAATCTCTCATACTCGCCCTTTGGTACAACAATGTAGAATGTCTGAGGAGTATCACCAAGTTCGTAGCTATCACTCTCGAATGTGTAGAACACAGAGGAATTTGCTCCACTACGAGGTTTAAGCTCTCCTGCACGCTCATCATTCTCATCACTGCTACCGCAATAGACATCGAATATACCCGAGATAGGCTCTGCTTTTGCGGTTGACACCGAGATATACTTCAAATTCACCTTCTCGCCAGCCTTCGCCTTAATAGTAAATCGAAGAACTGTCGAAAGGTGAACCATGTTCACCTCGCTGAATCCGTCCGACCATGCATACATAGGAGCACTACCCTGAGCAAATGAACCCTCGGTATGCTTCTGTTTCAAAGCAAACTTCACAGGATACATACCCGATTGGGTGTCCACATCAACGCCCTCCGAATAAGGATAGACGATGTTGTAAGGAATCGAAACTTGGAGTGGCATATCAAAAATAGCCACTGAACTGCGGTTATTGCCGTCCGGTTCCACGAGGGTAATCTTGGTAGTAGGCGCACCGTTCACAGAGAGGACATCTTCATTGCCATCTTCTGCGCACCAATACACCGGATACTTACCGTCAGCACCCTTGTCGCCCAACTCCGTACGAGATGGGGTTGGCAAAGCAACTTGCAGCGTTCCAGCCACTCCACTTCCACTGCCTGGCGCCGAAATTACCGGAGCCAAGTCTTCGGTCGTATCTTGCACACAAGAGTAACTTGCAAGCAGAACTACCGTCATCAAAAGTTTAGTAAAATTTTTCACGCTAATAGTTTTTTGAATTAGTTAAAAATTATTAAAATTATTTCTGTTTATTTTATCAATCCACTCTTTTGTTCGTCTCTCTTCTATCGTTCTTTTCTTCCATCCTTTGCGCGCATTATATCGTGCGCGCGTACGCAAAAGACAAAAAAATATCCTCGCCCCGAAACAAACGAAGCGATACTACTCTTCTCATACAGACCTGCTAATACACAAACAAGCCCTGCTAATTAACATACAATCAAAATTTTAAAGTGTCACTTTATGAATAACCAGAGGATACGCCCCCTCATTATTCGGTCCAATTGGTTTTGCAAAGTTACAAAACAATTTAAATTAATCAACTATTTTCAATGGTTTTTTATCCACATTTTGCACGATTTTTCAACAATCAGTTACCAATCAATTGCAACTTGCCCATTAGCAACAAGATAAGCATTTGCCTTCGAGAAATGTTTTGAGCCAAAGAAACCTCGATATACCGATAGCGGAGATGGGTGGACTGCCTTCAATATCAAATTATGCGAAGCGTTCACCATTGCACCTTTTTTCTGTGCATAACTACCCCACAACATATAGACAACGCCCTGCTTATGCTCGGCAATAAGTCGCACCACCGCATCAGTAAATTGCTCCCAGCCTCGGCCTGCATGTGATGCAGCCTCATGAGCTCGTACCGTAAGCACAGCATTCAACATAAGCACACCCTGCTCTGCCCAACGGTCGAGGTTTCCACTCAACGGGATAGGCTTACCCGTATCCTCCGAGACCTCTTTGAATATATTGCGTAACGATGGAGGAAAATCGACTCCGTCATCAACCGAAAAGCATAGACCATTCGCCTGACCATCACCATGATATGGATCTTGTCCAATAATCACGACCTTCAACTTATCAAGCGGGCATTTATCGAATGCTCGGAAGATATTTCGGGCTGCCGGAAATATCTGCCGTGAGGCATACTCACTCTTCACAAAATCAACCAACTCCGCAAAATAGGGCTTATCAAATTCCCCTTGGAGCAACGCTTTCCAATCTTCGGCTATACGAACTTCCACAATATAGTAAATTAAAAATTAAAAGTCTGTGTAAGCAAAAAAAAACAGATAACTGAACTTTCGCGAGAGCGAAGATAATAATTTTGAACGAAATAACGGCACTATTTCATTTTTTTCTTATATTTGTAGCAACAAAACGAGAAAAAACAACTCTAAAACCTAAAAAACATGAAAACCTTTATCTTCATTTTAGCAGTAGTACTAACGCTATCCTGCTCACCAAAAGCCGAGCAAATAGTCCTACTCAACAAGGCCAATTTCGAGACAACAGTTGATGGCAAGGATATTTCGCTCTACACCCTCAAAGCGGGCGACCTCGTGATGCAGGTTACCAACTACGGAGCACGAGTAGTATCTCTATGGGTGCCCGACCGAAATGGTAATTACGCAGATGTCGAAATTGGCCCTGAAAATATCGACCGATATATCAACAGCACCAGCGAACGCTATCTCGGAGCAGCAGTTGGTCCTGTTGCAAACCGCATCGCCTTTGGCAAGTTTGTACTTGACGGCAAGGAGTACAATCTGCCAAAAAACAACAAAAACTTACACACACTTCATGGCGGAACACTCGGCGTGGATCGCGTTGTCTGGGATGTCAAATCATGCAGCGAAAATGAAATTATATTCACCACCCTCCTTCCTGACGGACAAGACGGTTTCCCCGCAAATCGCACAATCAATATGGTCTATCGCCTTACTGATGACAATGAGTTTATTGTCGAATACAACGGCACTACCGATGCAAAGACCGTATTAAACCTCTCGCACCACTCATTTTTCAACCTTGAAGGCGATGGCGAGGGCACAATTCTTGACCATGTGCTCACTATAAAGAGCAAAGCAATTACTCCGGTGGACGACTATCTTATCCCTACGGGCGAAATTCTAAATATCGAAGGGACAGCTTTCGACTTCCGCGAGCCGCACACAATCGGCGAGCGCATCAATGATGAGCACCCTCAACTCAAAATCAATTCGGGATATGACCACAACTGGGTTATAGAGCGCGAAGACGATGGCAGAATCATCAAAGTTGCCGACCTATACTCCCCAAAGAGTGGTCGTGGCATGGAGGTTCACACAGACCAGATTGGAATGCAGCTTTACAGCGGAAACTTCTTTAACGGCTCCTACAAGAGTAAATATGGCAAACCTGTCGTACGCTACGGTTCTCTTGCACTCGAAACACAACGCTATCCCGACTCCCCAAATCAGCCATCATTTCCAAGTATTGAGCTGAATCCGGGAGAGGTTTACAAGCACACTTGTATCTATAAATTTTATGCAAAATAATTAGATTTTTATGACAGATTTGACACCTACTCCACATATTGGAGCAAAGCGAGGAGAGATTGCCGAGCGCGTTATTATGGCGGGCGATCCGTTGCGTGCGAAGTTTATGGCAGAGCGCTATCTCGAAAATCCTAAATTGGTTAGTCAAGTACGAGGTATGTACTGCTATACAGGAACTTACAAAGGCAAAGAGATTTCGGTAATGGGACACGGAATGGGCATCTCATCAATCGGCATCTACACCTTTGAATTATTTAACTTTTACGGCGTAAAGCGTATTATCCGCACAGGTTCTGCGGGTGCATATCAACCCAATTTACATATTGGAGATATCGTCATTGCACAAGGTGCGTGCGACAACTCCAACTACGCCGTACAGTATGCTCTTCCGGGCAACTACGCCCCTATCGCTGACTACGAAATGTTAAGTGCTGCGGTAGAGAAGGCGAAGTCGATGGGGGTTAAATATGCTGTTGGAAATATCCTTGCCAGCGAGATATTCTACAACGATAATCCTGAGGCATGGAAACAGTGGCAAAAGATGGGCGTTTTAGCGGTCGAGATGGAGGCTTCTGCTCTCTATATGAATGCTGCACGCAGTGGCAATAAGGCACTTTGTATATGTACCATCTCTGACTCGCTCGTAACACACGAGGAGACAACGGCAGAGCAACGCGAGAAGACCTTTACCGACATGATGGAGATTGCCTTCGAAATAATATAGTGGCAGTCCAACAACGATTAGAGCATATACAGTAACAGTGCAAAAAGCGATGCTTTTTGCACTGTTACCTTTTAATTGGAGTAGTTCGAGTTAAGATACTCCTGCACCGTAAAATCGGTTTTACACGGCTCAATACTCTCGTCTATATATTCATTGGTATATTGCATATTCTCCCTACCGAGGACACAACGACCAAGGAAATCGATAATCTCATCGTGATTATCTGTTAGTGGAGTGAGCGCAAGAGCGTGGTCACGATAGTGTGCCGAGTGGAAATAGTAGGTTGCCCCCAAGTCGTGTAACTGTTCGGCAATATAGTCCGAGCCATAGAATCCCGTTCCTAAAATTGTGGCCTTGCGATATGGCACATTGCGGTCAGCATTGCCGTGAAATAGCATTATAGGGCAAGGCTTATACTTCCAATCGGGCTCGCCGAATACCGAATAAATCGCTCCTGCAAAGGCTATTACACCTGCAAAGTTGTAGTCGGCAGAGATGTTTTTGGCGTAGTGCGAATGGTTTGCAAGGTAGTTTTCAGCCTGCAACACGGCAATAGCCCCCGCACTTGAACCACTTGCTACAATAGTGGAAATATCGATACCCATCTTTACGGCGTTGATAAGGATATAATCCAACGCCCGCAATACATCTTCGGCAGCATAGTTTACCGAGCGATACATTGCCCATGCGCCCTCCAATGGTCCGACCTCCTTCTCGGGGTCGAGAGCATACTCCATACCGAGTCGATAATCTATTGACACAACATCAAAACCCCGCGCAAGCAACATCTCAAAGTATGGCATATATCGTTCATCGGCACGATTGCCATGCGAAAAACCACCACCAAAGGCGAACAACACGCAAGGGTGCAAGCCCTCACCCTCGGCGCGATAGTGGTCGAGATACAACGGCTTTTCGCCCTCTACAAAGCAGTAGGTTGTCGGTTTAGTTTGTGCAGAGAGTGTCGCCATAGTGAAAATCAGTGTTGCAAATAGTATAAACCTTTTCATTCTATTCATATTTATTGTTCCAAAGCATTTTCAGCCTTTCGGCTATGCGTTGCTCAGTCTGATTACCGGTATTCGGGTGGTAAAATTGCTTACCTTTGAGCGACTCCGGCATAAACTCCTGCTCCACAAAATTACCCTCGTAGTCGTGAGCATACTTATAGCCATCGCCATAGCCCTGCTCCGCCATCAGGTCGGTTACGGCATTGCGCAGATGCAACGGCACAGG
>JAZOBZ010000002.1:0-2384 GCA_045596245.1 Alistipes sp. | reverse complement strand
CTTCTCTGCTACGAACTTAGCCTTAGCCTCAGGGTCAGTGAACTCTGCCAAAGCCTTTGCGTGCAACACCTCAACTGCACCCGATGCACCCATAACGGCAATCTCTGCCGATGGCCAAGCGTAGTTGATATCGCCACGGATGTGCTTCGACGACATCACGATATAAGCACCACCATAAGCCTTACGCAATGTAACGGTTACCTTTGGTACAGTAGCCTCGCAGTATGCGAAGAGCAATTTTGCACCGTGGCAGATAACGCCACCATACTCCTGTGTTGTACCAGGCAAGAATCCCGGAACATCGACGAGAGTAACGATAGGAATGTTGAACGCATCGCAGAAACGTACGAAGCGAGCAGCCTTACGCGAAGCGTTGATATCCAATACACCCGCCATAAACTTTGGCTGGTTGGCGATGATACCTACCGACTGGCCGTTGAAACGAGCGAAGCAGGTAATGATGTTCTTTGCGTACGAAGCAGCCGACTCCAAGTAGTCGCCATTATCAACGATAGCCTTGATAACATCGTACATATCGTAAGCCTGGTTAGGGTTGTCAGGGATAATCTCGTTGAGCGAATCCTCCAAGCGAGCGATAGGGTCGGTACACATTGCCAATGGAGCGTCCTCCATATTGTTCTGTGGCATGTAAGAGATGAGTTTGCGAATCAAAGCAATACCCTCCTCCTCGGTATCAACTGCGAACTGTGCAACACCCGACTTTGTGGTGTGAACTACTGCGCCACCCAACTGCTCCTGTGTTACATCCTCACCGGTTACAGTCTTAACAACCTTCGGACCGGTCAAGAACATATTCGAAGTGTTCTTCTTCATGATGATAAAGTCGGTCAAAGCTGGCGAATAAACTGCACCACCTGCGCAAGGACCGAAGATAGCCGAAATCTGCGGAATAACACCCGAAGACATCACATTGCGCTGGAAGATATTAGCGTAACCTGCCAAAGCATTTACACCCTCCTGAATACGAGCACCACCCGAGTCGTCCAAGCCGATGCAAGGTGCGCCGTTGCGCATTGCCATATCCATAACCTTGCAAATCTTGTCAGCCAAAGCCAACGACAACGAACCTGCTGTTACGGTAAAGTCCTGTGCAAATACATAGACGAGGCGACCATCGATAGTACCATAACCTGTTACTACGCCATCACCGAAAGTGTGTTTCTTCTCCATACCGAAGTCGTAGCAACGGTGAGTTACGAACATATCGAACTCCTCGAAGCTGCCCTCATCGAGCAACATCTGAATACGCTCACGAGCGGTGAACTTACCCTTCTCGTGCTGCTTTGCGATAGCCTTCTCGCCACCACCCATACGAGCCGTTTCACGGTTCTCGATGAGTTTGTTGATTTTGTTTTGAATTTCGCTCATAGCTATTTATAAAATTTTTGTAAAGATTTTTCTACTTTTCATTCGGAATCATATTATTTAGGCGCATTGTAATTTTGCTTTTAGCCATTGTTTTAATTGACAATTGATAATTGACAATTGACAATTAATGGTATTTTTATTTAGGCCTGCGGCGCTACTCTTTCGTATAAATAATCACCACCCCGAATAATTCCAATTTCCAAAAAGTCGTAAATGATTGAGTTTGTTTTACAAAAGCCAATCACCAAAAAATCGTAAATGATTGAGCTATTTTTGTGCGATGTTAGGCGACAAAAGCGCAGCATAGTAAACCTATGTGAGCATTTTGGCGTCCGACACACTCGTGCAAAAAGAGCCAATCAGAACGATTTTTTACTTCTTTTCGCAAAGCTCTGTAAGAATACCTTGTGTGCTCTTTGGGTGAAGGAATGCGATAGTCATACCGTCAGCACCCTTGCGTGGAGTCTTGTCGATAAGACGGATACCCTGAGCCTCAGCGTCAGCCAACTGCTCCTCGATACCCTCAACAGCGAGAGCCATATGGTGGATACCGATGCCCTTGTTCTCTACAAACTTTGCAACAGGAGAGTCCTCCGAAGTAGCCTCCAAAAGCTCAATCTTGGTCTGGCCAAGCATAAAGAATGCGGTACGAACCTTCTGGTCTGCAACCTCCTCAATTTTGTAACACTTCAATCCAAGTGCGCCCTCCCAATAAGGAATCGCCTCATCAAGGCTCTTAACTGCGATGCCGAGATGCTCAATGTGAGATACTTTCATAGTTTTGGTTTTTATTTGGTTAAAGAAAAAATTTGTTCTAAATACTGCGTTTGGGACATACGCCCCCACAATCTTGGCAAAGATACCATTTCCTGCGAAAATAAACAACACTTTCGCAAAAAGTTTTTTCACAAAAAGCGATTTTTGCTATTTTTTTATAGATACTGCTAAAACGATAGATTATTTTTTATATCTTTGCATACTAAAACAGCAGCAAT
>JAZOBZ010000001.1:0-2928 GCA_045596245.1 Alistipes sp. | reverse complement strand
TACTCAAAGTGCTCTTCTTTTGATGTCTTCGTGCCATAGTGTTCAGTCCTTAGTTTTCCTTTATTTATGTACAAGTGTTCCGATATTTTCACCCGTCAATACCTTCATAAGGTTGCCCGGAGTATCCATATCGAAAACGATAATATTCAAGCCATTCTCCTTACAGAGGGTAAAGGCTGTCATATCCATTATCTTCAAATTTCGTGCATAAATCTCATCGAACGAAATCTCATCGAACTTCGTAGCCGTAGGGTCCTTCTCGGGGTCGGCGGTATAGACACCATCTACACGGGTACCCTTAAAGAAGCCATCAGCTTCAATTTCGATACCACGCAGTGCCGAAGCCGAATCGGTCGAGAAGTATGGATTCGATGTTCCGCCACCGATAATCACGACATAACCCTCACGCAGATATTCGAGAGCCTTATCCTTCGAGTAGTACTCGCCGATAGGCTCCATACGGATAGAGGTCAGCACCTTACACTTCACTCCCTCATCTACCAGCACCGCCTGCAAAGCCAACGAGTTGATAATGGTTGCCAACATACCCATCTGGTCGCCCTTCACGCGGTCAAAACCCTTCTTTGCGCCCTGCAATCCACGAAAGATATTGCCACCACCAATCACAATACCAATCTCTGTGCCAAGTGCCTGTGCCTCCTTAATCTGCTGTGCATAGACACGAGCCTGTTCCATCGAGATACCATATTTCTGCTCTCCCTGCAACGACTCACCACTCAATTTCAGAAGTATTCTTTTATATTTCATACCCTACATTTTTTCATTCATAACACAAATATATATAATTATATTTAGAATTAAAAATTTCAGAATTAAAAAATCAGTAAGACAAACTTGACGATACCTTTAATTCTCAATTGTCAATTCTCAATTGAAATAGCTTGTAGCTATTTCTTCACTCCCTTATAAATAAGGTAGGCGAGAGCCAATGCCACCACTGCCATAATGCCGTAGCCTATTTCGTGACTATACTTGGTTACGGTAGCGATAAGTTGCTCCTCGGGAACTACCGCTTCGAGGAAGTAGCCGAGTGCTGCCAATACACCATTCCACAATCCCGCACCGATAGCGGTGAAGAGGGCAAATTTGGCGATATTCATTCGTGCCAAGCCTGCCGGAATGGAGATAAGCTGACGCACCGCAGGCACAAGACGACCAACGAGCGTTGCCGCCACACCATAGCGCACAAAGAACTCCTCCGCCTTTACGACCTTCTGTTCATCGAGCAGACACATGTGACCGATACGGCTGTTTGCGAACTTATAGACGATAGGTCTGCCAAGCCATACGGCGAGGTAGTAGTTGATAAATGCGCCAATCAACGCACCAAGTGTAGCGAAAAATATCACCAACCATACATTCAGTTCGCCACTTGCGGCAGCCTTGTATGCCGCAGGCGGAACAACCACCTCGCTCGGAAATGGAATAAACGAACTCTCAATAGCCATCAACAGAGTGATAGTCCAATAGTTCAGATTATCCAAACACCACTGTATAAATCCCAAAGACTCCATAACTTAAAATGCAAAATTCAAAATGCAAAATTCAGAATTCAAAATGCAGAGTGCAAAATTATAATTCAAAAAACCTATTTGTTATTGATAAGATGCTTTGTAAGCCAACGGCGTACAGGTTCATCGTAGAGTTTCAAGCAGGCGTATGCAAGTGCAATGTTGATTGCAAAGACCATTATTACCACATGCCAAGTCTCGCCGAGTGTATAGAGTTTGTTCTCAATCAACCAAGCATAGAAGAGGTACATCACAGGGTAATGAACGATATACAACGGATAGGATATATCGCCCAAGAATTTGCAAACCAATGACGAGAATTTGTTTGTCGTTTCGCCCGATGCAGCAAACCATACGATTGCAGGGAATACAAACAATATGCAAGCGAACTCGTACAGACCGTTTATGCTCACTGCGCCACACTTTGCAAATGCAGGCACAGAGAATAGTCCGAATAACACCGCCCACGCAATCCAGAAGATACCCTTAATCTTTACAGGTTTGAAGTTGCGAGCCATAACCATACCCAACGAGAACGGGAACAACATACGCAACAAGCCTCCGAAGAAATTGACAGTGTCGAGAGTCCAACCAATACCTATCATATCGTAGCCCGAAACATCGGCTGTAACAAACCAACACCATGCCACGCCCAATGCAGCTGTCAGCACCGCCAAAGCACGATTACCCAAGTGGCGGATAATAAGCGCATAGAGCAGGTTGCCGATATACTCGAAGAAGAGCGACCAGCTCGGTCCGTTCAGCGAGAACATCTCACCATTGCCACGCAGGTCGTATTGTGCACCGGGATAGGCAGGAATAAAGAGCATCGTAAGTACCAACGCCACCAACGACCACGACATCGGAGTCGGCGTGCCGTCCCACTTTACACCACCCTGCAAGCAGAAAGTTGCGAAGCCGATTATCGCACCCATAATGAGCATAGGGTGCAGACGGATAAGTCTTCGCTTGAAGAACTCTTTGAGCGTAAGAGGGTTAGGCGTACGATGCCAACGGTCATCGTAAGCGTAACTGATAACAAAACCCGAAAGCATAAAGAACAAATCAACCCCCAAATGTCCATGGTTGAAAGTTGTGATTGCGCTACCCTCGGCAAAGGCAAAGCCCTCGAAAAAGTGATACCATACAACCATCAAAGCCGCTGCACCTCGCAACGCATCAAGCAGAAGGTAGTGAGGCTTGCTATCGGCAAATGTTGCCGATGAGCTAGTAGCGGGTTGAGGGGTTGTCATATCTGTTCGCGATATAAATGTTATTTGATAAGGCTTGCTATTTCGTCAAATGCAACAAGGCTCTGCTCGCCTGTTGTCATATTCTTAACGGTTGCCCTACCCTCTGCCAACTCGTTGCTGCCGATAATTACAACATACGGAAT